>CALLLI010000308.1 GCA_938082635.1 uncultured Verrucomicrobiales bacterium
ACCCGCTTTGAGAAACTGAAAGAAGAAGATAAGCTGGCCATCGCGAGTGGTCGGGGTGTCCTCGTCCCATTCGGCGTAGAATCGCCCGCCCGGAGTGTCTACCGGCCAGGGCTGGAGGCTCGAAAGAGGGGTGTTGGCGAGGTCACCCTCAGGGTGAGCGCTCAATTGGTCTAAAAGCGCACTCATCACCCTCAAGGTAAACGAGTTGTGCCGGTTCATTCAATTCTCCATTCACGCTTCTAGGCTAAACCTAAAAACGGGAGTGGAAACTGAGGACGATTCGTAACTTGTTCATTTGCAGCGAATTCCTATTGCTTCGCAATGGACCTTCTGGGTGACGACTCGTTGATGCACAACTGCTTACATTTCAACGGTTCGCGCAGAATTCGGGGATTCCATTGCCGTTTTTAGGCTAAAGATATTTCGCGAAGAACTGGCTACATTCGAAAGAATGCTATCGCTGCTCAAGGCTGACCGAAGGCTGGCACGTGTCTACGCTAATAAGTCATTGCCTGATATTTCCACGGTCTCGAGGGATTACCTTGCTGGTTTCCAGCGCTCCCTGATAGAGATAGGTTGTGTTAAATGTAGTTTTGAAGGAGTGGGCGAGGTGGCTTTCAATCCCTCACTTTCCGGTTGGGGAGTCAGTGGCTCTTCACAGGGATATATGTACATGAAGAGAGCGCCGAGCGATCTTCGTAAGTCCCTTGACGGTCCGAAGACCCCTCGGCAGATGGAGCGAGGAGTCTTTCTGCACATTGAGGGAGACTGGTATCTTTTCTTTCAGAGCTAGGGTGACTCGGGTATCAGAGATCACCCGCTAGTAAGACCATCGCTTGTTTCTAGTAGGCTCTTGGCCTAGGAAACCTGCGTGTTCTCCTTCTTGTCGTTACGTTCTCGTTGGCTTGTCGTTGCTCTCGCTGCCTGTGGCATGGTGGCGACGTTGCCAGGGCGGACAGTTGGCCTCGGGCTGATCACTGAGCCTCTCCTTGGAGAATTGAATTTGGCCAGGACGGTTTTTGCTAGGATGAACCTTGTTGCCACGCTGCTGGGTAGTGGCTTTGCTCTTGTCGCTGGGCCTCTCATGGATCGTTGGGGGGCTCGCTGCATTCTTTCGCTGACCCTACTTGTGCTCGGTGGGCTTGTTATGATGATGAGCCAATGGGTCACTGCGGCGACGATCACGCTCTTTCTAATTCTCACGCGTGGGGTTGGGCAGAGCGCCTTGTCGACGGTGAGTGTCACCGCGCTTTGTAAGCGCTTTACGAAGGGCTTGGCGATGGCCATGGGCGTGTTCTCTGTCCTGGTCGCCCTGGGCTTCAGCGTGGCCATCGTGACTGCTCAGGCTCAGATTGAAGTCTTGGGTTGGCGACAGGTTTGGCGTGTGCTTGGGATCGGAATCTTCTTGTTAGGCTTGGTGTGTGCCGTGGGGTTTAGGTCAGGTCCAACGCTGGAGGTGGCTTCTATGGAAGAGGCGACAGAGGTGCAAGATTCATTCACGCTCAGACAGGCTCTGGGCATTCCTTGCTTCTGGGTCTTCAGCATCAGCATGGCGCTCTATGGGGGGCTTCTTGCTGCTGTGAGCTTGTTTAACGAATCCATCTTGTTGGAGCTAGGCTTTGGGTCTACCACGTTTCGCTACGCCATGGCAGGATTGATGGGAGCGGGCTTGTTTGGGAATTTGTTAGCTGCTTGGGCCAGCAAGCGCTTCGGTGTCACGCCTGTGTTTGGATCGAGCCTCGCTCTCTTGACGCTTGCTCTCGTATTCTACCCGTATTTGCAGACTCAGACCCAGGTCATTCTTCATGCTAGTGTCTATGGGTTCTGTGGAGGTGTGTTTACGGTGCTCTTCTTCACGAGCTTTGGTCACACCTTCGGCCCAAAGCATTTGGGGAAGATTCAAGGGGTGGCGCAAGCACTGGCTGTGGTCGCGTCTGCGCTGGGCCCATGGTGGCTTGCCTCTCAGCAGGAAATCGCTGGTAGTTACTTCCCAGCCATGTCGATGATGGTGATCCCGTTTGCCATCGTGACGGTGCTCGCGTGGCTGACTCGCATGCCGGAACGGGCTGCTCTCAAGCAACCTTAACGATTCGCTAGGTAGTCCTTTAACGTCTTCCTTGTGAGGGGGAATCGGGCGCCGCATCGGGGGCATTGGATCGGAATGGTGTCTGAGCCCTCGTAAAGTTCATCGATAAGGGCTGGCGTAAGGGATGCCATGGTCGGGAGAATCCTGTCTAAATCACAACCACAGCCAAAGCGGTAGAAGCGAGATTCTAGTAGGCTTAAGGTCTCTGTTTGATCCAAGGCACGAACATCTTCTTCGGTGAGCTGGTTTAACCACTCCTCATCACAATCGGGTTGGGCGGTGATCATGACGAAGGTCTCTTCGTTGTATCGAAAGAGTCGAGCCAGGCGCTGATCACTCTGGTCGAAGAAATGCTCCACAATACGGAAGAAGTCGGCTTCTTGAAACTCGACGATGCTCTGGCGGACGCCCGAGTGATCGTCGCGGACTTGAGCGATGAAGCGATTGGCTGTTCCCACTCGCACATCCTTAGTGAAGGCTCTTCCCGTGACGCTTTCGGATCGGCTGTTGCCGGTTACGAAGAGATTGCAGAGTGGCTCTTGGAAATTGACGGTCCAGGCGGCGTCTTCCTCCCAGGGGCGCGAAGCTAGATGCAACGTGAGTGCCCCAAGGGCGTCCTTAAGTAACTGGTCAACGTTAGGCTCCAGGCGCATGCCATGTTGCATGAGATGGAGGTAGTGGTCTACGTAAAGAGGGCCAATGTCCGCTCGGGTCGCCAGGGCATTACGATCCCTAACGAAGTAACTTCTCACTTCAACCTTCGTATCTTCTACGGCTTCTTCGCTCACGGTTCCAGTGAAGCATCAATCTCGTAGGTGCGCCACTGGCAAGAGGCCCGCCAAGAAATGAGCGGTCTTGGCGGGCTTCCACACCAGCGGTCGATCGGTCTTAGCAACCCTTTCAATGGGGAGGAGATGGCAAGGTTGCGCCATGCAATCTCTAGCCCAAGTTTCTTATTTGCGGGTTAAAATTGACTAATTTCGAGATAATTTGCCCACTTAGTCGCCGTAACTCGTTGATAACCTTTACTCATTTTCTCGATTCTCTTTTCGTTGTGCCTAATTCCAACTTCTAGGCCTTGGCTTCTTTCTTCGCACCTTTTGCGTCTCAGTTGTGTATTTCCGAACCAAGACTATCAAAGGTACTCCGCTGCACCAGCTCGTCGAATCCTATCGCAATGCCGAAGGCTCCCCGCGCCAGCGCGTCGTCGCTTCCCTAGGCGATGCCGTCATCCCGGAGGCGGAAAAGGATGACATCGCGGGAGCAGTCACTCGCTGCCTACGAGGGGCTGATCG
>CALLLI010000309.1 GCA_938082635.1 uncultured Verrucomicrobiales bacterium
GGACATTGAAATTGCGGCAAGTTATAGCAAAGATGCGACGCAATTCGGACGCGAACCGATTCCCGGAGCCGGTCTGCCACCCGTCTTGGTTCAATTGGACGCAAACGGCCTCCCAGAAGGAGCCATTTCCACCTGGGCAAATGCGGGAACGTTAGGCGGTGAATTTACGGCTGAAGGGGATCCCACAGTGGAAACGATTGAAGGTGCGACCGGCGTCACTTTAGATGGTTCCGGTGACTGGCTCATTGGCCCAACATCGATCCCAAGTATCGAAGGAGCCGGAGCCCGCACGGTTGAAGCTTGGGTCTACAACCCCGAGATTGCCGAGGAAGAGACCGTGGTCTCTTGGGGACGGCGCGGCGGACCCGAAGGGACTAACGTGTCGTTCAATCATGGAACCCATGAAACCTTCGGTGCGGTTGGTCATTGGGGCGCGCCGGACATTGGCTGGGGAGAAGAGGCCAATGGACCTGAGGAAGCAGGCAAATGGTCGCACATCGCCTACAGCAATGACGGAAGCACCACGCGCGTTTACACCAATGGCAGCCTAACCAATTCCGAGGAAGGCATCACCCTCAACACGCACAGTGGTCAGGGCATCGTCATCGGCGCCCAGTGGGACAACGAGACGACAGTCAATGAGGGACTGTCTGGTTCGCTGAGTGTGGGCTTTGTCAGAATCTATGACGGTGCACTGACAGACGCAGAGATCGCAACGGCTTATGAAGAGACGCAGCCGAACTTCGCCGGAGGGGGTGGAACAGAAGGCCCCTTCGTCATCGACGCCATCGCCCGCGACGAAGCGAACAACGTTTCGTTAGCCTTCCAAACCGTAGCAGGAACGACCTACGCCATCCAGTATTCGGAAGACCTCATCACGTGGACGGATATCATGTCGATCGACGGAGACGGCTCACCTGCTTCGTTCTCGGACACGGATGCCGCGCGCATCGCAAGAGCTATAGGCTACTACCGTGTCGCTCGCCAGTAAGTCGGAGACGAGCAACCGCTGATCAATCGAAGGGGCGGCCTCCAAGCCGCCCCTTCTTCTTTATGCTCGCACAGAGGCACAGAGGCACAGAGAATTACAGGTATGGAATTCAACGAAGTTTTAGCAAACTAGGATCTTTTGACGAGCGTCATGAAGTTGCTCAATCCGCAATCTAAGGAGCCTCTGTGCCTCTGTGCCTCTGTGCGAGCCTTCTTCTCCTTTCTCGCCTTCACCGTGGTGCTGATCTCCCAGGCCCTCGGCGATATCACCACCGGAAAGCCGTTGGAGAACCGCGCCCCCAACAACAGCCCCACCCTCTTCCAAGACCTCCCCACCTCTCAAACTGGGCTCGACTTCAGCTACGTTTGGCAGCCACCAGCCAAGTACGAACACGAGATGGTCAACGCCGTCACTGGTGGCGGTGTTTGCCTGGGTGACTACGACGGCGACGGCCTCACCGATGTCTTCCTCACACAACCCTTCAAAGGCAACCGACTCTACAAGAATCTCGGCAACTGGAAGTTCGAAGACGTCACCACCAAAGCGGGCCTAACCAAAGAGTCCCAATGGGGCACTGGCGCCTCCTTTGCGGACATCGATAACGATGGCGACCTCGATCTCTTTGTCTGTGGATACGATTGTGAGAACCGTCTCTATATCAACCAAGGCAAGGGCACCTTTGTAGAAAGCGCTGCCAAAGCCGGTGTGAATTACAAAGGCGCCAGTGTCATGATCACCTTCGCAGACTACGATCTCGATGGCGATCTTGATGCCTATCTCTGCAACAACCACATCGATTCCATCGAAGCGCCGCTTTGGAAGTATTCCAAAGATGCGCGCGGCATGCCCATCGTGCCACCGGAATTGAAAGGCATAGCCAAACCACTCTACCGTTCTGACCTTCAGGATGGGAAACTCATCCCAGCGGGTGAGAGTGACATTCTCTATCAGAACAACGGCGACGGCACCTTCACCAATGTCTCCGACAAAGCAGGCATTCACGACGAGGACTTCGGCCTCTCATGCACTTGGTGGGACTATGATCACGACGGCGATCCCGATCTCTACAATTCGAACGATTTCTACGGCTCAGATCATCTCTACCGCAACAACGGTGATGGCACCTTCACCAATGTGAACAAGCTCGCCCTACCACACACACCCTGGTTCTCCATGGGCAGTGATGTGGCCGATGTGAACAACGACGGCTGGTTAGACTTCATGGCCTCCGACATGCAAGGCACTACCCACTACAAGCAGAAGATCTCCATGGGCGACATGCAGGGCTGGTTCCTTGAGTCCGCTATCCCCAGGCAGTACATGCGCAATGCGCTCTACATCAACTCCGGCACGCCACGTTTTCAAGAAGGCGCCTTCCTCGCTGGCATAGCGTCCACTGACTGGACATGGTCACTCAAATTTGGTGATCTTGACAGCGACGGGAAAGAAGATCTCTACGTCACCAACGGCGCCGAGCGCTACTGGGACAACAGCGACATCATGAACGCTGCACGGGGGGCTCAACGACTCAACACACCTGAGTTGAAGAAAGTCTGGCTCCCGTCCCCTGTTAGAAATGATCCTAACCTAGCCTACCGCAATCTCGGCGACCTGGAATTTGAAGACGTCAGCGAAACCTGGGGGCTCAACGCCACCAAGGTGAGTTACGGTGCTGCCCTTGGCGATCTCGATCAAGACGGCGATCTCGACCTCGTTGTGAACAACTTTGAAGAAGCCGCCAGCCTCTATCGCAACAACAGCCATGAGAATCAGTTAGCGTTGATTTCGCTTCAAGGCACGCGAAGTAATCGCGACGGTCTTGGAGCGCTGCTTCGCATCACCTCCACCTCTGGTAAACAGACTAAATACCACACTCTCACACGAGGCTTCATGTCCGCCAATGCGCCTATGATCGCCATCGGCCTTGGCCAGGACACCAAGTTTGACCTCACCATCGAATGGCCCAGCGGCACTCATCAGCATCTAACCAATCTTAGAACCGGCCACCATCACACCATCAAAGAAACGAAAGACACCAAGAAACTCAAGAAACCGGTCGACATCCTGTTCATTGTTTCCGACGCCCTACGCGGAGCTTCTATAGCAGAGAATCCCTTCGACGACTTCGCTCGTGAGCCACTCCTGCCTAACAAGCTTTCGCAACTCGGTCCCGGTCAAGCCTGGGGAGATATCGACAACGACGGCGATGATGATCTGATCCTTGGCCGCCCAACTAGTCACGCCACCACAGTCATTCAAACTCAACCTGTAGGTTTCAAAGCCCTTGCCAACCCCGCCCTCAAAACCCACGCGCCAAGCGAAGACATGTCGCCGCTCCTATTTGACGCCGATGGTGATGGTGACTCCGATCTCCTCGTTACCAGCGGAGGTGTCGAAGCCGATGCCGAGAGCGAAGCCTATCAAGACCGCCTCTACCTGAATGACGGCAAGGGCAACTTCAAACCCGCGCCCAAAGGCCATTGGCCGAACACGCGCACTAGCAGTAGCGTGGCAACCGCTGCCGATTACGATCGCGACGGCGACCTCGACGTCTTCGTTGGAACACGCGTCCGACCAGGCGCTTACCCGCTCTCGGGAGCCAGTCAACTGTTACGCAACGAGCAAGGAAGCTTCACCGATGTCACGAGCAAAGTCGCTAAGTCTTTACTGAGCGCAGGCATGGTCACTAGCGCTGTCTGGAGTGATGCCAATGACGACGGCTGGCTCGATCTGCTCATTCTCAGAGAATGGGGCGCTCCCCTACTCTTGCAGAATCAGAGCGGAACCCTAACAGACATCAGCGAGGCTACTGAACTAACTAAATTGACAGGTTGGTGGAACGGCATCGCCGCCGGGGACCTCAATCATGATGGTACCATGGACTATGTGCTCACAAACGCGGGGCTCAACACCAAGTACCACGCCGATCCCAGCCACCCCGCCCGCCTCTACTACGGCGACATGGATGGCAGTGGAACCTCGCAGATCATCGAAGCCAAAGTCTACGGAAACACATGGCTGCCCATTCGCGGTAAGAGCTGTTCACAGAACGCCATGCCCGAGATCAGGTCACGTTTTCCTTCGTTTAAGAGCTTCGCTTCTGCCACCCTGACAGAAATCTATACATCAAATCGCCTGAAGAAGGCGCAATCTTTCGATGCCATCGAACTGCGGTCCGGCGTGTTGCTCAATGACGGCCAAGGCAAGTTCATCTTCACTCCCCTTCCCCGTATCGCCCAGATTTCGTCGGGATTTGGAGTCACGATCACGGAGATCGATGGCGATGGTCACCCTGACATCTACCTTCTCCACAACACCTACAGCCCTCAACCCGAAACCGGTCGCATTGACGGTGGTCTCAGCCAGCTCTTGTTAGGCCGTGGCGACGGCACCTTCCAACCTATGCCGACACACGAAAGTGGCCTCACCGTCGGAGGAGATGGCAAGAGCCTGGGCGTCGTCGATCTCAACCGTGATGGCTGGGTTGATCTCGTCGCCGCTTGCAATAGCGGTCCCGTGATCACGTTTATCCATCGCGGCAATGCGCCTAACCGAACCATCAGCTTCCGACTCCAGGGTCTTCCAGGCAATCCTACAGGCATTGGCGCTCGTATAAAATTCTACAGCAAGAACGGCCCAGCCCAAACCACTGAGATCCAAGCCGGTGGGGGTTACCTATCTCAGAATCCCGCCACGGCATTCTTTGGCATTCCGCAAGGCTCGATTCCAGACCGAGTCGAAGTGCGTTGGCCCGACGGCCAGCATTCCAGCGTGAAACTTAGTACAATCAAAGGCAACCGCCTACTCGTGCGTCACCCAAAAGCAACACCCTGACATTCTCTTTTCATGAGCAAACACAGAACCCGTCTCTATCGCCTCGTTCTCTTGGTCCTCGTCAGCGCGGCTGTTCTATTCACCAACGCTGCGGATACAGAGTCTCGAAGGATCAAAGCTATGCTCCTCACAGGGCAGATGAATAATTACCACGATTGGCAAGTGACGAGTGCACGCATTGAGAAACTACTCGAAGATTCCGGTCGAGTTACCATTCCTCTCCCGGAGAATTTTCCGACTGCGGGCAAGGTTTCGATTCAAAAATAGGTGCTCGGTCGAGGATTCACGATGAACACTCAACTCAACTCAACTCAACAGGACACGGACCAGACTTTCATCGCTGCTCATTCTTCTCGTCTCCTTCATGGGCGCCAGCTCCGCATGGTGCGATCTGAAATCGTTCTCAACAGAGGCACCGCAGGTTGCTCGGCGTGGTGAGCGGGGCCCGAAGCTGGTGTTTCGAGACCGCGTAGTGTCCGAAAATTCGAATCGCCCTGCATTCATGCTGCCTCCCGGTAGTAGTAGTAGCGCAGCAATCCGCCTAACCGCTCACAACATTCAACGCTCCCTTCACTTGGCGAAGTGAACTCAGGTTCAATGATGCAGTTCTCAATTCAGCAGACGCAATCGCTTCAAGCGAAACCTCTCTCTGCATAACTTCGTCAGGTTTCTCAGAAATCTCCCGAACACTAGCCATAAAAATGGCGGCCAATTCTTCAGATTTATCATCCTTCCCAAAGCTAATCTCAACTTCAATTTCGCCCTCATCATCTTCATTCTGATTTACAGAGATTTCGCTGGGAACTTTCTCTCGTTGCAGTCCTTTGACAAGACCGGGTTTCCGAAGAAGGTAAGTGTTGCATAAATTCACTGAGTGTTCTCCACTCGAAGAAATTCCTGCATCGCAGATCTTTGGCTCTGCTTTCTTCTTATAGATCTCAAGAATCTTATCAATCTCACTGAGCACATCAACACCTTTCATTCGAACTGTGCGAGGTTGACTATTTTTATCTTCCTTGTCTAAATAGCCTGGTGAGAGCGTAGTTCTCGCTCCGGGAATCAGGCGACAAAGCGCCTACCATCGGCTCGTGCGAAGTCTATTCTGTCTAGCAGCCTGTCGGACTTAGGGTGACATCTACGGCGCAAGTCGCTAAGGTGCATCCATGGCCGCCAGATTCGTCAACATCGACCACGACACCCCGCTACTGCTACCGCCCGACATCCGCGACTGGGTCGGCCCCGATCAC
>CALLLI010000310.1 GCA_938082635.1 uncultured Verrucomicrobiales bacterium
TCGAACTGAAGGCATGGATCGAGTCAAAGTTGAAGCAAATCTGGGACCTCGACAGGCAGCTGAGCGTGGACGAAGATAGCGATGAAACGGCGAAAGAGGAACGAGCTGCGGCAGCGGTTCTGAAGAGCAATCTCCGCTCCGATAGCTCATCAGAACCGCAAACACCCCTCTAGAAAAACCAGTAAATCCAACCCAAACCAAGACGCCAGGAAAGCCTCTGAAGCGGCCTAGTTTTCACCCGCCACGGTGTCCTCTTTCAATGATTAAACAGGAACTACCATCCGGCGGCTACTAAAAGTCACCGCCATGGGAAGCATGTGATGCCATGGCGGTAGATCCTGCTCGCCGCTTGATTCACACGTTCAGCCTGCGCCGAGGGGTTTCGGTTGGTCGACGACTTCGGCTTCCCCGCTGTTCTTGTGTATGTGATTGTTGATGACGCGGTCGGTGACGGACGCGAGGTAGCTTGTCAGCACGCTGTTTAGTTCAGAGTATTCGGGCCAGAGAATCTCATTGACGAAGCTGGCGGGAACCCGGGCCATGACGGTCGTGTAACGCTGTCGCTTGTAGCGATAGGGCGTGATTCCATACCGGCGCAAGAGTGCTGTGAAGAGCTTGCGAGACCATTCGTCGTTCATCGAGAACTTCCATTCTTCTGCTTGTTCCGTCTTGGCGAATTCCTGAAGGCGTTCTGTTAGGCGTGTTTGGGCAAGGGAGGCCGCGAGACGTTCGCCGTCGCTGGTAGCACCTGCGAACAGTCGTTCTACTTTCTCCAACTTTGCGATGAGTTCTTTCTCTGTCATGAGCAGGGATGCTTGGGTGGAGTCGAGGTGACTGCAAGCATGGATATGGAGTGTTTGGCGAATTGGTGTTCCCGTTGATAGCAGGCTCAAGGACGAATCTGGTTGCACCTAGTTTCTTGAAACTCTAATTCAAGGCATGCACACGAAATCCCTGATCCCTCTCTTGGCCGCTGGCCTGCTCTCATTCAGTTTCGCTCAGGAAGTTCCGACCATTGGCCTCAACAAGATTGCGGAGGGCTTTGCGGCACCCGTGGGCTTAGTGCCTTTCCCGGGAACTTCGGATCTCGCGATTGTCGATCAAGCTGGTGTTGTCTACATCATCGGCAAGGAAGGCAAACGTGTGGAGAAGCCCTTGCTTGATGTCCGGTCTAAGTTAGCGAAACTCAATGGTGGGTTCGACGAGCGTGGCCTGTTAGGCCTAGCATTTCATCCGAAGTTCGAAGAGACGGCGAAAGTGTTCGTTTATTACAGTGCACCGCTTCAAGAGGGAGCACCCGAAGGCTGGGATCACACGTCGCACGTAGCGAGCTACACCGTGAAGGATCAGGTGGCGGATCTTTCGTCAGAGAAAGTTATCATAAAGGTTGATCAGCCTCAGTTTAATCACGATTCTGGACGCCTGCTCTTCGGTCAGGATGGGAACCTCTTCGTTACGATGGGTGATGGTGGCAATGGTTCGGATGTTGGCCCTGGGCACGTGAAAGGTGGCAATGCGCAAGACATTGAGCAATTGCTAGGCAAGGTGCTCCGAATCAATGTGGATAGTGGCGACACCTATACGGTGCCGAAAAACAACCCTCTCGTGGGCAAACCAGGGCGCGATGAGATCTTCGCTTGGGGCGTTCGCAATCCTTGGGGAATCACCTTAAATCCGGACAATAAGGCCGAGCTCATTCTTGCTGATGTGGGACAAGATCGCTTTGCTGAAGTGAACGTGATCAAGAAGGGTGGCAACTATGGTTGGCACATTCGTGAGGGCCTCGATGGATTCGATGCGGACGATAAACGTGCCCTTGGCGTGGATAAGCCTAAGAAAGACAAGCACGGCCACGACCTCATTGACCCCGTATTGGTCTACAAGAATCGTAATCATCCGGAGTTCAAAGAAGACAGCGAAGCGAAGGGCATTTCGATCACAGGCGGTGACGTTTACACGGGCAAGGCCGTTCCCGCTCTCGTGGGCAAGTATGTCTTCGGTGATTGGTCTCAGACCTGGGCACCTGGCAAAGGGCGTCTATTCGTCGCAGACCGCACGGGCGAGAAATGGTCGATGAGCGATCTCAAGGTCGCTGGTAGCCCTGACGGGATGTTAGCCAATGCTTATGTGACCGCTTTTGGCAAAGACAAGGACGGTGAGATGTATGTGCTGACGGCAGGACAACCTGGCTTTGGTGCTGAACTCGGTGCGGTGCACAAGATTGTACCCGCCACGAAAGACTAGTGGAAGAAGAGGTAACTCACGAAGATGGCGACAATAATGCCAGTCGCATCTGCGATAAGGCCACAGGTCACGGTGTAGCGCGTGCGCTTCACGCCCACGGCTCCGAAGTAGACCGCTAGGGTATAGAAGGTGGTTTCGGTAGAGCCTTGGAAGACGCAGGCTAAGCGACCGACAAAGGAATCGACGCCATAGTTTTGCATGGCTTCTACGGCCATGCCGCGTGCCCCGCTTCCGCTGAGTGGCTTCATGGCTGCTGTGGGAAGGGCATCGACAAAGTCTGTATTCAATCCCACGGCGCCAACCAGCCAAGCCACGCCGTCGATGATGCCCTTCATGGCTCCTGATGCCCGAAATACTCCAATAGCTACTAGCATTCCGACGAGGAAAGGGATAATCTTGATGGCCACAGCGAAGCCTTCTTTGGCCCCTTCGATAAAGTTATCGTAGACATCGATCTTGGAGCGGACTCCAGCGACGATGAAGGTGATAATGAGTGTTAGGATGACAATGGCGGCGATTTGTGCGGACTGTGTCTGGATCGCGTCGGGCGTGAGAGATCCGAAGTAGAGCGTCATGCCAGCGACGAATGCGGTGGCCCCGCCAAGATAGGCGAAGACGATGGGCTGGAGTAGATTGATCCGCTGGACGACGGAAACGGCGATGAGTCCGGCGAGGGAAGCGACGAACGTCGCGATCAGAATCGGAACGAAGATATCCGTTGGGTTTACCGCGCCATTGGCCACTCGCAAGGTGATGACGCTGATCGGAATGATGGTGAGCCCGGACGTATTTAGGACCAGAAACATGATCTGGGCATTCGATGCGGTGTCCTTGTCTGGATTCAATTCTTGTAGATGCCCCATCGCTTTCAATCCTAACGGTGTAGCGGAATTGTCTAGGCCGAGCATGTTGGCTGCGAAGTTCATCATCATGGAGCCATGAGCTGGATGGCCCTTGGGAACGTCCGGGAAGATTCGCGTGAAGAAGGGTGCCACTAGCTTGGCCATGAAGTTAACCATGCCGCCAGCCTCACCGATCTTCATGATGCCTAACCAAAGTGTCATGAGGCCGATGTAGCCCAAAGAGATCGTCGCGCCGGTCTCGGCCATGCTGAAGAGGCTATCGACCATGGCTGGGAGCACCGCCATGTCTCCCCAGATGAGCAGCTTTATCAGCCCCGTCGCAAATGCGATGAGAAAGAAGCTGATCCAGATGTAGTTCAGAACCATGGCTCTTGCATGCCAAGCATCCTCTCGGAGCGCTAGGAAATTCTGTGGAGATTCCTCGCTTCGACCTTAGCACCAGAGTCCTCTTTGAAGTGCCAGGCTGGTCGTCGATGGCCCAGGGTGCCCAGGCCGGGCGGTTCTGCTGAGCCCGAGGACTAACCCGAGTTTCTTGTTAGTGTGTCAAAATCGGCTATTTTGACGATTATTTTCAACTCGAAACATCATAACTCGTTGATAATCAACACTTATATTTCTGAGTTTCATTTTGTAGGGCCTAATTTTAACTTGTCGGGGTTGGCTTT
>CALLLI010000311.1 GCA_938082635.1 uncultured Verrucomicrobiales bacterium
TGAGGATTTTATTTCCCCAAACTGCCAGCAAAAACAGCGGCGATTTTCTCAGCGTATCACGTTATTTTCCGATTTATCGGCGGAACAGTCCCCGTTTTTTCGGCTTTTCGGTTGCCCGATTGGCAACGATTCCGATTTCGCTATTTCCTCTCATCCATGCGTTAGAAAGGTGGATGCTAGAATCTGTGTGAACGGTCTGGTTGCCGTAGAAGTTTAGCCCCATGAAGGCGGGCGCCTGTCTCTTGCCCTTCGGTGTGTAGATGAGTATGGCGAGTTTGATTGAGCGGCTTGCGTCCACGGATGACGAGATGGATAATTCGAATTGCTGGCGCGTGGCCGTGCCGCCCAAGGCATCCTCCGAGGATTCCACGAGCTTGGCTAACAACGTTGTGGGAGTGTCCGGTGTGCGCCCGTAGACATGTGTTTCAAGAAGCCCCTGGACTTCTGCTCGGCGTGTCGTCGTCCATAGCTTGGCGCGTTCTGCGTTCGTGGTCGCGTTGGTTCCTGCAGGGAGTAGAGACGGCAAGGTGTATGGGGGAACCTTTGATTCATCGTAGTTGGTGTCTGCTGGCTCTTGGGCACCAAGGAATCCGCTGGTCACGAGAGCAACCAGGCTGATCAAGCAGAGACGATGATTTGTCATTCGTGTACCTATCATTTGATCGGGATACCGTCGACCTACTAAAGCAATGAGGGGAAACGTCCGTGGACGTTTCCCCTCAGAATTGGGCTATTCGGTTTCGTGGCCGAATGCCTGACGTTAACCAAGCCTACTTCTTGGCTACCCGGATGTAACTCGCGGTCTTTCCAGCGTCGATAGTCACTTTGTAAGACGTGGTGCCAGCTGCGCCATCGACGTCTGCCACCGGGCTGAAGCTGTCGAGGTCATCACTCACCTGCACTTCGTAAGAGGCACCTGCCTCGCTTGTGAAGCTGACAGTGATGCCATCAGCGCCGTGAACAATCTCAGTGATCTGGAAACCATCAGAGGGCGGGGTCACCATCACGCCACCGCCGGAGTCCTCAGCGCCTGGCGAGCCATTGAGTGCGGCACTCTTTGTCCACATTGCGGGCTCGGAGAAGTTAGTTGATCCTTGTTCGTTTGCTAGGACCAACGCATACCCGCCACCATCGGCCTCGGCGGCCCAGCCAGCCTCGGCGTCATCGTCATAGGCAAACTCTGCGATGACAGATTGGCCATCGCCACCCACCAATTGGATGGTCTCACCACCGTTGCTGAGCTTCCCGTTCGTGAAGGCACCAGCAACCGGAAGCATGGAACCGTAGCGCATCGTGAACGCCTCGATGTTGGCCACGACCAGCACGCGCTGACCTGCGTCCAGTGTGTGAATGGCTCCGTCCGTGAAGTCGAAGTTCACGCCATCGGCAAATGCGGCCCCGTAGAGTTGGATGGGGGCATCGCTCGTGTTGAGAAGTTCGAGGTACTCGAAATCATCGTTATTCGTAAATCCAGCGGCGGCTTCTTCTTCCGTCGGATCTGCAGGATTGTACATGATCTCGGTGATCCGCAGATTCTGGGAAGAGGCGAGCGATCCCACGATGAAGTTGGCTTCATTGATAGAAGACCACTCGCCGGTGTTCAACAAGAGGCGCGCCTTGACGGTCCCCGACTCGTTGAGTGTGACGCCTCCGTCGTAGAGGAGGGCCTCTGGATCGACCTCGCCTCCGCGGAGGCGGGGATTGGTTCCATCCAACGTGTAGTACATCTTGCCAGGACGCGGAGCGAAGAGGCTGAGTTTGTTTTCCATGGTTAGAACAGTGCCGGGTTCCAATTGGCCACCTTGTTGGCTGAACTTCACGGGCCGCTCAAACTGATCGTCGAACCATTCCAAGCGCTCGGTCACCCAGTCCCTCATGAAATTGACTTCTTCTTGGTAGGTATCGCGACTGCCAAATCCGGGAGGGTTTGGCCAGTCGTAGACGCCCAAGCGATCCCACCTGACAAAGTTGCGATCCGCTGCTTCACGGATGAAGTCGGTCGTCTCATCGATCCTACCTAGAACGTTCTCCTCGGAGAACATCCCCCGTCTCAGTTCATACCAACGGTCGGCGTATTCTACGACGAATTCCGGGTCTTTGAACATGTCAGGATACCAAGGGTATTGATCCACGTTGATGTCTTCGTAATACCAGCCTGCGGGTCGCCATCCGTCTAGGTAGTCAGCGTTTCCTAAGGACAGGTTGTAGTCCCAGGCCACGTAGTTCAGCTTTCCGCCACGATCTTTGAAAACGTAGTTACTGATCCGATAGCCATCAATGTTCTTGGCGAATTCCACGAGGATGTGGTTGTCGATCACGTTGTCGATATTCCAATACTTGCGGAAGCCGGTCTCAGGATCGCCGCGGTTCTCGCCATGGAGCGCTTCCTCCATTTCGCTCATGTAGTTGGTGAGCCAGTCTAACTGTTTGTCTGTGATCGTGTATTCGGGCTCGATCAATTGAAGTGTTTGTCGCTCGGTTCCTGTCCGGAAAGTGGTGTTGTTCTGGTTCTCTTTGTCTTTCCGAAAGATGTAACCACCGGAGATATCAGATTCGCTTTCGTGTTCTGGCAGGAGGGGCTCTAGATCCACGCGATCGCCGTCTCGTTTGATGCGCTCCATGAAGACATAAACGCCACGGTAGTCATCATACGTGACCGGCTCACCGTCGTCTGGGTTGTAGAAGACTTCGACGTATTTCGTGCGCACCGCATAGTGGCCCATAGCGCGTGACCAGCCGTAGACGAGGTAGTTACGCATAAGCGTCTTGTCAGCGTAAGGCGCTTGCAAGATCCAGTCAGATTCCGATGGCATGCCGAAGATCGAGACGGCTTTGTCACGATCAGACTCATCCCACGACTCCATGTGGTACTGCTTCTTAGCAAAGCCTAAAGAACTTTGTCCTCGGCGGCGCATGCCGATCCTGCCAGCCCAGTCGGACTCACCGTCTGCTTTCGTTCGGCCGGTCGCTTCGTCGGTTTCGATGAAGACGGCCGTGGCTTCGTAGAGCTGCTCTTTACCTCTAGTATCCACGTCCGTCCCGTAGGAGTCGATGATGGCAAGACCGAGGTTTGTATCGAAGTCTTTCATGTCCTCGCCCAACTGAATGAATACTTCGGACTTCACACGACCAGGCAAGGCACCATCTTTGTAAGCCCGGGCGCGGACGGTGGTCGTGCTATCGATGGTGATTGGGGCAGTGTAGAGAGTCGCCGGGCTGAAAAGTGACTTGGTCGGCTCGGAGCCATCCAAGGTGTAGCGGATCTCTACCTCAGGGTCTTCGTGAGTCAGTTCCAACTCAGACGTGTCGAAGAAGGTCTTTCCGTCAGTCGAGAAATCGACTTTCTTTGCGGGTGGTTCTGTGAAACTAGCATTCGCTGCGCCAGGGGTCGGCTTGCTGAAGTAGCCATTGCTTTCTCCATCGGTCCCATATGAGACATCCAGGTACTGATTGGGGTATGTTTCCGTAAAGTCTTGCACCACATTTCCGTCAGGATCCACTAAGGCGAGGTATTCACCGCCACTGCTAAGAGAGAAGTTCGTATGGTAGGTGTTGTCAAAGAGGCCAGCGAGGTTCAAGCCGGAGGCATGGACCACCAGGTAGCCGTCCGTTGGCACCTTTGCCTTTGAGGGGAAGGCCCATTTCTGAAGATCGTCAGGATCATCAGTGAGGTGCCAGCCTCCCATGTCCGCGGTATCGGCATCGGGGTTGTGGATCTCGATCCAATCGGAAAAGGCGTCTTGATCGTCTTCGTAGGCGGCAAGGTTGTCGGCCATGAACTCTGAGATGCGAGGCGCACCGAGAGCATTCATGGCTAGCAAGCCAAGGAGAATGGGTGTGTATTTCATAGGATTCAGGGTCTTCGAGGATAGAGAACTTAGGGAGTGTCGAGGTTGGGTGCAATGCTCCATTTCTCAAGATTCTCTGGCTCGACGCCTTGCAAGCGAGGTCTCTCGCCGGAGCCTTCACGACGATAGGAGTGTTGAGCTTTGGAGGCTACCTTCTGTTGTCGAGAGGTAGAAATCGTGTGCGGGAAATTGGACGTTGCTTTAAAGGTTAGATCTGTGTGATAACCGCAGTTGTTAAATTCCAGTCATCATGTGCTACTCCAAACTTTACGGATCGGGAGGGAAGCGGCTTGGCTTCCTTCAATACATTGTTGTTCTAACGGGTGTCTTATTGGCCTTCTCGCGAGCTGAGGTCGTCATCGATGGCGACTTCTCAGACTGGGCGACTATTGGTCAGGAGTCTGCGACCGCGCCAGTGGTCGAAGTCACGGATCCTTCGGACTTGGGAGATTCCAGTGGAGACCTCGCCAAGGTCACGGCGACGGTAGAAGGAGAGAATTTGATTCTGACATTCGAATCTCATGGGGCGACGACCCCTACGGAAGAAGAAACTCCCGAGGGAAAGACAAATCGTTACTACTATCATTGGCTTATCGATACAGATAACAATCCAGCCACAGGGGTGAGCAATGCGACCTATGAGAATGAACCAACGGGCATTGTGGATAGCATTGGCACCGAGATCATCATTCAATTTGGCTGGCGGAATGGAGCGACCGATGGCGTTTATGCTTACAGTCCTTTGGATCCCGATGAAGCGGCTTTGGTCAGTGACTTTGCTTGGGAGAAGATAGGGAACACTCTACAAGCGACGATACCTTACGAGCCACTCGGGATAGTGCCTGGCCAGACGGTATCAGTGTCTTCCTTTCAGGAAGGGGCTTCCGATGGTTGGGCGGTGGATTTCATGGAATCTGCGGAGATCAAGATTCCCGCGTCTGGTGGTGGTGGTGTCAGTGCCCCGGTTGTGGAAGTCACGGATCCATCGGATCTAGAAGATTCGAGTGGTGATCTGGCGAAGGTGACGGCGACGGTAGAAGGAGAGAATCTAGTTTTAACATTCGAATCGCATGGTGCGACGACTCCTACTGAAGAAGAAACTCCTGAGGGGAAGATAAATCGTTATTACTATCATTGGCTCATCGATACGGATAACAATCCAGCCACCGGAGTGAGCAATGCGACCTATGAGAATGAGCCGACGGGGATTGTGGATAGCATTGGCACCGAGATCATCATTCAGTTTGGCTGGCGAAATGGAGCGACCGATGGTGTTTATGCCTACAGTCCTTTGGATCCCGATGAAACGGCGCTGGTCAGTGACTTTCCCTGGGAGAAAGTAGGGAACGCGTTGCAAGCGACGATACCTTACGAGCCACTCGGATTGGTGCCTGGTCAGACCGTATCGATTTCTTCCTTTCAGGAGGGAGCTTCCGATGGTTGGGCGGTGGATTTCATGGAATCTGTAGAAATCAAGATTCCCGCGTCTGGTGGTGGTGGTGGAGAGAATACGAATATTGCTATCGTAGATGATTCGGTTGATGACTTGTTAGACCCGAATGGAGATCTAAAGCAGATCCGGGCGACTACTGATGGAGTCCACCTGTATCTTGGCATGACCGTGGAGGGGGACATTACGCCCAAAGCTGAAGATACACCGGATGGACTTACCAATCGTCACTACTATCACTGGCTCATAGACGCGGATAACAATCCGGTCACGGGAGTGAGTAATGCGACCTACGAGAATGAGCCTACGGGCATTGAGCGAATAGTGGGTTCAGAGATCGTGATTCAGATAGGTTGGCGAGATGGTGCACCTGATGGCATCAATGCGTATGATCCTACCGACCCCGATGAGAGGGCCTACCTGTCCGAATTTGAGTGGGCGGCAACTGGGGACTCTTTCGAGGCGAAGCTGCCATTGGAAGCACTTGAACTTTCGGTTGGCCAGAAAGTCAGCTTCTCGGCTTTCCAGGAAGGCGCGTCGGATGGTTGGGCAACAGATTGGATCGAGTCGGCCGAACTTGCACTCACGGCACCTGGCAGCGTGGGAGGTACGGATCTCTCGAAGAATAGTTTTGTCAATGGCTATGGGTTCACCGTGATCCTAGAAGATGGGGATGCGGTGGTGGACGCTGATGGTGTCACTGCTCTGTTAGATGGTGCGGAAGTTGCCGTGACCGCAACGAAGGATGGGGCTCTTACCACGGTAACCGGCACGTATTCTGAACCGTTGCTGCCAGGATCGGAGCATGCATTACGGCTTCAATATGGTGATGGCGTGACTGAGATTCCTGTGATCACGCCTGAATACACGGTCATTCCTTCGACTTATGGCGTCGCGAGCCTTGATGACGTGCCGCGTGGATTCACGGTCAATGTGACGCAGATCAGCGAAGCTCAAGCTGATAGCTCAAGTGCCCATGGGCAGAATCTGGAAAAAGCGGAGCAGCAGCTCGCAGGCAATCTTCTGAGTGTCGAAGGCAAGCCATTCTACAATGAGGCGAGTGATAGTAAGAATGGCTGGGTCGCAGCATCGACGATGGTTGAAGGCATCATCAACTGGTCTGAGGACGCGCCGACTGATGCAGGTTACTTTGGGAAACTGACTACAAACCAAACGGATGTGGAGATTCCCCTGATTCCTGGCTCTGGAAACAGTACGAGTGGCCTGGTGATCGAGGTTCTAGCCTACTTGGAGTTGGAGGCTGGCTATCACCGCTTGGGGATCAACACGATCGGAGGGTATCAAGCGAGCATGGGCCCTGATGGCCGTGATCGTCTGGCGCCTGTGCTCGGTTCCTATGAAGACGCCGTCCGTTACTCCTTCTTGGGGGACAAGTACTTTGATGTGCTCGCGCCGGAAGCTGGGTTCTATCCAATTCGCGTTCTCTTCACCCACAGCGAGCGGACAGAAGAAGGTGCCTCCATGGAATTCTTCTCACTGAAAGAAGCGCGGCGGATTGCCATCAACGATCCTGATGATTCAGAGGCGATCAAGGCCTATCAGTTTATTGCGGGAGATGCGACGTATGTTAGTCGTGTGTTTCCAACTCCAGGAACGGACTTTGCCAGACCGAACACTTCGGTCGATCTCGTGATCGAGCAGGGTGGCGCTCAAGTGGTCGCTGGATCTGTTAGCATGAGTTTTGATGGAGCTCCCGTGACTCCGAGTCTCTCGACAGAAGGAAGCGCGTTGGAAGTGCGGTATTTCCCTGGCGCGCTCGATTTCGCAAGTAGCCATGAGGTGGAGATCGCCTATACGCTAGACCTCGACCCTCCCTTGGAGCGGCGGGAGACCTTTGATTTCGGCGTCTATCGAGGGGCGACGGTCCTCCCGCCCGCGTGGGGAACCCCAGTCGCCAATGCCTCGGAACCAGGATTCTCTGCACGAGTGGTGCAGGATCCAGGGCCACGTGGGAGCTCTATTTCCGAAGCGGAGAAACAGCTAGCTGGACAAGGGACCTTCACGGCCACGAAGACCGTGCCTGTGATCAACTTTGGCGGCAGCGGGCTTTTCGATGACGATTTCGGCTTTCTCGAGGAAGAGCTAATTGGGGAAGAGAGTTCGGACTACTTCAGCATGGAGGTCCTCACACATCTGCATCTGAAGCCTGGAGCTTACACGTTTGGGGTGAACAGTGATGATGGGTTTGCCGCTTCGGTGGGAGTCGAAGCTACTGACAGAACGCTCATGCTTGATGGTTGGGATACCGGTCGTGGGATCGATAATGGAGAGCCTCAAGACTTGTATGACGTGGTGGTGAGGCAGGAGGGGATCTACGCTTTTCGGTTGATGTACTTCCAGGGTTTTGGAAGCGCGGCGGTAGAGTGGTACCAGTATGACCGGGACACCGAGACGGCGACATTACTGAATACGGAAGGGGCACCGACTGCTTATGTGAAGCGCAATGCGACGCCTGAAGCTTTCGCTGGCCCGAGAATATCTGCGCCAACTCAGACGGATTTGGGTGCCATTCCACTTTCGGTTGGAAACGTAATCTCTGGCTTTATTGTCCATAACACAGGCACCGAAGCCTTGACGATCACGCGGGCAGATGTTTCTGGACCGCAATCTGGGAACTTTGTCCTTACAGATTACCCACGAAGTGTGGCTGGGGGCGAGGCTGGGCTCTTCAAGGTGACTTTTGATCCCAAAGGTGTGCCCGGGGGATATGTGGCAACACTGGAGCTGGATACGAATGACCCCGATCAAGCGACGCTGATGATCGAGCTTTCCGCGGGCGCTCTCGATCCGGTTGGCCCCATCGCCCATTACGCGTTGGACGAGAGTGAAGGCGATGTCTTGAGAGATCGAAGCGGCAACCAGCGGGATGGGATCTTTGCGGCAGGGAACGGGACTCTAGCGTTGGGACAAGCAGCTCTCGCGACGGGATCGGCCGTGGGCTTTTCAGGAGGATCACGTGCTAGTGTGAGTGGCGCCGAATTCGCTGGGTGGGAGGATTTCACACTCGCTGTTTGGATCAAGGCGGATGCAATCGCGGAAGCCCCACAAATGATCTTCGGTAAAGGGGAGCCTGGTGGTGGTCCCAACTTTGCTCTACTGTTCAGTAGTGCGGGCTTGCAGTGGTTTGTCGGTAGTGAGCAGGAATTTGCCTCAGAGCCAGACTTCTTGCAGGCGGACACGGCCCATCATGTGACGGTGAGTTTCCTGACCACGGGTGACGCTCGTGTCGCTAGCATCTATGTCGATGGCC
>CALLLI010000312.1 GCA_938082635.1 uncultured Verrucomicrobiales bacterium
GTAGTCTCCGAGGAGGCTTTTGCCTTGAGAGGCTAGCTCTAGGAGAATGTGGCTGAGGTTGCCTGCGACCTGGCGCATGGCTTTCCAGAGGGCTTGAGGCGATGAGGTGCGCGGGAGTCGTTGCCCGAAGAAGTCGGTGAGGCTGGTGGCTCTGTCTGCCCTAGCGAATCGCTTTGTGGCTCGATTGAGACAGCCTCGGACGACTTTGCTTTGCGCCGGAGACTGGTGATCTTGAGCGCGATCAAAGTGCTCCTGGACGTCAGGCGCGTTGATGGAGCGATAGGGAAGGAAGGTGTCAGGAAGGACGCTGACGGTCTTGCCTGTGAATTTGCAGAGGAAGCGCTGGATGCGTGTCCTGCCAGAGCCCTCCGGCTGGGTGTTGCGCTTGTAGTGACCGTGCCGCTGAAAACACGGGCGGTCCTCGTGCTCGAATGGGCACGGAGGATGAGGGGCGTCTATTGGGAAGGAAGCGCGACGAATTTGCATCCGCCTATGAAAAAATATTCGCTGCCCGTCGTCACTCTCCCGTTCCCACGGGAGAGTGTACTACTGCACAGTGGTGACCAATCGTCCGGCCCGGTTGGATGTGGTGGATCGGTTTGTTCGTAATCTTATCGCTGAAGGTGTAGCGAAGCAGATCAAAGTAGGGTCAACATTTGTTGAGACCACCGACTATGCGGTTCAGCAGGAACGGGAAAGGAGTGGCGATGAAGAGTGAGTCTCACACGAAGTCACAAAGACACGAAGGGTTTTTGTCGGCTAGCATGATGAGACGCGCGGTGCCTGTTGGTGTGTTTGTGGGGATGCTTGTCTTGCTAGGGCTGTGGCATCTTCGTGAACCAGATCGTGAGAGTGTTCGAACTCCTGCCGATGAGCAAGTTCCTGGTGGGATGTCAGGCTTTGCTGCTGAATCCGAGGAGGGCTTCTCGCTGGGGCTTTGTCGCGTTCATCGAAAGCCTCCCGCTTATCATTATGAAGAGGAGGAGGAGGTGCCCTACTTTTTGAAACGTGTGGATATTAGCAGGAATCGTGAAGTTATCATTAGGTCAATCAGCAATGTGGGAACCGAGCATTCTGCCGACTTCACGGTCAACGAGCTGTTGAGCAGCAGTGTGGTATTTGGGCTGCCTCCCATCGATGGCGAGATTGGTGATGGTTCTCCTGCCAGCAAGCGACTAGAAGATGCCCCGGATCACCCACCAGGCCATGGCGAGTAGGATCAGGCCGGCGACCACGCGCCAGCCGAGGGAGAGTCCTGGAGCGCGATCGTTGTAGGAGTCATCATTGTCTTCCCAGGCGTCGTCGGGCAGGTCGAGACCGTCGTAGAGGTGGGCGTCTTCTTTCCAGCCGGAACGTTCGTCAGCACCGCACCCATGGCAGGCTTTGGCATTGGGTGAGACTTCTTCCCCGCAGACAGGGCAATTGGCTGGCGGTTTCATGGCGAGCGGAGTGCTAGGATATTTCTTTTTTGGGCATGCTGATGACCGTGGGCTGATGAGGCTGATTGGCCATGATGTAGCAAGCGAGGATGCCGCTTAGGAATCCAAAGAAATGTGATTCCCACGAGACGTCTGCTCTGCTTGGGAGAATGCTATACATCATGCCCCCGTAGAGGAAGGCGACGAGGATGGAGACGGCAATCCAGCGGGCGCGTTTCTCAATGAAGCCTTTGACGAGTAGGAAGCCAAGGTAACCGAAGACGATTCCGCTGGCTCCGAGATGAATGGCATCCTTGCGACCAAAGAGCCAGACGGCGCTGCCAGTGACGACGATGATGAGAAGGGTGGCCGCTAGAAAGCGGCGCATGCCGGAGAAGGCCAAGACAAGGCTGAGGCCTAACAAGGGCGCGGTGTTTCCGGATAGGTGCCCAAAGTCACGGTGAAGAAACGGTGCTAACAGAATTCCTAGGATGCCGGTGAATTGGCGTGGTCTGATACCGAAGGCATCCAGGATACCAATCGATTCCCCCTCATCGGAGAGGAGGAGTGTTAAAAACCAATCCCAAACTTCAACCGACCACATCAACCCGACGATCAAGAAGGGGATGAGGAGCGAACGGCCGAGCTCTTTGGGGATGAGTTTCTTCAGATTCATGGGGTGACGGACTAGCAAGACGTGGGGACGTCCTGGGCGAGTTTGACGGCGTGGGGAATGGCCCCTTCTACAAAGCCAAGGCAATCAACCGCACCTTGGGGTTTGCCGGGTAGTGCGACGACGAGTGCTGAATCGACGACGGCGGCAAGAGCGCGGGAGAGGATGGCATTTGGCGTGATGCTTATGGAGTGGGATCGCATGATCTCGCCGAATCCTGGGAGTTCCACACGCATGATGGCTCGGATGGCCTCAGGAGTGACGTCGCGCATCGCAATGCCGGTGCCTCCGGTCGTGAGAATGAGCCCGCAGCCTTGCTTTACGAAGGAGTGGATCGCCTCTTGGATGCGCTCGAT
The DNA here is from genome assembly GCA_938082635.1 of uncultured Verrucomicrobiales bacterium. Taxonomy (GTDB): domain Bacteria; phylum Verrucomicrobiota; class Verrucomicrobiia; order Verrucomicrobiales; family DEV007; genus JAACDM01. The sequence goes on from CALLLI010000312.1 coordinate 2,448, forward strand.
CTCGTCAGGGACAGCGATTTCACTGAGCACGTTCCATCCGCGCGCTTTGGCGAACTTGCGCAGGGCAGGGCCGCCGAAATCTTGATATTCGCCCCGCGAGACGCGGTCTGATACGGTGATGATGCCGACATCCATGGGATTAGCGGAGGGTCTTACCGACGAGGTCGGCGAGTTGAGAGTTTGGCACGGAATTTCCGAAGGTGTCGAAGTGATCGAACGTCCAGACGACTTTCTTCGTCTTGGGCTCGATTTCAACGAGGAGTGGATTTCCTGGCCCTGCATGGCAGTTGCCGATGACATAGTTGCCGTTGGGCAGGACTTCCAATGTGGTGACCCAAGCAAAGCGAATGTTCGGAAGGTCATCTTGGTGCAATTGCCAGACGACTTCTTTCTTGGGCGTGACTTCGATCACACTGTGACCATTGCCAGTGCCGATGAGCGTGTTGCCGTTTTTTAAACGCACGGCCGAGAAGAGGCGATTGCCGAAGGCATCTAAGCCGTGGCCTCCCTTCTCTTCTTTGTCGAAGAGCGGGACCTTGTATTCCCAAACGACCTTGCCGTCACTGTCATATTCACGAAGCGTGCCGTCGGATTCATGGCAGGCGAGGTAGTGTCCATTCTCTAACTTGCGTGCCAAGCGTGTGTCGGTGTGAGGGTGTGGACTGTCGATCTTGAGTTTGAGCTCCTTGAGTAGTTTGCCAGAGCGGTTGATCTCGATGATCCGAGCGGGACCACTTTCAGCGATCATGACATTGCCATTCGTAAGCGGCTGGAAGGCGTGCACTTCTAACTTTTTGCCTTCGTTGCCATTGCTAGTGCTGCAGTCGTAGCTCCAGACAATTTCCTTTGTCTTGGGATTGATTTCGACAATCTTGCGCATCTTCTCTTGCACCATGATATTGCCAGAGGGGAGCACATGAATGTCGTGGATACCGCCCCAAGGCATCTCCCAAGTGATCTTGCCTTCCGCGTCGACCTTAGCAAGCTTGCCATTTCCCTGGAGAATGACCTCATGGGCTTGCAAACTGAGATTACCGGAAAGAAGGCCGACTGTGCCAACGAGGGCGAAGAAATTTCGAAGATTCATCGCAGTAGTCTAGGCTAAAGTGGCTGCCTGTCATGGTCAAACCTCTGGCCAAAGAATCCCTGGGTGGACTTTAAAGAGGATTGCCAGATTTCGACCGGCCGTCTATGCAGAGGCATGCTGAAGTCTATTTCTCTTTCGCTTGTCCTTGCCGCCATGGTGGCGCTCCCAAATGCGCTCGCAGCGGCGGAGACAAAGAAGCTGGTTCTTATTGCTGGAAAGCCTAGTCATCCACCGTTGATGCATGAATTCCGTGCCGGTTGTTTCCTGCTGCAGCAGTGTCTCAAGGGGGTGGAAGGTTTGAGCGTGGAGGTTCACACAGAGGGCTGGGTTAGCGATGAGAGGGTCTTGCAAGAAGCCGACGCGATCGTTATCTTTGCGGATGGTGGTGGCGGGCATCCTGCGCTGCAGGGGAATCATATGGAGACGCTTGATGCTCTTGTGAAGAAGGGCGTGAGTATCGGCTGCATGCACTACGGGGTGGAAGTGCCACCTGACAAAGGTGCCAATGAGATGGTTTCGTGGATTGGTGGGCGTTATGAGAACATGTATTCTTGCAATCCGATGTGGGAACCCGAGTTCAAAAATTTCCCCAAGCATCCTGTGACCCAAGGTGTGGGGCCCTTTCAGATCAAGGATGAGTGGTACTTCAACATGCGCTTTATTGGAGGCGGAGCAGGAAATGAATCCTCGACTCATGAGAGCATGACCTTCACGCCGATTCTCATTGGGAAACCTTCTGAAGATGTGAGAGATGGACCTTACGTCTACCCTAAGGGGCCTTATCCTCACATTATTTCTTCAAAGGGGCGTTTGGAAAGCATGCTGTGGGTAGTCGAGCGTAAGGACGGTGGACGCGGGTTCGGCTTTACTGGGGGCCACTTCCACATGAATTGGGGGAACGATGGTTTCCGTAAGGTCGTTCTCAATACCTTAACTTGGCTTGCTAAGGTGGAGGTTCCTGAGACTGGCGTTGAGTCGTCTGTGAGTGAGCATCAGCTCAGGGCGAATCTGGATTGGAAGAAGTAGTGGCCGAGGCGTAGCGTCTTGTCGGCAACGACATTGGAAAGTCGAGTTACGTTCTAACGTTTCGCCAGCGGGAAGTTTTGAGCTTCTTCGTTGCCTGGATTGGCGTAGCGCGGGTCTTTGGCGCGGATTTGTGGTTCTCCGGTTGAGGAGAGTTTTACGTCGAGAGGTACGAGTGTTAGCCCCTTTGGGTTGATGGTCCAGGCTTTCTTGTCGGCGCAGAGTTGTTGGCCCTTGGTTGGGTCGGGTTCGTTCGTGCCATTGATGAACGCCGTTGTCCACCAGCGGCCTTGGGTGTCTTGAAAGGGCGTGCCGTGGCCGCAGAACCGGCCTGCGAATTGGCGGGAGCCGTAGGGACCTTCGAGGTTGTCCGAGGTGCAGTAGTAGAGGTTGTAGGTGCCTTGCTTTAGTGTGTCGGTGCTCCATGCGGTGCCGAAGAGAACGTATTTGGAGCCAATCTTTCGGAGGGTGCAGCCTTCGTGGCCTAACTTTCGATCTGAGGGGCCGATCTCGATTTCTTTGCCGTCAAAGTCCGATAGATCTGGCTTGAGTTTCGCGATCTTGGCGCAGTCCCAAAGGAGCCAGCGACTCCCGTCATTGTCGGTGAAGATGGAGGGATCATGCCGCTGACCGAAGTTCCCGCCGAAGGGTTCGGCGTAGGAGTCGTTGTATTCACCGCCGTAGCTGACAAGGAGGTTGGCGCGGCGCTGGTTGGTCGTGTGGACAGCGACCCAGTGTTCATCCATGAAGTAGATCTCAGGTGCCCAGATCGAGATTTCTTGATCCTTGGGTTGGGGGAGTTTGGAGAGCCAGGAAGAGCGGTCGATGGTCCAATGTACGCCGACGGATTCCCATTGTGTTAGGTTGGTGCTGCTCCAAAGTTCGATGCCTTGGGTTCCCCAAGAGATGTGCTCGAGTCGAGTGGCGGTTAGGAAGTAGGTGCTGCCGTGGCGATAGATGTAAGGATCACGCATCCATTCCCAGTTCATCACGTGCACGGCCTTGTCGTGGGCAGCGAGTGGGTCTGCTGGTTCCGCATGGGCTAACGTATGGCTGAAAATCAGGAGCGTAAGAATGCGGAGAGAAAGCATGGTGATTCTACAAACCCTCCATTTGGGGCGGGGGTGCAGACGTCTTCCTCTCTAACCCAACTTGTCTGGCGCGGGCCAGTGGGCGGCAGAGACGCCCTTAGGCCCGTGCCCCGGTAGAGCGGTCTTCGACCGTATTTCTGGGGTAACCCCAGAAAGGTGGACGCCTGCCACGAGGACAGGAGCATCACCGTTCTTGGAGAGGAGACACTACGTTTCTTGGGTGAAGTGGCCTGCAAACTCACGCAAGGTCGGGTGTGTTGCTTTTCACAGAGCGCACCTTGGTGGTCCACTTGCGTCGCTGGCACCACCAATGTACGGCATAATAGCCCAAGCAGAAGAGGCCCACGCTGGAGCCGGAGAAGGCCTGCGAACCGAGTCCCACATGGAAGCTATCGAAGAGATCGGGACGCCCATTGAAGTTAAAGAGTGCTAGGGAGGTCACTCGGATAATGTTGATGACGAAAGCTAGCAGAACGGCGAGAGGTGGCACGAGGACATACCACAGCCAGGAAGGAGGTTGAAAAGCGAGCAGTGCTAGGGCGGAGAGTCCTAGTAGGTAGGTCATCGCTTCCATGCCAGAACAACCGATGTTCACATTCACACGCGACCCTTCGATGCCGACGAAGAGGGGTTGTTCCATGTAGGCATCGAACCCCATCAAGCGCAGGACAAGAGATACGGTGACGGCCGTGATGATGGCCATGTCGAACAGCTGGCGGATGACTAACCAGGGCAGACCCAAGAAGAGAAAGAGAAAGGGAATTTGCCAGCGAGTGCGGAAGCCTTTGAGGCCATGGCAAACAAGGAGCCAGCTTAAGGCGCTCGCTGCGGGGTAGATGCGAAGCCAAGGATTGGCTCCCGAGGCGAGACCGCTTTCACTGGCCTTACTAGGCTCGTACATGACGCAGAATACGATGACATTGATCAAGATGCCCACGCCGATTAGGCGGCCTTCGAGATCAGCCGGCTTGTTAGGGGCGGGCTGCTGGCGATTGATCATGATGGCTCCGCCGAAGAAGAGCATCGACATGATGGCGTGATCGAGTTCTCCCGAGTAGAGCGCCAGCCCAACAAGGGTAAAGAAGAGAACGAAGCCGAGGATGTCGGAAGGCTTGCCCGACCACATGGGTAGTTGGCCAAGAATGGAGCTGACGAGGGTCTTCTTCTTGGCCATGTCTTCTGCTCAAGTTAGCCGCGTTGACGTTGGTGAAGCACTTGGAAGGCCTTGCCCGCACCGTAGGGGGAGAGGAGGAATTCGAGGGCCGGATCCTTCTGTTGAAGCTTCGGACTGCCTATGCTGGGGAGCATTTCCTGGAGAAACTTGCCCTGACTGGATAGCGCCACATTCTCTAGGCCCATGGCCGTGCCCCAGCGTTCTAGATCGGTGAAATTGACATCGGCCGTAAGATCTTGGTGGCCGAAGCGGTCGTAGACTTCCGCGCCTTCTAGCCGAATACGTTGGAAATACCCACGGACAGTGCCAGCAGGACGTTTGTGATAGACTTGAGGAAAGGGGGCGCCGTAGTCGATGGTCAGAAGCGATCCTGTCTTGAAGTGTGGGAGCCACTCCGATTGCCATGAGCGGTAACTCCAGTGAATCTCACAACGTTGCCCGTCTTTGAGGGGGACGTCTTCTGAATCCCAGCTATCAAAGATACTACTGCCTGGTGCTGTCTTCTCGTTAGCGAGCGGCTCGTAGGTTTCTAACAGGCCTTCATTTCCACGATCGCTCAGAATGAGTTCGTCCCAAGCATTGCTGCTAGCATTCCAGCGAACCGCTGTTGCGGGAAAGGCGTCGACGAGTTCGTTAGAGAAGATGAGGGCCCGACCATCACAGGAGGCTAAGGCATCTTTGACAGAGTCATGCCAACGCACTTGAAGCTTTGGGAGGGTCTCTCGCTGAGTGCGAAGCAAAGGTTCTGAAACGTCGACTATGTGGTAGGTGAGAGGAATGCGATGAACGAGCGGAAGATTGGCAAGGAAATCTCGAGCCAGTGATCCATCACCAGCGCCGATCTCGATGACGTGCCATCTGTTGCCAAAGCTAGTTCCTAACGTTTCCTTTCTTTCTTGGAGCGCCCACTTGCCCACGGCCTTGCCCAGGGTCTCGCTGATGGTGGCGCTGGTAGAGAAATCGCCTCGACGGCCGACCGTTACGATATTGCTGCTATAGTAGCCAAAGCGTGGATGGTAGAGGGCCTCCCTCATGAAGCTCTCGAAAGACATGCGTCCGTCGAGTTCAACAAAGAGGTCTGCGATGTGAGACTTGTGGGCCATGCGTGCGGCCTTAAGTAGAGCGGGCCACGACGAAAGTGCCAGCGAGTTTATCGCTTAATGATTGATTTCTCGGGCTGGGGAGAATGAAGAGGAGATCCGCGATGATGTAGGCGTTCAAGGCACCAACCAAGACACGCCAAAAGCCGCCATGTTCGCGAATAATCGCGCGAAGATTCTCAAACTCGTAGGGATCTCCGCTGGCGATGAATTCGTGAATGCCCACGTGGAGGTGCCACAATCCGGCGAGTTCAATCGCAATGAATGGGGCGAGCCTGCGCAAACATTGGCCCCAACTAGGGAAGTTCATGCTGTGATCGACCACACGGAATTTTAGAGCGGCGCCTCCAGGAGTGAGTCCCTTGAAGTGCATGAAGAGGAGAAGGATCAGAAAGTAGATTCCCGTAAAGATCGCTGCAGGGATTACATTCCCATATTCGAAGGAGAGGTCTGCTGCCGGTGTGCTCAGCGGGATGAGGATGATGTGAAGGAAGACGAGATTGACGCCAGCTCCTGCCATGCGATCAAAGGGAGCGCTGTAGGTGTAAGCAGGATCGGATGGCGACAGTTTGGGACGAGGACTAGGAAGATTCTGGTCTTCATTCGGTCCATCTCCCGACGGTTCATCGTGGGTAGATGCAGGCATTGAGAGTCGTGTTAGACGGAGGCGTTAGCTAGATCCTGACAGCCCTTGATGTCGAGCTTGCCGGAGGCGAGGCTTGGAATGGTCTCGACGTGAATCCACTTCTTTGGCACCCAGAGGGAGGGGATTCCCTCTGCAATGAGATGCTTGCGCAAGGCATCGAAGTCGAGATCGGCATCCACACACAGCATGACGAGTGCCTCGCCTTTCGCTTCGTCCGGTATGCCGACGATTGCGAGCTTGCGTTCGTCGCTAGCGCCGAATTCTAAAGCATTGTTCAAATAGGACTCCACCGTTTCGTGTGGGATCATTTCTCCTCCGATCTTTGAGAAGCGGGAGAGGCGGCCCTCGATGTAGAGGAAGCCGTCTTCATCGAGCCTGCCAATGTCACCCGTCTTGAACCACGCGCCTTGGAGAACTTCCTTGCTTTTCTCGGGATTCCCCAAGTAGCCGGTGAAGATATTTGGGCCACGAAGCCAGATCATGCCAGTTTCGTGCACCGAAAGAGGGAGATCCGTATCAGGATCGGTGATGCGGACACTCACTCCTGGCAGCAACTGGCCCACTGAGCCGCGTCGCAGGGCTGGGAGAATGGGGACGGCCGGGTTGGCATCGGGCTCGGGATTGTATAGGTTCACATTCGAAACGGGAGACGTTTCTGTGAGTCCGTAGCCTTCGAGGATTTCTTGGCCTAGCCTATCGCGAAAGGCCTCAGAGAGGGCTTTGGGTAACTTCTCTGCTCCAGCGACGACCAGTTTAACGGCAGCGAATTGCTCGGCGCTTCCTTTGCGAAGGTAGCCTCGAAGAAAGGTTGGGGTTCCTAGGATCAGGGTGGCGCGATGTTCCTGGATAAGTTCGGCGAGTTTTTTAGTCTCGATCGGATTGCTGTAGGTGACCAAGCTGAAGCCTTCCACGAGGGGAAACCAAAGGGTGACCGTGGATCCAAAGCTATGGAACAATGGTAGGCAGCCTAACAGACGGTCGGTTTTACTCAGGTTGAGTCGGGAACCAAATTGACTGGTGTTGGCTAACACATTGGTGTGTGTTAGTGCTACACCCTTAGGTTCGCCAGAGCTGCCGCTTGTGAATAGGAGGACGGCTTCTTTGTCGCCACCTTCTTTGGGTAGGCCGATCATGCTGGCGATCTTAGCCGCGCTCAGGAACCGGGTGAGTAGGAGCCAGATGGCAATGCGCCATTTGACTTTGGGCAGGGCTTTCTCGATGAGGAGGGTCTGCTCATCGGCTGGCCAGGCAAAGCGAGACATCTTCTGGCGCAGCGCATTGGCAGTGATGAAGAAATCTAAGTCTCCCTGTTGGATGGCCGATTCGACGGCGTCCTTGCTTGCTGTGAAGTTTAGATTCACCGGGACCTTGTTTGCCAAGACGACGGCAATATTCGCGACAAGACCTGCGCGTCCCGGCGGTAAGATGATGGCCACACGCTGCTTCTCCGTGCGCGCTTTGACGACCTTACTCAAAGGGAGGGCGGCCGCGAGGATGTGATCGTAGGGCGTTTCTGAGCCGTCAGTGCCGTCTATGATATTTGCTAGGGCGCCATTGCGCTTCATTCCCAAGAGTACGGCGTAGCCTAGGTGATAGTTCAGCAACGGGCGTTCGCGGAAAGATTCTTCCCCGGCCTCCATCATCTTCTCCTGGAAGTTTGCTAGTGTAGACGCCTCACGTTCGATGCCTTCAGCGAAAGCGAAGAGTGGCCCTGGATCTGGAAGGTCGCTTTCGATACTGGATCGCCAAGCTGCGGGGCGACTGACGGCGAGGCCCTGAATGCGGAGGCGAGTCTCAATAAGGAATTTGAGCGTGGCGCTCGGAACGGTCGTGTTTGGGTTGGGGCACGCTCGAGCGGTTCCGGGGACGAAGATGATTAAACGGTCCGCCGTGATCTCGGGTTGGAGTTGTTTCTGCAGGTCGATCGGTAAGTTTTGCTGCTCATGGAAGGAGAACGTTCGGATGTCCTCCTTATCCAGATAGCGCTGCAGCGGGGGATCCAGAACGGCCGTGGCCTCGACTAGGTAAGTGATCTCACGGGGGGCGAGGTGCTTCTCTAGGACTAGCAACTCATCGAACGCGAGTTGACTGGGGATGAGGAGTGCGCCTTTGTTAGAAAGCCGATTGCTGCCAAGTAATTGATAATGGTCTGCCAGTGAAGTTGCCATGGGAGAAGTGGCCTAACTGTAGCCACTGGCTTCAATGGTCCACCATTAAATTCGTTCGCTGTAGGAGGCGACTTGATCCTGTTGGAGATCAGGGGGATGATGGGTCATGCTCTGGAATGCTCGGCAGTTTGAATGGGACCTCTCGCGGCGGTGCCTGATCATGGGGATCGTCAATGTGACGCCAGATTCCTTCTCGGATGGTGGACGTTACCTGGATACGGAAGCGGCGCTCGCTCATGCGCGCCGCTTGGTTGTCGAGGGGGCGGACATTCTCGATATCGGTGGTGAGTCTACCCGACCTGGGGCTGATCCGGTGGGCGTGGAAGAAGAGTGTCGACGCGTCTTGATGGCCATCGAGGTGCTTGCGAAGGAGTTTCCCCAAGTTGCACTCTCGATCGATACCTCAAAAGCCGCTGTGGCCCGAGCGGCGATTGAAGCGGGGGCTGCGATCATTAATGACGTCACCGGGCTGAAGGGGGATTCAGAAATGCCAAGCGTGGCGGCGGATTGTGGTGCCGGGCTCGTGCTCATGCATATGCAGGGTGAGCCTAGGACGATGCAGGCTTCGCCGACCTACGAGGATGTGATTGGGGAAATTGCGGCGTTCTTGGAATGTCAGGGGCAATTGGCGATGGAGGCTGGCGTGGCACGACAATGCCTCGCCTTCGATCCAGGGATTGGGTTTGGTAAAGGGCTGGAGCACAATTTGCAGATCCTCAAGCGTCTGGATGCCTTCCAGTGCTATGGGCAGCCAGTCTTGTTAGGCGTTTCTAGGAAATCATTCATGGGGAAACTGCTAGGTGAGGATGGGATCGAGGCGCGGTATTGGTCGACGGTTGCCCTGACTTCGCAAGCGGTGGAGCAAGGAGCAAGTATCGTGCGCGTTCACGATGTCTTGCCTAATGTGCAGGCGGCGCGAATGACCGAGGCGATCTTGCAAGCCTCTTAACCAATCTCGACCAACACCTCGGAACGAGATTCTTTCGTCTTGCGAACGTTCACAGGAAGAAAGGCCTCGATCACTTTCCGGTTCGTTTCGAAATGATTGGTGAACGGCAGTGTTCGAAAGCTACCGCTGCCAGCGAGTGCAAATGGTAGAGGAGTTGATCGGCGAGCCGTCGTCCCACAGGTGCCGGGGCATTCTGATAGCGCGTAAAGTCCTTTACCGCATTTCGAACGACGGACTCTGACGTCCGGCCGCGTTCCCCGTGCGCAATGATGAGTTCGCATACATTTTCCCAGTTTCTGCCAATGAGCACGGCATTGCCTGGGCCATCGCTGTCTGTGATGGTCTCGCTCGTGATGGCGACGTCGTGACCAAGCTGCTTCTTCAGGTGGCGACCTCGCGAGAAGTAATGCGACTCTCCACATGGGCACTGAGGAGACGAGCTCAAATGGACTTCAGCTGGCCTCTCTCTAACAGATCGCAGGTCTTGAGGGGCGTGGGCTTGATCTTCGCCGTGATTTGACCCCCGCCTGCTGGGGCAAAGCCGTAGCGGTCGAGATCGAGGATGAACTTGGCGCCCATTTCATGGAGAATGGGCAGGTAACATTCTTGGAGAAAGTCCACGGGTGGAGCCATGGGATTGTGAGTCCCTCCTTCGATTGTAACTGTGCTCTCCTTGTCTGCCTTCATCAGAGCGAGTAAGATGGCTTGTAAGACCAGGGTTGTGCTTCCGGCTGTGAAAATGCGAATATGATAGTCGCCTCCGCGCACTTGCCCGGGATGGAAGACGAGTTCTTTCGAATTCAATTCCGCTCCGTCTGCGGAACCGCGTCCGACCTCAAGCGCGGCTTGGGCACAGGTGAGATGTTGGCGCTTCAAGCCTGGCTTGGGGCGTTGGCCTCGGATTTGCCCTCCTCCCTGACTGCCATCAATGCTGATGATGTTACTCATGGTTTAGTTTTTAGTCGTCTGCTTTGGAAGCGTCCTTGATGACAAACCGCGCACGCAGATGAGCGACGGTCTTAGCCAAACCAGCCTTTTGACCGAATCCAGAACTTCTTTGAAGTCCTTGTAGGCATTTGGAGCCTCGTTGCGTGGGTGCTTGCGGCAGTTTGTCAGGATGTCATGAGCCTCGAAGTCGGCATCCACCGCTTGTTGGTCTAGCTGGCGGAAGGCCTGCTTGCGTCCCATGCAACGTCCCGCGCCGTGGTTGACGCTGTAGCAGGATTTCTCGGCTTCTGGCTGGGCCACCATGACGACAGAACCATCGCGTGGATTTCCAGGCAAGAGGATGGGATGCCCCGTCTGGGCAAATGGCGAGTCCTTCAGGGCGTGGTGTCCGCCCGGGAAGGCCCGAGTGGCTCCCTTGCGATGTACCCAGCTGAGCTGCTTGTTGATCATCTCTTGTCGCGCAATGTTATGGCTGATGAAATAGACGAGTTGTCCATTCACTCCAGGCAGTATTTCCTGAAATGCCTCCAGAACCAGCGCGTTGATCAACAAGTGATTCACGGTGGCGAAGTTCGCTCCCAGTGCCATGTCGTCTAAGTAGTCATCGGCTTCGGGGGTTCCCAAAGGAGCATAGACCAATTGACGATCTCTCGCCAGAAGCGTGATAATCCGAATGATGCGGATCGTCTGCGTAAATATCTTGCTAGGCATGATCTAGATTGGAAGGCGATTGCCTAAGCGAAGAAGAAATAAGGAACCACGGAAGGTCTGAAGTTAATCTCTTTCCGTGTCTTCCGTGGGTTACTCCGTTTCCTTGTAAGCCTGCTAGAACTTCGTGGCCTTGACCAAATCGCCCGGCTCGTAGCCATCCATGTCGATCTCGGGATGATTCATGCTAACAAGTTTCCAGGACCACGGCTGCCAAGATTCCTTTTCCCAATTGAAGATCATCGGAGACGACTCGCGATTGATCATGCTCTGAATGGACGAACCAATGCCGAATGGCGTGCCTCCGACTCGAATGCGTGCGGTGAGCGTGGCTTTGTTGTTGGTGACGTTCCAGCGGGTGTCTTCCAGATGAAGCCCGAGCACGAGGAATTGACTGCGAATGTCTTGGAAGACCAACTTCAGGTCATCCCGTTTCCAGCCCCAGCGATCTTCGTAGTTCTGGGAGATCCGTTTCTTGCACGGGCCCCAACGGTTGTCTTCGATGCCGGCAATCAATGCCGTTTGATGGAGCTCTAGCTGAGACTGGGTATTCCAGCGAGAGATTAGCAAGTAGGTCATCACGAGCACGCCACCGATGACGATCCAGTTGGTCTTTGAATTGAGGAGGGAAGACATTCGGCTTGCAGTGTGTGGTTGTTAAGGAAGTATCAGGAAATGGGGACCAAATACCGACCAAATGTCGCGGGGATTCTTCGCAACAGCAAAGGGAAAGTCCTCGTGTGCGAACGCCTGGGTAAGGATGGAGCCTGGCAGTTTCCCCAGGGAGGCGTGGACGATGGCGAGACCGCCTTGGAAGCGCTCTACCGTGAGCTGGAAGAAGAAATCGGAGTGACACGCGAACTCTACACTGTGGTGGAACAGCGTGGTGGCTATCGCTACAAATTCGCTGAGGGCCGTCTGAAGTTTGGCACCTATGGTGGGCAAGAGCAGACCTACTTTCTTTGTGACTATCACGGCAAGAAATCTCAGATCGTGATCGATACGGATCATCCCGAATTTCAAAGCGCAGATTGGATCAAGCCTGCCCGCTTTGATCTCAATGCCGTGCCCAAGTTTAAGCAGGCTGTTTACGAGCAAGTCTTCAAAGATTTTTTTGGAGGCTTCTCGGAGTAGATTGTTGTGGATCATTCCGTGATCCAATGCCCGAGAGCAAGCAATGCGTAGGATCACGAAGTGATCCCCGACACTGGGCCCAAACAGAAAGAGCCGCAGATTGCTCTGCGGCTCTTTGGTAAGATGTTCTGCTAGAGTGCTGTTGGGCTACTTCGCAGGCTCTGGATCCTGGAAGCGGTCTGGCGTGTCGAGGTTGACCTCGGCGTCCAGGATCTGCTGGCGCAGGTTGAGCTTTTTCTTATCGGACCACCAGAAGACGAATGGGGCCGCGACGAAGATTGAGGAATAGGTTCCGATGATCACTCCGATGATGATCGTGAAGGAGAAGTTACGCAGGGCTGGACCACCGAAGGCGAAGAGAACGACCAACGCTAGCAAGGTCGTCAAGCTGGTGAGCAAGGTGCGTCGCAGCGTGTTCCGGATGGCGATGTTCATCACATCCTTCACGCTGCCAGTGGTCGTCTTGAGACCTTCACGAATGCGGTCGAAGACCACGATGGTGTCATTGATAGAATAACCGGCGATTGTCAGGAAGGCGCCGACGAGAACGAGAGAGATCTCGTGGCCTGTCAGGATGACGATTCCTGCCGTGATGATGAGGTCGTGGATCAAGGCAACGATAGCGCCAAGAGCGAAAGCGAACTCGAATCTGACAGTGACATAAAGTAGGATGCCGACAATCGAGAGACCCAACGCCATGAGAGAGCTGATGGCGAGTTCCTTACCCACAGCAGAGCCGACAGAGTCGATCTGGATGTCAGCATTCTCGGCAAGGTTGAGCTCGCTCTTAAGGAGCGCTTTCACTTCATCCACCTGAGTTGCCGCTTCGGCTTTATCAGGCTTCTCGACCATGCGGATAGTGATGTAGCGTGCGTTTGAGCCGACGGCTTGCTGGCTTTGCACCACGGGCGCTTCTGAGAGACCGAGATCGCCAATGGCATTCTTGACGGCCTCTGGTGTGATGGAATCATCTGTCACCTGCAGGGTGAAGAGGTGGCCGCCGACGAAGTCAACTCCGAGGGCTTTCACGTTGCGCGCGGCCATGCCACCGAAGGCGACGAGGAGAAGCACTGCGGACAAGATGATTGCAGTCTTCCGCTTGCCGAGGAAGTCGATCACGTTGTCAGGAATGAACTCCCAGAAAGAGAGTGTCTTGAGCTTACCGGTATCCGTCGCCCAGTTGAAGATGGCTCGCGTCACGATCAATGCGGCGAACATCGAACCGAGGATACCCACGATGAGCGTCACGGCGAAGCCCTTGACCGGGCCGGAAGCGACGAAGTAGAGAATGAAGCCGGTGATGAGCGAGGTGATGTTCGCATCAAAGATGGCGGAGAAGGCCTTGTTGTAAGCGCCGTTGATTGCGTTACCAAGGGTGCGTCCATCGCCAATTTCTTCTTTGAGGCGCTCGTAGATCAGAACGTTCGCATCGATTGCGATACCAATCGTTAGGATGATACCAGCGATACCAGGCAGCGTTAGGGTGAAGCCGAACATCGCGATGGCACCTAACAGGAACAATAAGGTGATAACCAAGCCGACGATGCTAACAATACCAGCAGTGCGGTAATAGATGAGCACGAACACCAAGGTGGCGAGTAAGCCCGCGATGGCGGCGTAGAAGCCCTGCTTGATGGATTCTTTACCCATGGCAGGAGCCACGCTGCTTTCGTTCTCGATGGATAGAGAGTTGCGAAGGGGATTCTGCAAGGAAGCCGCGAGAGAGCGGGCTTCTTCTTCCGTGAATTTGCCGGTGATCTCTGTCGTGCCGAGGATGGCACCATTGATCTGAGGGGAGGAGAGCACCACGCCATCAAGGACGATTGCCATGGGCTGGCCGGTGTTCTTGTCAGTCAGCTTGTAGAAGAGATCTTTCCCTTCGCTGTTGAAGTCGACCATGATACTCCAGTTGTTCGTGCTGCCGAGAGCGGCCCAGGAGTTTGAAACGTAGGTTCCTTGGAGATCTGGGCTCTTCTTGAGGAGGTAGTAGCCGCCATTGCCGTCGGCTGGGTCCTGCGAGGGCATGGCTGCTTTGCCTGGCACGAAGTCGCTACCTGCAGCCACTGCGGGGGCCTTGGATTGCTCTGTGCGATCCACGATGTGGAAGTTGAGTAGTGAAGGCTTGGTGATGAGTTTCTTAATGGCATCACGCTGATTATCGTCGATCCCTGGCATCTGCACGAGGAGGCGATCCTCGCCTTGAGTCGCGATGAGGAGCTCTTTGCCGCCGAAGGTGTCGAGACGCTTGCGTAGGGTAGAGATGACTTGATCGACATCATCCTGACTGCTCTCCTGACCTTCTGGTCGGTCGATCCTCACGATGAACGAGCTACCGCCGACGAGTTCGATGCCGCGTTCGATTGGAATTTCGGCCTTGGACGTGTCGTAGCTTGCTAGAGTTTCGCGGACTTCACCCCAGACGGTGTCGAGGTCCTGGGGCATAGGATCTGAACTAAGGCCACCTGCGCGTTGCTCAGGCTCCCAGAACTTGTAGACGTTGACGAAGTTAGTAGCGGTCTCGCCCTCGGCAGACGTCTTACTGGCGCCATCAATGAGGTAGAAGCGACCAACGCCGCCGTCATAGGTCTTCTTGTAAGCGGCACGCGTGTCGGCTTTGAAGTCGCCTTCCAGGCGGTAAGGAAACTCTACGCGAGTGTCTTGCGAGTCCTTGATGAAGCCTTGGTTGGACAAGATGTCTTGGGTTTTATCGCGAGACTCAGTGACCTGCTCTTCAGTCAAGTGGTTGTAAACGAGGCGCTCGTCGCTCACATTCGTCTTGCGTGGCCAAAGTGCCTCCACGCAGAGCGCGGCCAGCAGAACGGTGAGGATACCTCCGATGACCCGCTTCTGGCGGGGGTAATCGGTAAAGAAGTACCAGAGGAAGAGGCCAAGCAGTCCGAGGCCAAAGATCAGTTCCCAGATGGGGGAGCCCGTCAGCGCGTAGATCGCGAAGATGATGGCGAAGCCGATAAGGACCAGGAGGTTTACAGAAGATTTCATAGAAGTGGAGGAAAGGGGCCTACAGGGGAGTGAGAGAAAGAACGGTTCGACTAGCCGAATCAAGCGCTTTCTGCATTCTCGTCGTCCTCGCTGGTGTCTTCGGCCTCGTCGGACTTGCTGCCCGCGTCGCCTTTAGGAACAATCGAGGCGACAGCTGTCTTCTCGAACTCGAGTTTCGTATTGGTGTCGACCTTCACCTTGATGGTCTTATCCTTCACGTTCGTCACCCTGCCGTGAATGCCTGAGGTCGTGACGATCTTGTCGCCCGTCTTTACCTGAGCGATGCGTGCTTCAAGCTCCTTCTGGCGGAGCTTCTGGGGGCGGATGATCAGGAAGTACATGATTACGAACATCAGCACCATCATGATCAGCGGTGTCGATGATCCAGGTTGTGGAGAAGCTGCGGCTGCGAGGAAAGAACTGAGAGATGGGATGATCACTTACTTGGGTCCGATTTGTAATATTCTGAGATAAAGCCTTCGCGAAACCTTGTGAAACACGAGGCATCGAGAGCCTCACGGGCTCGCCGCGCGAGGGACAGATAGAAATGCAGATTATGCAGAGAAATCAACCGCAAACCCAGGATTTCATTGGCCTTCAAAAGGTGGCGCAAGTAGGCCCTGCTAAACCCTTTGCTGCACGGGTAAGAATCCGAATCCTCCTCGATCGGGCGGGTATCTTTCTTGAATCGCTCGTTCTTCAGGTTGATGGGCCCGTGATTTGTCAGAGCCGTGCCGTGACGGGCGAGGCGGGTTGGAAGGACACAATCAAACATGTCGATCCCGCACCCGATCATTTCCACGAGCTGTGGTGGCGTGCCCAAACCCATGGCGTAGCGGGGTTTCTCGGCTGGAAGGAAGGGCTCGGCGTTGTCGACTGCTCGGAACATCTCCTCTTCGGGTTCGCCTACGCTCACGCCGCCCACGGCGTAGCCGTCGAGATCTAGATCCACCAGTGCCTTGGCAGAAGTCTCGCGGAGGTCGGCGTAGATCGATCCCTGAACGATGCCGAAGTGGAGTTGCTCCTTTGGGGCGTTAGCCTCGGTCCAGGCTTTGCAGCGAAGCGCCCAGTGATTGGTGAGGTCGAGGCTCCTCTCCGCATATTCCCGATCGCAGGGATAGGGGGGACATTCATCGAAGTACATCGCAATGTCAGAACCTAATGTGGCCTGAATCTCCATGGAGACTTCGGGCGTGAGCATCATGGTGTCGCCATTGAGATGATTCTGGAACTTGACCCCTTCTCGGGTGATTTTTCGCAGCTTTGCTAGGGAAAAGACCTGATAACCGCCGCTGTCTGTGAGGATAGGGCGATCCCAGCGCATGAAAGAATGCAGCCCACCGAACTCGCGGATGACCTCCAGACCTGGCCGTAGGTTCAAGTGATAGGTGTTTCCAAGGATGATTTGCGCGTCGAGCTCTTCTGTCAGCTCGTCGGGGGAAATGGCTTTCACCGTGCCCTGGGTGCCCACGGGCATGAATGCCGGCGTATCAATCACCCCGTGCGCCGTGGTCAGTCGGCCACGACGTGCTTTGGATTCGGGATCTGTGCCTAGGAGTTCGAACACGACAGGCGCTAGAAAGGCGCTTTAACTGTCGTGGTCAAGTGTCTCCCGCGACTTTCAGCCGCCTGTTTCCTCAGTGATCCAGGCGTGGAGAGCAGCGCCGTCTGCAAAGTCAGGGATGGTATGGACGCCTAGATCCGCGAATGGATTTCCATCGGGTTTGCGCACACCGATGAACGTGACCTGAGCTTTCTGTGACGCGTTGTAGTCCAGAATGGTATCGCCCCAGAAGACGATGGGTCTGCCTGGATGGCGCTCCTTTAAGGCAGAGAGCACCTCGGCTTTCTTGTCTGGAAAGGCGTAGACCTCCGTGAAGAGGTCCTCGATATCGAGCGCCTGGAGTTGATCCACGACTTCGGCATGCAGGGCGGAAGAACAGACATACTTGGTGTGCGGCGACTCCTGAATGAACGGTAGGACGCCTGCTACGGAGGGCGCTTTGAGAAGAGCCTCCTTTACGAAGTGATAGGATCTGTCCAGGTATTGGTCGATTTCGCGTTCAAGGTCTTCTGTGATGCCGATAACGTTTCCGAGGACATGTACGAGTTTGTCACGCCGAGCCATGCCGACGTTTGCGCGATTGAACTCGCGAACCGCGGGCACATGCTCCGCGTGCTCCTTGGCGAAGAGTTCTTCAAAGAGGCGGAGCTTGATGGGCTCGGACTCCACGATAACGCCGTCCTTATCAAACACGAAGATGGGCAAGGAATCCGACATGCGGTGGAGGTTTCCGCGCATGGCACTGTGGGTCAAGGCAAAGCGAGGGGCGCCTCGGATCGGGGACTTCTGAGTGATGTGCGCGCTTAAAGCTTCTCGATCTTGCGAGGATTTGCTTCAGTGTGGACGTCATGTCTCACGAAGCACGCCTCGCTGCCCTCGATCTCGTCCTGCCATCGGCACCTAAGCCCATGGGTGTTTACAAGCCGTTCGTGATTATCGGTGATCTTGCCTATTTGTCAGGCCACGGACCTCTTTGTCCTGATGGCACTCTTATGATCGGGCGGGTGGGAGATGAAGTCGACCTCGTAAACGGCTATGACCAGGCGCGTCAAGTCGGTCTGGCGATGCTCGCTACCCTCAAGGAGCAGTTAGGCTCCATTGATCGCGTGGTTCGCGTCATCAAGTTGCTCGGCATGGTCAATGCTTCGGCAGACTTTCAGGAGCACCCCAAAGTGATCAATGGCTGTAGCGAACTCTTTGCCGATGTCTTTGGCCAAGAGAACGGTGTCGGCGCTCGTAGCGCTGTGGGGATGGGTTCGTTACCGGGAAATATCGGTGTCGAAATCGAGGGTATCTTTCAAATCAAACCATGAGTGATCTTGCCCAGCGCTCTCTGAAGGAAGCAATCTGGATCCTTGTGATCTGGGCGGCGTTTGCTTTGTGGGTGTTAGGGTATGCCGGCTTTTATGCTTACCCGAAGGACCCAAGCACCATGGGGCTCACCTTTGGATTGCCCACTTGGGTAGTTTGGGGAATCGTTCTTCCATGGATTTTCTCCACCGTGACCACCATCTGGTTCTGTCTCTTTGTGATGGAGGATCACGATAATGAAGTCCATGAGTAAGACCGAACCTTCGGTGCCTGACAATACGCTGGAAACGTTGGCGCGGAATTTCTGTCGGGAGGCGAAGGGCTATGGGTTCTCGCAAATTGATTACCTGCGCTACGTAAATCATCTGTTAGCGCATTCGTCAGAAGACGGGGAGCCTGACGACGAAGAGGCCTCACCCATCGATCTATCGGCAGGTTCTGTCACGCTGCCTGCCAAGGGGGAGCGAGTAACCCTCCGGGCCTTTGATCCTGAGCGAGATACGGACGTCTTTCGCGAGTGGTTGTCCGGCGACTATGGATGCTACTTTCTGGTGGCGCGGACCAGCGGTCGGCGAGCCGATATCGATTGCATTCTAAACAATGAGAAACACATCATTGGCGTGATTGAGCTGCACTCTGGTCAGCCCATTGGGTCTGTCGCTTATCTCAATGTCGACACTAGGAGAAAGAAAGCCGAGCTGCGTAAGCTGATTGGCGATCCCGCCTGCCGTGGCACGGGATTAGCAAAGGAAGCAACGCAGTTGTGGATCCGTTATGGTCTGACCACGCTCGGCCTGAAGAAGCTCTATCTCAACACGCTCCACACGCACTTTCGTAATGTGAAGCTCAATGAAAGCCTAGGCTTCAAAGTGGAAGGGATTCTTCGAAACGAAGCGCTCGTGGATGGCGAATATCGCGACGTCCTTCGCATGGGATTGTGGTACGACGGGGCAGAAGTGTCCTAAGACACTGGCTTCATCACCAAGTCGAGTTGGCCCACGGTGATTCCCTCTGGCCATTCGCTTTCACTGAAGGTGTCCTTGAGCTTTGATTGAACGGATTTGTCTGTTAGGGCGATGGGTTGGAAGTCCACGGTGACGAGCTTCTGATCATCTGTTGAAAGCTTTTTGTAGAGCCCGTCTTTGGCATTGAGTTTCTCGCCAGCAAAGTAGAGCTGTGTGGTCAGCTCATGGTAACCACGTCGTGCGACCTTGTAGTGAATGTGAGGGGTGCGTTGGAACTTCTCGTCACCGTAGTGACGGGGCTTAATCGATTTGAAATGATAGGTGCCATCTTCGCCTGTGACGCATCGGCCATAGCATTGGAAGTTCTTGTCTTTGTCCTTCTGCTTAGGATCGCCGGCGTGGTCGTAGATGCCTTTGTGATCCGTTTGCCAAATATCCACGAGCGCGTTGGGGATCGGCTTGCCCTCGGTATCGCGAACCGAGCCATGGACATAGAGGTGATTCCCTTTGGCGCGCTCTTTCCGGCTTGAGACAAAGGTTAGGTCATTGTCCAAGTCAGGGTAGAACGGCCCTTCAGTTTGTGATGGTGTGGGTTCGGATTTGCCAAGTGCAGATCCTGCGAGCCCCGCACTCGTTCCTAACAAGAGTGAGGCGCGGAGCGCTTGGCGGCGGGACGGGGAAGGCTTGGACATGGTCGTAGCGTATCGGCCTGTCCGGATGGTAGCAATTCTATTCAGGCTGTAGCGCGACTTTCCAAAGTCGTTCTGGGAGGAGGCGCCTCTAGGAGTCTGTCGGACTTTGCAAATCTAAGGAAGATGCTAGGAATAGGGCATGAGCGCCCGCTTCGTTGATGTCGACCGTGAAACACCAATGCTCCTGCCACCCGATCTTCGTGACTGGGTGCCAGAAGACGATCTCGTT
>CALLLI010000313.1 GCA_938082635.1 uncultured Verrucomicrobiales bacterium
AAGCTTCAGATCCATTGATGACCTCAATGATCGGATTCTGGATTTCATGGCCTATTTCAACCAAACGATGGCAAAGCCTTTCAAATGGCGCTACGCCGGATAGATCCTCCGACAGACGAGACGTGTTCAGACTCACCACAATCCGCTCTGTAATTATGAGCCCGTTCTTATCGCGAACTTCTGCCGCCCTGTACTAGCAACTTGGCCGCCCAGCTCATCCCTAACAAATCCTTCGATACAATCGACGATGCTGGCATCCGGCTGAAACCCCATGTCTAGCGCCCGAGTTGGCTGAAATCGCACAGGCCAAGAGTGGACAATCCGCTGAACCCCCGCATCGGGCTTCCACTCGATACGTGCCACGGCGGCCGGACCGCCGATCGATTCAAGCGCCTCGATCATCTCCGAGACCGTGGTTGTCAGGCCCGGCAACGCCAACGCACGCTGGTAGCCCCAGGTACTGGCCGCAAGTTGCTCCGCATGAATGAAACTCTCCACCACCTGCTGGGGCGAGAGCACCCACACACCCGTTTCGGGAGGCACTGGACACACACAGGTTTCCCCTTGCAATGGCTCTCGAATAATCGCACTGGCGAAGCTTGACGCCGCTTTGTTAGGCTTCCCCGGTCTCACCACAATCGTTGGCAAACGAAGTGCTCGCCCATCGAGAAAGCCCCGACGGCTATAGTCGTTGATCAGAAACTCAGTCATGGCCTTCTGACACCCGTAGGATGTCTGAGGCGCCAGCAAGGTGTCGTCTTGGATCACCTCAGGCAAATCTCCACCATAGGCCGCGACCGAACTTGCAAAGACGAGCCGTGGGCACGTGTCTAGCAGACGCAAACCTTCAAGCAAACACTCAGTTGCGTGGAGGTTTACCTGCATGCCCAGTTCGAAGTCTTCTTCAGCACCACCGCTCACGACAGCAGCAAGGTGAAAGACGATCGCAGTATCCGGCGTGATCAGTCGCTCCAAGACCGTCGGTTCGCCAAAGTCTCCAGCAATGAATTCTACACGCTTGTCCACCGGTAACGAGTCGACCGGTTCCGCGACATCGTTGAGCACGAGTCGTGTCACCTCCCGTTCCTCACCCGCCGAATCCACGAGTTTCCCTAATGCTAAGATTCTCCTGGCCAAGCGCTGCCCTATAAAGCCTGCTCCACCGGTGATCACGACTCTCATAGATGTCTTCTAGCTAACTCAAGGCCACTTCTTCAATGACCTTTAGAGCGTGCCCCTCCAGCCCTACAATCTTACGCTGCGAATTTGTCAGAAGCCGGATATCTCGCACTCCAAGATCATGCAGGATTTGGGCGCCCGTGCCATAGTCACGTAAATCAGCCGAACTGCTGGCACGCCGTTCCCGTCCACGAACGACTGGCTGTTCGTGCTGCCGCATGTAAAGGAGCACTCCACAATCCTCTCGAGCGATGTGCTCCAGGGAAGATGCTAGGACACCTTCATTCCTACCAAAGACATCTTCCACCAACGAGGAACGTTGCACGCGGACAAGAGTGGCTTGATCCGAACGAATCTCCCCGCGAACCAAGGCAAGATGAAGCACGCCATCCAGCAGACTCCGATAGTGATACGCTCGGAAAGTTCCAGAGGCCGTTTCCACATCTTCAACCTTCTCTAGTTCGACCAGCTGCTCACGTTCACGCCGATAGGTGATGAGGCCTTCGATCGTGCACATCTTGATGCCATGCTGAGATGCAAAGCGCTCAAGGTCAGGAAGCCGAGACATGGTTCCATCTTCATTGAGAATCTCACAGATCACCGCGACAGGAGGCAATCCTGACATTCGCACCAAATCGATCGACGCCTCGGTGTGTCCCGCTCGCCTGAGTGCCCCCCCCTCACGCGCGAGCAAAGGAAAGATGTGTCCTGGCTGGACAAGATCATTCGGCAAAGTCTGCTCATTGGCTAACAGTTGCAATGTATGTGCTCGATCTGCCGCACTGATACCAGTGGTAATCCCCTCAGCCGCATCGACAGAAACAGTGAAGGCCGTACCGTGACTTTCACGATTCACAGGTACCATCTCATGCAAACCCAAGCGGGCCGCCAGTGGCTCCGCCATCGGTGCACAAATAAGACCTCGCCCATGGGTCGCCATGAAATTAACGGCCTCAGGAGTCACTCGCGACGCGGCCAGAATGAGATCTCCTTCGTTCTCACGATCCTCATCATCGGTGACCAGCACCATCTTGCCTTCCGCAAGGTCCGCGACAACTGCATCAATAGAACTGAAAGGGTTACTCATTCAGGTTGTGGGATGCGGGGCGTTGGTCTAAATCTCGAAACGACATGAAACGGTCTGCTGTGATCAATGTGGTAGGGCTCTGCCGCCGATGTATCGGCGAGCACACGCCGTATATCCAGAAATTTCTCCAGAGGCACGGCAGCGTCAACGTGCAGCCGCAATTACCAGCGGTCACCTGCACGATGCAGGCCACCTATTTGACGGGAAAGCCGCCTTCTGAACACGGGATCGTTGGAAACGGATGGTATGATCGGGACCTCGCTGAGGTGCAATTCTGGAAACAATCCAACCACCTTGTCGCCGGAAACAAACTCTGGGAATCGATTCGCGCAGAACGGTCAAATTTCGTCACCGCCAAATTGTTCTGGTGGTACAACATGTACAGTTCGGCCGAGCTTACGATCACACCTCGCCCGATGTACCGTGCAGATGGGCGCAAGGTCTTCGATGTCTACACCCATCCTATGGAAATGCGGGAGGAGATCAAAGAAACCCTTGGCCCCTTCCCGTTTCATACCTTCTGGGGACCTGCAGCAGGCCTACCCTGCTCTCAATGGATCGCAGATTCCTGTCGTTGGGTGGAAAAGAAGCATCAGCCTGACCTGACACTCCTTTATCTCCCACACCTTGACTACAACTTCCAAAGGTTTGGACCTGATCTCTCGAAAGTCAGTGGTGATCTGCTAGAAATCGATCAGTTAGTGGAGTCACTCGTTACATTTCTAGAGGATCGCGACATCGAGGTGAACCTTCTCTCTGAATACGGCATCACTCCCGTAAAACAGCCCATTCATATCAATCGCATCTTCCGCGAGAAGGGTTGGCTCACGATCAAAGATGAGATGGGTCTGGAGATCCTAGACGCTGGAGCAAGCCAGGCGTTTGCCGTGGCTGATCACCAAGTGGCTCACGTCTATGTCAGGGATTCACAGGATCTAGATCAAGTGCTTCAGTGTTGCCGTGAGATTCCCGGCGTAGACTCCGTTCTTCACGGAGAGAGCCGTACAGCGGCAGGCCTAGACCACTCTCGAGCCGGAGACTTGGTTCTGGTGTCCGATGCCACAAGTTGGTTCACTTACTACTACTGGCAGGATGACGCACATGCTCCAGACTTCGCTCGCTGTGTTGATATTCACCGCAAGCCCGGCTACGATCCTGTAGAACTCTTTCTCGATCCCAACAAGAGGCTTCCTAAAGTCACCATTGCTCGCAAGCTGCTTCAGAAGAAGCTCGGATTCCGTATGCTGATGGACTTGATTCCTTTAGACGCTACGTTAGTCAAAGGCTCTCATGGACGCATGCCCGAGGATCCGTTAGACTGGCCGATATTGTTAGGACCCGCAGCACCTAAGGATCGCCAATCTGTCAGTCCCTACGACGTGCACGACCTCCTAAAACAGGCCACGGAGTAGCGTCCAACCCTTTATCTACGGCGACGAATCACGAGCGACACACCGAGGCCAAGCAAGAGAGCGGAAGAAGGCTCTGGCACTGGTGATAGTGGTGTCACTGTCAAGCGCATGTCTTGGAAAGCGGCTGCACCGAAGGCCCCTGTAGTTGTGAAAGATCCGGTACCGACACCGTTGTTACCCATATTTGCTTCAAGGCGCATGTTGTAAGTCCCTGGCCAGAGAAGACCGCTAGCCTCTATCTGCTCTGAAGTTCCAGAAGTAGCCTCACCACTAGACAAGGTCCCGCCGAGAACGACTCCTCCGATGGTTGTCTGGCCCATCGCCGCCAAATTCCAAGCAACGCTTGGCGTTCCATCCGATTGGTCACCAATGACGGTATAGAACCCATCAAACATAAAGGCCGCAGCCCCTACCTCAGCAGGAATAGTGAAGGTGACGTCTACCAAAGACTCCGCCACGACGTTCACTGGAGCGAATCCGAATCCCCGGCTTCCTTGAACAACAATATCTTCTTCTATGAAGAAATCCAATGTGGCTCCACCCGACAGGAAGCTATTCTGGCGAGCAGACGCAAGACCGCTGTCCACTCCATCCGAAGTCGCCGCAATGTTCTGCGCTCCAGCGGAGGAGATCGAATTTGAATCCCAGGTCCCGCCAGTGACATGCGTAGTCACAGTCCGTGTCACGGAGTCAATCGTGATCATCGCAGCAAAGCTCGAGCTTGAGCTTGAGAGTATACAGAGAATACAGAGAGAGAGACGGGTCTTATTCATGATCCTTTGATTATTAAGGAATACTTACAATATAATTTAGAAATTATCAATTAAACTTAATTTTTTATGATTCTCAATAACCTGAACTGGAAGAGCCTCGGCCGGAACGAGCCAGTGAGCGTGTTGGAGATCAAAGATCCTCATTTGAGAGATCTCATCGACCCGTTCAACGACAGCGAGCGAAACGACCAGCTGGGCAGGATGGGGATAACTTGCCGTGATTGACTCCTGAAGCCGCTCTCCAAGGCTGCTCCGGCGAGGAGCATAGGCATACACAGGGTCAGGGGATTCGGGTGCCGTCAGTCTATAGGAGCGCCATTCTGGTTCTTTGAATTCATTATTATAGTAGTCAAAGCCAGTAGCTTCGACTCGGAATGTCTGCGGCTCCCCGATCAGGGCCGAGCGAGACAGCATTAGCCAATTCCGTTTCTGAAGATTGACGGCAAGCTCCCAATCCACCTTTGGCCCTTCTTCAGACATCTCTACGGCCACTTGGCGGCCGTCCACCGCCTCCGGTAACTTGACAACGGCAAGAATGAAGGTCCCATTTTTGTGACGAATACGCTCCGTGGATCCCATAAACTCGATGTATTGGGTCATCGGCGGGCGACCGGCATAATAGGTTTGGACCGAGTCCTGAAGACGCTCTGGAGCTCTGATAAGATGCAGTATCTCGGAAACGCTGACTGCTCTGTAGAAACCTCTCAAGGCCTCCTCAGCCTCATTAATCGCCCCTCGAAGCTCTTGGTGATCGCCAGAGATCGCTTCCGCTTCGATTGAAAACCCACTCTCCGCTATGCCGCCTTGTTTGACGAAGACTGGCCCGACAACAATGGCCGCAAGACCGACAATGCTCGCCGCCACGACGCCTCCCCCGAGCCAGCGCAGAAGCTTCGTTTCAACGCCCCCTGGCTCCTGTTCCTCAGCCTCTCGAAATTCCACCTTTTTGAACCGAACAACGACATCCGTTCTGCCATGATCGAGAGCAGCTTCAGCTCTCCTAATCTCCACCGTTGGCTTCTTCTCCACCGTTGGCTTCTTCTCCTCCGTTGGCTTGGAAGTTGCCTCTACTTTCCCCTCGGGTTCGACCTCCAACTGAGCATCGATGGCACACAGCTGTTGCTCGAGCGCACGGATCTGCGCGCGCAGGGCTTCGGTACCGGTGTCCTCTGACTCCTCAGGCATTCCTATTTGCTAAATATATTTTAATATTTAGCAAATGAATAATACATATATTCATTAATTTTCAAGGTAAACAGCTGATGCCAGCACTAAACCTGAAATTCCTGGTAACATTTGGAAATTATTTGATGAATTGCGAGTATTGCCATATTTTACAGATTAACAATGCCAAAAAAAATCTTCGTAGCCCTTCTAATTACTGCGGCGATCTTTGTCGGTATCTTTAAGCTGATTCCCCTGCAGCCCGTTTTGTCGAGCGCTCAAGCACAGCCTTCAGAGCAGCTTGAGTCAGCGAGTGTTCTCACGATGCTCAATGACGTTCGGAGCTCTGCAGTTCCCGTCGATTCTTCTCTCCAACACGATCCTGACTTACAAGCATGGGCAGACGACCAAATCACATCCGCAGACTCCAAATCGCCCAACCTGTCTGCAGAGCAGATCCTCAACAACCTTCAAACTCAGGTTGAGGGAGTCGCGGCAGCATCAGCAGGTGTTTTCAGAGCGCCGTATCGAGCAGAGGCCTTTCGAACCGAATTTGCGGGGTGGAAAGAGCTCAAAGATCCGACTTACACCCATTCAGCCGTTGTTCTCCGTCCGTATGCAGACAAGAATCTCGTCGATGTCTGGGCAGTGCTTGTTCAACGCCTACCTAAATTCGAGCCCAACCTTCTCGCCAAAGGGCTCCAACAATTTCATCACATTTGTGCTCGCTGTGAACGTCCCTATAACGGGCAGTTCTATGGAGGTGATCGAATTCTGCTTCTGCAGTGCCCACACTGTAACACAAACTATGACATTCTCGCAGTGGACACAGCCGATCACTATGCTCGAGCAAATACCTTTTTAAGTAGGATCGCTCCCCCCGCGGCATTTCGACGAAACATGTCTCCTTATGAAGAAATGATCACGTTGTGGCACGGTGTGCTCGATCACTGTATCTATGAAACCGACTATGACGTCGCCAACTCCGAGCGAGCAAAGGATGCTTGGCAGACATCGGCTGAGACTCTTCAACAGCGTTCAGGCGACTGCGAAGACACCTCGATACTTCTAGCTGACTGGTTGATGTCACGAGGGATCAAAGCTCGAGTCGTGATAGGCGAGACCGATGATAGTGAAGGGCACGCTTGGTGTATTGCTCGAATAGACGGTAATGTATTCTTGTTAGAAACCACTGGAGAGAAGGAAGACCTCCCTCGGGATCCTCCATTAGCAAAGCAGTCAACCGAGAAGTATCGCCCCGAGTACCTCTTTGACCGCACGCACCTCTATTTCTTCAACGGCGAACCTGGTCAAGGAGCCGGCGATTGCTGGAGTTCCTTTGCTTGGAAAGCGGTAGACTACAGTTCTTCAGCGCCACTCGCAGAAGAACCATCCCCAGTAGCCGCGCCTTGGTTCCCTTCTATTACCGCATCCTTCGCCGGCAACATCGTGCCCGCCGTCTCTGGTGAAGCCAAGGAAGTCGCAGGGGCCATCTCTGAGACAGCCGTTTCGAGTTCGGACTGCGGACAAGGCTCGCATTTCTCCAAAGGCTGCACAAGCGCGTGGAAGAGAGGGCGCTGACGTTCGTATACGTTCTTTCCGATCAAGGCCGACTTCTCATAGCCTTCTTTGAACATCTCTAATTTCGCGTCAATGTTATCCACAAAGTGAAGAAGCATGGCCTCTGGAGTCTTCGGCAAAATCGGCGATCCAAACTCCAGCGTGCCGTGGTGAGAGGCAATCAAATGGAGCAAATGGCATCGCACGTCTTCTGTCTTTGGCGTCAAACGATCCCACTCATCAGCGATAGCCTCATCACTAGCAAGGTCACGCCAAAGCTTATTGATGAGCTCTATTCCCAATGGGATGTGCCCCAGCAATTCTCCCACCTCGCTGTGAGGCATGGTAAACCCATTCTTGAGATAATTATTCTCCCAAAGCTTCCCACAGTCATGAAAGAGAACACCCGTGACCACCAGGTCGGCATTGAGATTTGGATAGACTGACAACAACGCCGAAGCTGACCGCATCATTTGCGCCACATGCTCAACGAGCCCCCCACGACGAGCATGATGATAGGTGCGCGCAGCAGCAGTCCGGAGGAATCGCTCCCCATACGTCTCTAGAAACTTCTGACTCACCAAACGCAATCGTGGGTCCGTAAGGGACTCTGCCGAACGCTGAATGTATTCGTAATCCTCAGTCTGCTTCGCCCGTAAGGCCTTCGGACCACGAAGCATCGCTTCCCGCTCCTCTGCCGTCAGATCCCGAAAGTCCCAACTCTGCGGCTCGATCCCGAACTGCCCCTTATCCACCCACTGCCCCGAGATCAAAAGGAACTGCAGAGCCTTCAGGTTCTCCGACTTAGAGAACATGGGATGATCAGACCAGACACGCAGGGTTAGGCTTCCTTCCGCGTCACCAAAGATCAATTCCCGGTAGGCTTTGCCTGTGCGCGTTTCCTTGAGGGATGTCTGAGTTAACTGGAGCTGAAGGTCCGCTTTGAGCGGAGATTCACTCGCCCCGCTTTTAAGCTCTCTGATAGATAACGGCTCCATCAGGTCGGATCACTTAGTTTCGTCGGAATCCAACGGAGGAAGCGGCTTCGTAAAACGCTCGGCTTCGCTCGGAACTTTCCCGAAGACTCTCGTGAAAACCGTCGCCAATCCGTGGGCTTCTTCCAATCGCTGACGATCCTTGTGAATCTTGTGCTCTGCCGCATAAAGCTTGAGCGCGGTCTCCATCGCAATCTTGGAAAGCGCGCGATCTGTCCCGAAATCAAGCGTGAAGGCACGATGATAGTCCGTTAAAGCCTTGCCTGGATTACCCTTCTTCGCCTGAGCGACACCGCTCAGATAGAAAGCTTGGGCTAACTGCTCGGGGACCATCTCCATCTCACGGAATTCATCCACGAGACGCTCTAACTGTTCTACCTGAGCGGGCGTATTCAGTTTAGCCAACGCCCCCCACCCGACAAAGAGATCCACTTGGTTGTGGAACTTCTTGCTCAACCCGATCTTCTTCAGAAGTGGTCGCTTGGCCGCTAGCTGCTTATAGTTTCCAATATTCCTCAGACAGGACAATTGCTGAAGGCGGGCGAGCGAACCATAGTTGTCTTCAATAGCTTCGATCTCGCGGAAATCTTTGGCGATCTTCTCGTATGCCTTAGCAGCAACCACATACTTTCCTCCAAGACGAGCTTCCTCGGCTTCCTGCCAACCCTCTGGGGTTTTGAAGACAAGACGCTCCACAAGTTTCCGTGGATAGGCTCGCTCGTTCTTACCTGTAGGGCTCGCAGAGAAATAGATCTTAGAAGCGTCTGCCTTGGTAACAAAGCCGGTCTCTGCAACCTTCTGTCCTTTGAGAACAATCTCAGCGGGCGCGGGCTTGGCAACCAAGGCCCCACACAAGGCAAACGCAACCGCACCACAGACTAACAATAACTTTGATTTCATGATTAGTAAT
Organism: uncultured Verrucomicrobiales bacterium; assembly: GCA_938082635.1. Lineage (GTDB taxonomy): Bacteria > Verrucomicrobiota > Verrucomicrobiia > Verrucomicrobiales > DEV007 > JAACDM01. Next base: position 9,081 of record CALLLI010000313.1, read on the forward strand.
GAGCTGAAGCTAGTTACTACTTCTTCGCCTTGGCAGGCTGAATCGCTCCAAAACTGTCGCGCACTTGAAGGAGTTCTTCTTTCCACTTACTGCCAGACTTCAGTTGCTTGATGTAATCTTGGCGAAGCGTGTCCATCTCCCGAACCTTCGGATGATCATTCGCCTTCATGCGGAAATGGAACGTGTTGAGAAATTGAAAGGCCTTTACTTGGTCTCCACGAGCCCAAACAATCTTAGCAATCCGAATGACAGATTCTGCTGAGAGATCCAGATAACCTGCGTAAAGAACAGTTAGCTGAGAGTAGGACACCAAAGCCTCGTCCGTCTTTCCAATCATCTCATAGCTCTCTCCCAACTTGAAGAGCGCCTCCGGACGGCCTTCACGGTAGCTTTTATTCACCATATACGAGCGCCATTCCTTATTCGCCTCCGACCACTTTTTACGCTTATGATAGAGACGCGCCAAGTTCAGTGTCGCTGGTCCAACAATATCCGGATTGTCATTCATGTTCGTCCGAATACGGGTAAGATCTCCAATCGCCTTTGTCTGGACCGCCTCGTCATCCGACTTCGCACGAATCATAGAAAGCTGAAGTTGCGCCTTCATGGCCATTTCAGGATCCTTACTCTGAGCGACCTGCTCAAACCATGGCTCCGCCTTAAAGGGATTGCCCTGAGCGATCTTGGCACCTAACTGAAACAAGATGAAGTCACCGAGTTCTTCCTTAGAGAAATCTTGCTCCAAGCTCTCGTAGTAAACCTTGGCTCGAGCTGTCATCTTGCCATCTTTGGCCAAACGCTCTTCAATGATTCCAATCTTGGTGATAAGCAACCAAGCCTGAAGTGTCTTCAGGCCGAACTTGTTGGGAAACTTGTCGAGAATGTCGATGACTTCGGCTGCCGAATCCTTCTCTTTCAGCAGAAAGTTAGAATAAGCGTTCAGCGCTGCCTCGATACCATCAGAATCATCCTGTTTCCCAAGACGAAAAATGATCTCTTCAATGCGCTTAAGAGCTTCATCAATTCTTTCCGGGGCCGCTTCTTTGATAGAAGGCAAGACGCCAACAGCCGTATTGGGAGCGTAAAGGGTCTCAGGATATTTTTTAAAGAAGTCATCATAGTAAACTACGGCCTCCTTGTGATTCTCCTGCGCCGACGCGACAGTCACCAGCTGCATTAACGCCGACGCGGCAATACTGAAATGGTCCTCTTCTTCAGCAATCGCGACGGACTTCAGGTAGTTCTCCTCAGCTTCCGCAAAGTTAGCATCGTTCTGCTTAACATCTCCGTAAAGGCTGTGCGCGCGATCCAATACACCTGACTGCGGGAAGCCTATGATGACTTTCTCAGCAAACTCTAGCGCATTCTCATTCCCTCTATTCTGTGGCGTTGACAGAGCGAAGTGACAGGTTCCTCGATCCAGATAAGCCACATCAAGAAGACCTGAACCCTTGGGCTCATACTTCTTCAACCACGCATCCAAAAGCCCCGCCGCTTTCTGCCACTCGTAAAGCTTGATGTAGTTGCTCGCTTGATAGTAAGATGTGTTCTCCATGTAAGGACTCTCGGGGTAGTTCTTTACGTGACTGTCCAGCTCCGGCTGGGCATCTTGATAACGACCGAGGTAATAGAGTGAACCACTGTAAACGAAGTCAGGAAGGTCACGCTCCGAAGAACCCACGGCCAAAGAGGGCCGCAATTCGCCGGCAATTTCCAGACAGCGCTCATACTCTCCATTATAGAAAAGGGAGCTGAGTAACATCGAGGAAACGTCAGGAGCCAACTCATGGTCGGGATACTCCCCGAGAAATGTTAGTCCATGCTGCTGAGCATCGACCATCTCTCCTATATCGGAGGCGGACTTGGTTGCTAAGTAGAGAATCGTCGGCCGATAGGATGACTTTTTATAATGGGTGCCCATGTAGTCAAAAATTGCAAACTGCGCTCGCACATCACCTACCTGCTCATAGAGTTTAGATAAACCGAAGTAGGTCGCAATCTCGAGCGGCTCTCCGCTGGCTTCCTTCGCCTCGAAAGTTTCCAACGCTTTCTTTGACGCTGGGTGCATCGTCTTAGGGTCAGCTATGCTACCGGCACGCAACACATCCGCAGTCTTGGGCACTAGACCAAACAGCCGCCAAGCCAATCCTAACAAGTCCTGCTCGACCGCCGCCTGTGCCAGCTTAAGCACTCGGCTAGAGTAATAGGCATGGAATAGCGTATCAGAGATCAAGTTGGGGGAAAACTTTTCGACAAAAACACTGGCTCCAGCCGTTTCCTTCTCGCTCTCAGCTCTGACATAACTCTCGAGAACTGCTAGGAAACCTCCCCAAAGCGGCCCCCTTCCTATGCGACCACGAGGGGCCAACTTGAACGCTTTGGCCACATTCTCCTCAGCCTTGTCACGCTTGTCTAATTTGGCATAGCACGTTCCCAAATTCAGGTAGTAGACTGCCGGGTTGAAGTAATCCTTTGCGGGTATCGGATCCAACTTCATGAACTGGAGATAGCGCTTAATCGCTTCTTCCCAATCCTCCTGATACTGCTCAGCCGCCGCCCACTGAAAGACAGCCGTCTTGCGATAAACATTGCTAATCGTGAAGGCTTCTCCATCCTCCGTCTTGTTGTCGTAGTCCTCGTAGCAAGTGCGGAAGGAACCGATGGCATCAGCATAACGCTTCAGCTGCATTTCACAGTAACCACGGTTGTAGTAGACCGTGCCGAACGCTGGCATCTTCCGGTAGTAGGCATCATTCCCCCACTCAGCCACAATCTGTTGAAAGAGCGCATGCGCATCTTCCCACTTGCCTTTCTTCATCATTCCAACCGCCATCAACGTCGCTTTCTCAGCTCCGGCATCGGTCGCGTTTAAGCCTTTCTGCGCATGCAGCGGCAAGGCGGTGAAGATTACCGCCATCAAGGTTGCTAGGACAATGGGCAGTCCCCTCGAGTCTGAGTTTAAAGGGAGAGAATATCTCATGTTGGTCAATCAGGTAGAGTGTGTCTGAGAGGATAAACGAGGAACGGCTCGATGGCCAATTTCTGGACGTCGGAATTCACCAAGAAAACCGTAAGCCTTAGTTGTTCTCGCGGAAACCCGTGATCGTCACATTGGTGATCTTAACGATGCTGAGGGTATTCACGATATCAATAAAGCGTTGCTGCTTTGCGCCGTCATCCGCACGAACCACTACGAAAGGAGTGGATCCCGAGGTGTCGGCAACAGACTTGTACTCTTTCAATTTCTCAAGAAGACGAGGACATTTGCGAGAGTTCACATCAGCTTCCAACTCTTCCTCTCCTCCACCAACGCCCGCGAGAATGACGCCATCTTCGCGCAAATGGATGCTCAACGGATCGACTGGGGGCGTGTCCACCTGGTCCGTCTGAGTTGAAGGAAAGGTGAGATCGAGATCTCCCTCTTTCGGTTGCATGGTCGAAGTGACCAAGAAATAGATGAGCAAGAGAAAGCTGACATCGATGAGTGGAGCAATGTCCAACTCAGGATCTTCCTGGGTCTCAAGATGAAGGTAGGAACGTCTCGCCATGGTGCTAGTTCGCGTTATTTCTTAGATTGATGCCGGAAGGTGGCGAAGACGACATCAATGACGCCCGCATTGGCACCTGCCGTGACGACTTTCTTCACATCACGCATATCAGACCGGTGATCGGCTCTAATGTGCAATTTAGTCTTTATACCAGCTTTCTGGTTAAGCTCGTTCTTGGTGCGGCACAGATTCTCGACATCGCTGAGATTGATCACCTTTCCATTGATGTCCATCACGGTGCCATCCTTCGTAAGATTGACCACGATGCGTCCGCGAGCTTCCGACAATGGCTTAGATTCCAAAGCCACTGACGGGACCACATTTTTATCTTGCCGAATGATGATCATCTTGGAAGTGACCATGAAGAAGATCAGCAACAGAAAGACCATGTCGATCATAGGCGACATGTCTGTCTTGAGGGTTTCGGTTTCCCCCGCAGCAAGCGCTCGTAGACGTTTCGAGGCCATTATTCAGATGATCCAGCTAAGAGGAAAGACCTTCTGGCACCTTCGCCAACTGTTGATCCGCATTCAAGGTATTCAAGCTTGCGTCTAACATGTCACTAGCGGCCTCGTGAGAGTCTGCCACCAACTTGTTGAGACGGTTACGGAGGACGAAGAAGAAGATGATCGCAGGCACCGCAATGACCAAACCAGAGAGCGTCGTGATCAGGGCTTCAGAGATATTTCCAGCCAACGCCGAAGCGTCCGCGGTAGCCATGGCTTCCAATTTAGAAAAGGCCCCGACCATGCCAGAAACAGTTCCCATCAGACCAAGCATCGGGGCAATCTGAGCGATCACTCCAAGGTAGCCGATCATGGTCATGTAAGAGCGATTCTCGCGAGCCGTGAAATCGGCCATGGCATCTTCCACATGCTCACGGCCAAGGGTTTCAGGCTCCGTGGCGTCAACCTTTGGTAGCGCCGTAGCCAACATCCTTCCCAGGAAAGATGGGCTGGTAGAGGCAACCTCGATCGCACTCCGAACCTTACAGCTGGCCATGTAATCATGCAGTTGCGATCGCAAGTCTTCTGGGACGAACTTGGAACGTCCTAACTGGATGAAATTGTAAATGACAAGGGCCACCATAGCGAGTGAACAAACACCCAAGACATACATGAAAGGCCCCCCCTGTTTGATGGAGTCAAAGACGGTCTTCTTTACCTCGGGAGCTACTTCAGCTTCTTGAGCGAGCAGATCTGGAGCCAAGGCGACTCCGGCAAGCAGAGCGACTCCAAGGACAAAGAGAGGTTGGCTGGAACGACGAATCAGGCGCATTCGAGGCATAGTGCTGAGGAGAATGAGTTGAAGGTTGGGTGAGTTGGGTGTGCCAATTCCTAAGAGTAGGCAATTCTGGTCTAAATGAGATTAGCCAAGGGGTAAAGGGGCATTGTGGGAAATCCCCGATGGATTCTCATGTGTGTCACTCAAACGAGGGACCACCGGCCGGCCACTTTAATTCGCTAAAACTTTCTTTATTGAAGAAGTCACCGCTGGAGCAAGCTCATCAGCAACGCGTTGACTCCCCACCTGTGTTAACATGGTGTCGTCCACGAAGTTCTCTACCGTCTTTGCCAAGACGCTTTCTTGATTTAGATTCACAAAGGAAAGGTCCTCTTTAGAGGCCCAATCATCAGCAGAGTCATAGAACCGATTCAACTCACGCTCGACCCACGCAGGATCTGGCCGCAGCCCAGCTCCATTGGGATCTGCAACCGTGGGGCGTTTGGTCCACCGAGGTCGGCTGAGCCGATCGATTCCGTCAAAACTGAGGTTATCGTCATGAAGCGCAGGCTCTCCGACGACAATGAATTCCGCCCCTAGTCGTTTGGCCAATGCCCGCAGCGTGCGGAGCCCATCCAAGTATTCAAGCTTCGGATCTTTATCTGAATCCCACCGGGGAGGCCTCACATCAAAGGGCAAGCTCTCATAAACACGCTGTTTCTGACCTGAGCTCTTTAGGTAGAAGTCCGGTTGTTCCCAGAGAGCTTTGCGCTCTGCAAGGTCCTCTGAACCCGCCTTGCGCCATTGCCTCACTCGCCTAGCAATCTGGGAAACGCCGACCACCTTGTCCTTGATCGAACTGCGCCGAGCCTCTGCAGGCAACATCTGCATGGTCGTCGGATTGTAACGGAAGCTCTCCGGAGCATCCAAGACCTCGGAGATGCCAAAGGAAACCACCATAATATCGGGATCCAGCTCAGCGGCATACGTCTTGGCCCAACTCACAGCCCGCCTCAGTGAGGTTCCTGTAGCGTTGGTCGTATTGCTCGCCTTCACAGCCACATCGAGCGCCACATCGGGGAACTGGCGCTCCATTTCTGTCGCCACACGTCCCCACCAAGTATCACCAGCGCTCTGCAAAGGCTGGGCGCTGCCCTCACCTCCTAAAATCAGCATGCTCAAGCTCTGAGCGCGGTCTTCCGTTGATGGCCTCGTCCGAACCTCCCGCGAGTCGATCTCGTAGACTGAAGACTCCTCAAGTCCGTAAGGGGTCATGGCATTCTTGAAAGTGAACTCGTAGTTCGCATACGGCGCTACCGGAGCAAAGACCCACAGAGCGATCTCAACGATACCAAAGACAACGATTACGAGCAGCCCCAGGAGCGTGCCCTTGCGCAAGAGCGCTTGGAATATCGTGGAGAATAGGGCCATGAGCAGAACACAAAGCAATTGTCAGGTCAAGACAAGGAATTTCCTCCCCGCCTAGCTCGACCTTCGCCGAAACCCATTTTTTTGAAGAATCAGATAGCGTCCTGTTAGTCCTTGGTCAACGTAACCCGTTGACTTTTAGAATATTACCACCAACAGAATCCGATCACTCTGCTCGGCAAGAACTGCTTTTTGAGGCGAAACTCTCGTCAGAACTCAACAGTTTCGTTAACCAGGCCATCGAAATCACCTATCAATTCCCGGAGCTTGTTTCTGAAGTTGATCGCGATCTCGATATCCACGGCCTGAAGAAGAAGGCCATACGCGATGCGGATAGCCGCT
>CALLLI010000314.1 GCA_938082635.1 uncultured Verrucomicrobiales bacterium
CTTCTCGACGACGGCGCGCTGTTGGGGGCTCAGTTCTTTTAATGCTTTGGAAGTGGGATTGCTCATTTCCCACTTCAACTAGCCACTATAATTAAAAGTACAAGTTATATTTAAATGTTTCTTTCATGCGTAAGCCCTGGCACTCTACTGGCACCGAAGACAACGGACTCCATGTCGGCCTCAACGGCACCTGGCCAGAGTCAGGTCAGCGCATGCAGTGGACCAAGAAGAAAGAATGGGCCTGGGGAAGCAAACAGCGCACAGAGGAAGTGCACACCGGAGTTGCTGGCATTCTCTTCCTGGAAATCCCCAAAGCGGGCGAGCACACCATTCATTTCTCCATGCGTGAGGATGGCTTCGAATTCGATTCCTGGCTCATGACCCAAGATGCTGATTTCAAGGCACCGGAAGGAGCAGCACCCACAAGTATTCTTAAAGCTGGCAAGCTGCCTGACGCTTTCACTGTCACGACCAAACTAGCGGCCGCAGGCGGAACCCCCACGTTGTTGCCAGCCGACTTCCCAACACGTGAGCAAGTCTACCTAGACAAAGACAAGTGGTTTGCCGTGAACCCTGAGCAACACAAGAGCGGTACTGCAGCAGGACCATGGCCATTTCGAGATGGCTCTTTTGACCTCAAGCTACACGTGGTGGGTGAAGACGACGGTCAGTCGAGCTACGAAATCGCTATCGAAGGAGAGAAGATCGGCGAGTACACCGCGCCGCTAGGCGACGGAATGTTCGTGGAAGGCGAAAAATACACCAAGACCTTTAAGAGTGTCCTCGTCGACAAAGGAGCTCGCATCCAAGTGACGTCGACGATCGGCTCAAAGGATGGCGACGAATACAGTCGGGCACGTTGGTCTAAAATCACAGTCAAGCCAACGGACAACAAGCCGCTGGCCGCTCGCGTCAAGGCTACGCCCGTAGTCACCGTCGCCGCCAAGCCAAAGGTGTCCTTCGAGGGAGATCAATTCGGCGAGCGCAAGACCCACGGCAACGGCGACGCTGCTATCAGTGGCGACCTCAAGACCTGGCACAAAGTGGTGCTAACGATGAATGGCCCCTTTGCCCACGAGAAGGACAACAAGCCGAATCCTTTTACAGACTATCGCTTTGACGTCACCTTCACGCATGCGTCAGGCAGCCCAGCCTACACCGTGCCAGGCTACTTCGCTGCCGATGGCAATGCTGGCGAAACCTCTGCCGATTCCGGCACTCATTGGCGCGCCTTATTCGCTCCAGACAAGACCGGTGAATGGTCTTACAAAGTTAGCTTCAAGCAGGGGGCCGGTTCAGCTTTGGACGCCTCGAAAGATTGGGAAGCATTGGAGCCATTCGACGGCAAGTCCGGCTCGTTTACGGTCGCAGATTCAGACAAGTCCGGTCGTGATCTCCGAGGCAAAGGCCGCCTCCAATATGTCGGCAAGCACCACCTACAATTCGCAGGAACCGGAGAATACTTCGTCAAAGCCGGTGCTGACGCTCCAGAGACGTTCCTCGGCTACGCCGACTTCGACGGCACGGAGGCGATGAAAACCAAGAAAGTTCCCCTCAAAACCTAGACACCTCACTTGCAAGACTGGAACCAAGGAGATCCCACTTGGAAAGACGGCAAAGGCAAAGGCATGATCGGCGCGATCAATTACCTTTCGAGCAAAGGTTGTAATGTCTTCTCATTCCTCACTTACAATGCTGGCGGCGATGGTGACAATGTGTGGCCCTTCATTGAGCGGAATGACAAGTTCAACTACGACTGTTCCAAGCTCGATCAGTGGGGCACCGTCTTCGACCACGGCACAGCGAAGGGCATGTACCTTCATTTCAAGCTCCAAGAAACGGAAAACGACGACAACAATCGTGGTCACAAATACACCAAGGGCAATGTCCCCACCTGCCTAGACAATGGCGACCTTGGCCCTGAGCGGAAGCTCTATCTCCGTGAGATCATCGCCCGCTTTGGTCACAACCTCGCTCTCAACTGGAACCTGGGCGAAGAGAACACGCAGACGACCAAGCAGCAGCAGGACATGGCGCAGTACATCGCCGACACCGATCCTTACAATCACCTCATTGTCGTTCACAGCTATCCGGATCAGCAGGACAAGGTCTACAGGCCTTTGCTAGGACAGCAGTCCGTCCTTCGCGGTGCCTCGTTGCAGAACAGCAATGTGAAAGACTGCCACAAGCAAGTCGTGAAATGGAACCAGGAGTCCGCTAAAGCAGGCGTGCGTTGGGTCATTGGCTTTGACGAACCCGGCACCGCTGGCGAAGGCATGCCTGCCGATCCTGGCTATCCAGGCATGGCTGATAACTTCGACAATCCAAGCGTCGATGACACCCGGAAGTTCGCCCTTTGGGGAACGCTCATGGCAGGCGGCAGCCGCGTGGAATACTACTTCGGATACAAACTCCCGCAGAATGACTTGATCTGCGAGGACTGGCGTTCTCGCGACCTCAGCTGGGACTACTGTAGCCTCGCGCTCAACCTCTTCAAAGAACAGAAGTTCCCGCTCGGCGACATGCTAAGCGCAGACGAATTGATCGGCAATCCGAAGCACACGAACGAGGCCTACTGCTTCGCCAAGCCCGATGAACTCTATCTTGTGTACCTGCCAAACGGCGGCAAGCGTGACATCAAGCTTCCCAAGGACTTCACCGTGAAGTGGTTCAATCCACGTGAAGGCGGCGTGACCGACGGCGGCGCAGCGAAGAGCGGCACCACAACCTTGATCGCTCCCGATTCGCAGAATGATTGGCTAGCGATCATCCGGTAAGGACCACCACCCGGGCATCCACGTTTGTCACGATCGGTCCGCTCTCGCTCAGCTCAACCATCGGTTGAGGCCAATGGCAGTGTCCGTTCACCACGAGCTTTGGCCGAATCTCACGCGAAAGCTCTAACAACAGATCTCGGATGAAATCGCTTCCGCGAAATCTCTCTGGTGGATGGTTAGGCCCCTCATGCAACAGCAAGATGTCAGGCCTTTCTTCCATCAGCATCTGAAACATCGCTTCATAGTCAGAATAATTATGTCGCCACGGCTTCCGGTTAGGCTCTCCAAAGATTCCACTGATCCCAGCCAAACGCAGCCCGTCGATCTCGAGTAGATCTCCGTCTAGCGGATAGACATTCGGATGCCGTTGAAAGACCTTGCCGAATTCGCTCTTTCCAGCAAAGAGATCATGGTTGCCCGCCACACCGGCCACCCAGCGAAACCGTTCAGCAAAGCCGATCCACACATCCTCCACGTCTCCCGTAGTACCGCGTCGTTTCAAATCAGGGTTCGAGTAGAAGTCTCCAGCCAGGAGCACACCAGTACGCTCGGCCTATGGGAGAAGCCCACAAATTGCCAGAGCGCTAAGTTCACCACTCATCACCTGTCCGATCAAACTCCGCTCCTCGACGGGCACATCTTGGCGATCACACGCCTGGAGATCCCCCACCAAGACGAGCGCCTCCAAATCAGGCGGGAGGCCTGACCAGCGCCCTTTCAATATAGGGATATGGATGCGTTCCGAGCCTCGACTTCCTGCCATCACATTGATGGCAGGGATCTGGGCCGCAGGTTTTTCTAACATTTCTATACTCATTCTTTCTTAAGGATAATTCACAGATGCCCCACACGATGAACGAGTGGTCCGAATACACACGAAGGCGCGACTGCACTTGTAGGCATTGAGTTCGAGAGGGAAAGGATCTCGAAGCAAGGCTGGTCCACCTGGACCAAACCGCAATGCAGGACCATGCCGCCAAGGGTTCTCTTGTCAAACCGAGTTCCCCGAGGCCCGGAGGGAAGGTCTCCAAGCTTCAGAAGATTGGCTTTTGACCTTCCTCGCCTCGTCGCGTATCACACCACCCACACTTTAAAACAGACCGCAACTCATGTCCGATCGCCAGACCATCCTCTACACCCACACCGACGAAGCCCCTGCTCTCGCCACGCGTTCCTTTCTACCCATCGTTCAGGCGTTCACCAAGTCTTCGGGCATCGCTATCGAGACGCGCGACATCTCCTTGGCTGGTCGCATCATTGCTGTCTTTCCAGATCACTTGAAAGAGGGCCAGCAGGGCCCCGATTCCCTGGCCGAACTCGGCGAGTTGGCCAAGACACCGGAAGCAAACATTATCAAGCTTCCTAACATCAGCGCCTCGGTGCCTCAGCTCAAGGCAGCCATCGCAGAACTCCAAGGTCAGGGCTTCTCCCTCCCCGACTATCCCGAGGAGCCAGAGAACGATGCCGAACGCGATATCAAGGCGCGCTATGACAAAGTGAAAGGAAGCGCCGTGAATCCTGTACTTCGCGAGGGAAATTCAGACCGACGTGCACCCAAAGCCGTCAAAGAATATGCGAAGAATCACCCCCACTCCATGGGAGCCTGGTCGAGCGACTCCAAGACCGACGTCGCTTCCATGGATGCTGATGATTTCCGATCGAATGAACAATCAGTCACGGTCGACGCTGCGGGTGAATTCAAGATCGAGTTTGTCGACAAAGCTGGCGAAGTGTCTGTCTTGAAGGACGCCGCCCCTTTGTTAGAGGGAGAGATCATTGATGCCACAGTCATGCGCAAGGCCGCGCTGGTCAGTTTCCTAGAAAAACAGATCACCCGCGCGAAGGAGGAAGGCACGCTGTTCTCTCTTCACATGAAGGCCACCATGATGAAGGTGAGCGACCCCATCATCTTCGGCCACGCCGTACACGCTTACTTTGCGCCCTTGCTAGAGAAACACGCCACCCTACTCGACGAGCTTGGTGTCGACTTCAAAAATGGCTTTGGAGACCTCGTCGCTAAAATCGCGGATCTCCCGGCAGACAGGAAAGCCGAGATCGAGGCAGACATCCAGGCCTGCTACGACAACGGCCCAGACCTTGCCATGGTCAATTCTGACAAAGGCATCACCGGCTTGCACGTTCCGAGCGATATCATCATCGACGCCTCCATGCCCGCCATGATCCGCATGTCTGGCCAAATGTGGGACAAAGACGGTGGCACAGGTGACACGCTCGCCGTGATTCCTGACAACAGCTACGCCCCAGTCTACAAAGCCACCATCGACTTCAGCAAGGAGCACGGAGCCTTTGACCCTACCACCATGGGGACCGTACCAAACGTCGGCCTCATGGCCCAGAAAGCTGAAGAGTATGGCTCTCATGACAAGACGTTCGAAGCTCCTGGCGAGGGTACCATCCGCGTCGTCGATGCAAGCGGCACTGCCCTCACAGAACACGAAGTATCTGAAGGTGACATCTGGCGTGCCTGCCAAGTCAAAGACGCTCCCGTCCGTGACTGGGTGAAGCTCGCCGTCTCCCGCGCTCGTGCCACTGGTTCTCCAGCTGTCTTCTGGTTAGATGCCGATCGCGCTCACGACGCCCAGCTCATCACCAAGGTGAACGAGTATCTAAAAGATCACGAGACTGCTGGGCTAGACATCTCTATCAAAACGCCGGCCGAAGCCACGCTCTACTCCTTAGAACGCATGAAGGCTGGCAAAGATACCATTTCCGTCACTGGCAACGTCTTGCGCGACTACCTCACCGACCTCTTTCCCATTCTTGAGGTCGGAACGAGCGCTAAGATGCTCTCGATCGTTCCCTTGATGAACGGCGGCGGCCTCTTTGAAACCGGCGCTGGCGGTTCCGCTCCCAAGCACGTCCAGCAATTTGAGAAAGAGAATCATCTTCGCTGGGACTCCCTCGGTGAATTCCTCGCCTTGGCCGTTTCCTTTGAACACCTCAGCGAGAACGGCGGATGTGCCAAAGCAAAGGTGCTCTCCGAGACTCTCGATGACGCCACCACGCGATACCTCCTCGACAACAAATCGCCCTCACGAAAGTGTGGTGAACTCGACAACCGCGGAAGCCACTTCTACCTCGCTCTTTATTGGGCAGAGGCCCTCGCCGCTCAAGACCTTGACGCCGAGCTCAAAGCCGAGTTTTCGCCAGTCGCGAAAGCGCTCGCTGATCAAGAAGCCAAGATCGTTGCAGAACTCATCAGCGTGCAAGGCACTGCGATGGACATCGGAGGCTACTACCAGCCCGATGAAGCCAAAGCCATTGACGCGATGCGTCCAAGCGCCGCTTTGAATAGTATCATCGACAGCATCTAGAGATTGCCTCTATTGAAAGTTTCCTAGACACTTCAGTGATGCGGCTTCCAATCAGCCACATCATCCTCGCACTATCGCTTCTCGGCAATGCTCTGCTTGCGTGGCATCTCGTTGGGACCAGTGATCAAACTTCTGACCACGAGCCGAACGCGGCAGAGATGTCAACGTCTCTGCTGGGAGCCCGCCAATCTGCGCCACCATCTTCGTGGTCTCAAGTAAGCTCGGCATCTCCAGAACGATTGGCCTCGCAGCTTCGAACTCTTGGTTGCCCTGAGCATCTCATCCGGAATGCCGTCGCAGCCGCGATCAATCGAGAGTTCACGAAGCGGTCTCTAGCGTTTTGCTCCCTGGATAGCTTCTGGAACACCCCCGCCGAAAGAAAGATCGCCGAGAACGATCGTAGAGGTCAAATGTGGGAGCTGGACCAGGAACGCCACGAGGTGCTGGAAGCCGCCACGGGAACCCGTTCAGCACCAATTCGGAACTGGTACGGCATCAAATCATCTGCCATCAGCGCGTTCCAATTCGGGTTCGTGGAGCCAGGCCGCCAGGAAGAGGTCATCGAGTTCGTCACCGATATGGACCGACAAGCTGATCGTCTCCACGCCGCCGCTGGTGCGCTCGGCGACGACGAGGTGATGACGCAACGGGGAGCTCTTTACGCTCAATACGACACCTTCATGAATAGTCGTCTTAGTACCGAAGAACGCTTCCATGCAGAATCCTTCATCTACGACATGTACTTGTTTGATGTCTGGAGCACCACCCAGCTATTCGGAAGAAAGCTCCCCCCGCACGAACGGATCAGCATCCTCAAGATTCTAATGCCACCAGACTTCATCCAGCGAGAGATGTTCAAGCTCCCTCTAGAATCTTACAAGGACACAGCACTACAAGAAGAACGTCGTGAACAACTAAGAGAGAGCTTCGGTGATGACATCCTCAGCCACTTTAAGGAAGCCCTCAAGAAACGTGGGCTTGCAAACATCGTCTTTCCTCCAGGCTCATGAAAACAAGCCACTACATCCTCGCATTGTCCCTTATTGCAAACGGACTCATGGCGTCGGTCGCATGCCGAGTGCCTAGCCACAAGCACACCGTGACCAACCAAGTCACGACAGATAGCAGCACTCCAGCAACCATCCAGAAGGATTCCCCTCTAACGTGGCCATCGTCTAGCCCCAAAGATCTCGACACCCTCGCCAATTCCCTCAAAGCATCGGGTTGCTCGCTCCAGCTCATCGGAGACCTTCTGGCACCAGCATTTCACCAAGAGACCAACCAACAAGCCATCGCCACCATGTTGCGCATGAGGCGCGATCAGCTTCCGTGGACACCAGCCACTGAATGGGAAGCATTCGCTGGCGAAACGATGGATTTCGAACAGATCGAAGAAGACCACGCGCAACGGATGCGCAAGATCTTCGGCCCACTCAGTGGTGACAGCAACGACGAAGACGAACGCTTCGATGACTGGCCTCAGTATCGGCATTCCATTCGGGACAACGTCTATGCCGGAATCTCCCCTACCCTTAAGGCCAAACTTCATCAGCTCCGAGAGGAACGCAGCCAAGAACTGGCACGTCTGCGCGGACTAGCGGATCGCGAAAGTGACGAGGTCATTCGTGATCAGATTATCGCCATGAAGAGCGAGCAACTGAACCAACTACGGATTTCAGGTAGCGTTGACGCCACTGAGATCGACGAATACGCCCTGCGAACCAGCCCACACTCCCGCATCGTTCGCGATATTACTAGTATGGATTTGAACGACGACGAAATGCGAACCATTGTCCAGAGTCTTGAAAGTCCCAATGGGCATCAAATAATCAGCTCGTTGTTAGGAGAAGAACGCTTCAAGGTCTTTCAAAACGCCACAAAGCAGCGCCTGTCCAAACTGGAAACCGACACGAGCATCGGCCATCTACTCGACTAATTCAGACACACGAATGGAATACCTTGGACTGCAAGTCATCTTATAAAGGCAAGATACGCATAAGCCGCCGCCGCAGGCCCAATGTTCTCATGCACTGTAAACTCTGCCGCTACCGGCGAATACACGTTTCCCGTCCATCCCTCTTCGCATGGCCAAATGTTAGCTCCGGGATATAGCGTCTTCGGGCCCCAGGCGTGCGTCCAACTGGGGTCTTTTAAAGGGCGCATAGGACCATAGGGCACGATCCCTGGAATTGGCGCAGGAACACCATCGTAGAATGAATCCAAATGTAGCACTGCCCGACAAGGACGACTTCCAAGGCCGGTCACCCAGCAAATATTAAGCGCATTGCTACCCAGAGCGGCATCAGCATTGAGAGCCATCTGCTCGAGAAACCGAGCGTCACCCGTCACGCGATGTGCCGCCATAAGAGGAAGATTCTGCGGCGTCGTTAGATTGCCGTGACCGAAGGGTTGGTACCAGTCAAATCCTTGCCGACGTCCCCGCTTCTTGCCTGTTTCCAGCACCAACGTCTCGGCATCTTTCACAGTCGCCGACTTCAGCAATGCATGGAGCTTTCGATCAACAGGGTGTTCGTTCGTCACCGCATAGTGCCAGACGCCCCAACGCTGATCATATTTCTTGTGAGACAACAGAGCTTGCCCCGACTTCTCAATGATCAGCGAATTCTCAAAGGCGGCGTGGTAAGCCTTCTCACCAGTCGCGCGGTAGAGCGCGATCGCGGCATGAAGTACAAAGTCCCTAGCAGGCTCGAGCTGAGCCATCGCCCAAGTCCAGGCACGCTCCGCTGTTTTCAAATAACCGGGATCCTTCTCACCTAACAAGCGTCCTAAATGTGCTGCCGTCGCGGCATAACGCAGTGTCGATCCGGCATCTGGAGCAAAGGCATAAAGATGGAGCGTGTCTGTCCACGAAGCCTCCCCAAACTTTGGATGCTCTTCGCTTTCGATACCACCGCAGACGCCACCATCTTCTTGCTGAAGCCGCCGGAACAGATCCACATTGTAGCGGACCTCATCCAACAAATCAGACCGACCATTTCCACTCTCTGGCAAAGATAACTGCTTGTCCGGGAAAGCCGTTGGCTGTGCCTCGTAAGCATAAAGTAGAGCATCGGCGATCGATAAATGTAATGCACGTCGATCCCAATCACCCGCATCATGATAGCCGCCCCAAGCATGAAGTTTCCTGCCTGTAGCTTTCGCTGGCAACGCTTTGAAATGATCTCCGCCGTCCGTGACTCTGTGCTTCGACAGGATCACGGGCGTGTCTTCTGGATGATGACAACGCGCACGCGCCCACTTCGTATGTTTCTTGTCTAACACACATCCGCAACGCTGATGATAGAGCCCTCGCATCGTTGTGCGAAAGGCCTCTTCATACACATCATTCCCAATACGAAACGGAAAGGAGGCCCCCACACCTTCCACCATGATCCTATACCTACCCGGCTTCTCGAAGCCCGAGAAATCCAACTCCCATAGATCAGAGAGACGGTAGTTCGAATCGTAAGCATCCTCACTGCCCCCTTTCGCCAGTCGTAGCTTGGGCTTTCCAGAATACACGGACTTCTTTGTCTCGGCATTCACCACGTGAAACCGCTTTTGAGCGAAACCACTCAAATCAAGGCCTCCACCCGAGCCCATCCAGTGAGACATGTAGGCAAACTTCGGCTTGATGTCCCCGCGAAAGCCTAACTGATTCACTTGGACCGCTTCTGAACGAACGGACGCCTCGTCGAAGATTACCAGCTTCGTCTCCATGAAATCTGTCTTAATCGCATAACGCTTTCCCCTCTTCATCGGCTCCGCAAGGGTAACGTAGAACCAATGCGTCTTGACGTGGCCCAACTCCCACTCGGCCGTACGGACAAACTGCGTCCCTTTCGACTTTCTCCCCACACTGAGCACCTTCACGTCGCGCTTCGTCGCCACATCTCTGACTTGGTAGGCAGCCGCTTTCTCTGCCTTGGAGACATCCAGCGCCTTCTCGTCGATCTTTCCATTGTCGCCATGACCCAGCGTTTCTCGGACCACACGACCATCACGCACTTCCACGACGAGAACTCGGTCCGTCAATGGACGAACGGGGGCTACTTCATAGCCGAACCCCTGAACGGCCCCGAGGAATACAATCATAAGGCCAAGACTCGATTTCACCCACCAGCCTAAACGCCTAGGGCGACCAGTCTAGCTCTCGAATTGAGACACTATGTCACAACCCAGTGACTCAAACATTCAATTCACCGGGACATTTCGACACTTCAAGCATGAATCGAAATACCCATAAGACACTCGTAACAAATGCTTTATCGAGATAACAGAGCATTGGCATACCGCATGCTTCCAAAGGGCCAGACAAACCACATTTAACTTTACCAGAAAGGCCCTTACGACAATGAATCTCCAGAAATTCACCCTCAAGATGCAGGAAGCCCTCGGCGAAGGCCAAAGCCTCGCTGCCGAGCTTGGACACAGTGAACTGGCACCAGCGCACGTTTTCAAAGCGACACTGGCGCAGGTGGACGGCGTGGTCCGTCCTCTCCTCCAGGCTGTCGATGTCTCACCAACAGACCTCTCCGATGAAGTGGACCAGCTGCTGAGCCGCCAAGCGGCCATCGAAGGCGGAGCCGAACCTAACATGGGTCGAGAACTCTCTGAGACCTTGCGCTCAGCAGAGAAAGTCATGAAGAAGCTCGAAGATGAGTTTCTCAGCGTTGAGCACTTTATTCTAGCAGTAGTGCAAGCAAAGTCTCCTCTTGGCGATCTCTTACGCAAGGCTGGCTTGAGCAAATCCTCGCTCAAGGACGCCCTCGCATCCGTGCGAGGTTCCCAGAAAGTGACGGACCAAGATCCCGAAGGCAAGTACCAGAGCCTAGAGAAGTATGGCATGGACCTAACACAACGCGCACACGAAGGCAAGATCGACCCCGTCATCGGTAGAGACGAAGAGATTCGCCGCGTGATGCAAGTCCTCTCACGTCGCACTAAGAACAATCCAGTCCTCATCGGAGAACCCGGTGTCGGTAAGACTGCCATTGTTGAAGGCCTCGCTCGCCGCATTGTCAGTAGAGACGTTCCAGAATCCCTACAGAACAAACGACTCATCGCGATGGACCTTGGTGCCATGATCGCGGGAGCAAAGTACCGCGGCGAGTTTGAAGATCGACTGAAAGCCTTTCTTAAAGAAGTGACCGATTCTGACGGAGAGATCATCCTCTTCATTGACGAACTCCACACCATCGTGGGGGCTGGTGCCTCGGAAGGTGCCGTCGACGCCTCCAATTTACTCAAACCCCAACTCGCTCGCGGCGAGCTGCGGACCATCGGCGCGACCACGCTGAACGAATACAAGAAGTACGTGGAGAAAGACGCCGCACTCGAGCGTCGCTTCCAACCCGTGCACACGGCCGAACCTTCCGTAGAAGATACCATCGCCATCCTGCGCGGCTTGAAGGAGCGCTACGAGGTGCACCATGGCGTAAGCATTCAAGACACGGCTATCATCGCTGCCGCACAAATGTCAGACCGCTACATCAGCGGTCGTTTCCTGCCTGACAAGGCGGTGGATCTGATCGACGAAGCCTCCTCGCGCCTCAAGATTGAGTTGGAATCCATGCCAACCGAGATCGACCAACTTGAGCGACAGGTCATGCAACTCGAGATGGAGAAACAAGCACTCTCGAAAGAGAGAGACGATGCCAGCAAGCAACGCCTAGCCAAGATCGAAAGTGAAATGGCGAACGTGAAAGAGCAGAGCCATCAGCTCAAAACTCAGTGGCAGAATGAACGCGGTGCGATCCTAGATGCGAACAAACTTCAGGAAGAGATCGAGGGCCTCAAAGCCGAACTCGAACAAGCACAGCGCAACGGTGACCTCAGTCGCGCGAGTGAAATTCAGTATGGCCTCTTGCCAAACAAGATCGAAGCCTTCGAATCTCATCAAGGCCAACTCACAGAACTCCAGAACGGTCAGCAGATCCTTCAGGAAGAAGTGACAGAGGAAGACATCGCCAAAGTTGTCGCCAGCTGGACAGGAATTCCCGTGGCTCGATTACAAGAAGGTGAACGCGCCAAGCTTGTGTCTATGGAAGACCGCCTACATGACCGAGTCATTGGTCAGAAGGATGCCGTCGTCGCCGTGTCCAATGCGGTGCGTAGAGCCCGCGCTGGCCTGCAAGATGAAGACCGCCCTATCGGCTCGTTTATCTTTCTCGGACCGACGGGAGTCGGCAAGACCGAATTAAGCAAAGCGCTAGCAGAGTTCCTCTTCGATAACGAAAGCGCCATGGTGCGTCTCGACATGAGCGAGTACATGGAAAAACACAGCGTGGCTCGCCTCATAGGAGCGCCTCCCGGCTATGTCGGCTATGAAGAAGGTGGCCAGCTCACCGAGGCCGTTCGTCGTCGTCCCTACGCTGTCATCCTGCTCGATGAAATCGAGAAGGCCCACCCAGAGGTCTTCAATGTGCTTCTACAAGTGCTCGATGATGGTCGCATCACGGATGGCCAAGGCCGCACCGTAGACTTCACCAACAGCGTGATCATCATGACAAGCAACATCGGTAGTCAGCACATCACAGATGAAGTCGATCCGAGCGAGCGCAAGAAACGTGTGACAGAAGCTCTGCGAGGGCACTTCCGCCCTGAGTTCCTCAACCGCATCGATGAAACCATCATCTTTGATCGCCTCGACCGCGCCAATCTCGGCAAGATTGTCGAAATTCAATTGGATCGTGTCATCAAGCGCGCTGACAAGATGGGCATCAAGCTCGCACTGACGAAAGAAGCCATTCAGCTGCTCGCCGATAAGGGCTTTGACAGTGTCTACGGAGCTCGCCCTCTCAAGCGCGCGATTCAGCACCTGTTACTCGCCGAACTCAGCCTCCTGTTACTCGACGGCAAGCTTGAGGAAGGCGACACCGTCCAGGTCGAAGTCACCGGTGATCAACTCACCTTCGAGGCAGACAAACGCCGCAACCACCTCGCGGCCTAATTAAATCCATCAGTGAAGCAGGGGCTTTTAGCCCATAGGCGTCAGGTTAAGGAGAAGCGGAAACAGTGTAACTCCTTGACAATAAACTTATTATGATCAAATAATCGCTTGACCTAACAGAATTGCGCATTCCGCTCTGAGTGCAAATCCACAACTCTTCTACTTTCGCTAAACCCTCTCTCATCGATTCCATCGCCAGGAAGACTGGCTGGCTCAAGCGCAAAGCCAGGGCCATTTCCCCGGTCTCCTTCGTCAAATCTCTTCTGGTTTCCGTCGCTACGGGTGATTGCTCGATGCGTACCATAGCCATTGAGGCAGGTATTCTCTCGGAATCGGGCGGCACCGTTTCCAAACAGTCCATCGATGAACGCCTCAATTCAAGCGGTGTGGAGTTCATAAAAGAAATCGTAGGCCAGGCACTCCGAGCATCCGCCGCCTCCATAGCTAAATCTCCACTGGGAAGATGCATTCCTAACGTATCCAGAATCTTAGTGGGAGATTCGTCAACTCTCACACTACATGATTCTTTGATAAATGACTTCCCAGGTGCCTCTAATCAGCACGGCACGACTAGTGCGCAGTTCCGTTTCCAACTCACCATAGACCTTCTCAGTGGGCAATGGTTGCAAACTGAACTAGATCCTTACCGCCGCAACGACAGGGCTGCCGCGATGGATATCGTCAAAACCATTGTGAAGGAAGGAGACCTCATCATTCGAGATCTTGGGTATCACACC
>CALLLI010000315.1 GCA_938082635.1 uncultured Verrucomicrobiales bacterium
TTCACAGGAATCTTTTGTTGCGCAACCTATCATTACGCCATTTCTCAACGTATTGATACAAAACATTTTACGAAAAATCCCCACGGCAGAAAGTGACGATTTCACTATCCCGTTCCCACGGTATAAAGTGCTACTGCACAAACGCCAACCGCGCCATGAGCTGATACTAATTCGTATCGAGTTCCGCTAGAGCATCGAGCTTGCTCACGTTGCTCGCCTCGTTTCTCAGCAACTGGGCGCTCCAACTTGGATCGGAATCGAGTGATGATGCATCTCTAGCCAGCTCAAAACGATGATCCGCTTCAAAAAGAATCGTGACAGGTCCACCTCAGAAAGATCTCGCACTACCCCAATCAAAGTATTACGTAAATCGCCGCCACCAGAAAACCCGGCACCACCGCCACTCTCACGCTGCGTGCTAGTCCTTTCTCGCAAGTTGGGAAGCGCTTCCTCCAAACCCACCGCTTGCAGCCACTCAATTCGCTCATTGACAGAATCAAACGACATGACTTTGAAAGCTGCCGTGATCCACGCTCGCCGAGATCGTCTTGCCGCTTCGCCCATGCCATGGCTGCCACGGGATCTCGCTCGGCTCGTTCTTTCGCTAGCGTCCGCATGAGTTCGTAGCGCGGTTTTCCCTCTGGCAACGTAAGAATATGTTTCTCGGCCGTGTCTGGATCAGACTTAATCGCTTCAGGCAAGAGGGCAAACAACGCCTTCTCACGCTGCTTCTCATCGACTAAGCCTAGTGCAACTGACAGTGCTTGATCACTGTACTCTTTAGCCATCGTTCCAATCAAGGCAGCAAGTGCCGACAGTCGCGCCTTCTCCGGCAAACCTTGCGAATACACGATAGCGCCTTCCGGATCGTCTTTACACCAGGCAGCCAACACTTGGTTTCGGAGACTTATCCTCTCCGGATAACGTTCGCTCAGAGCCAGGGCAAGTTGCACGTCATAGGCGATCAAGGCGTCGACCTACTTGGCCCAAATGTTTGCCAGGCTCCTTCTCCGCCTCTGCCATCGCCGCTAGCGGGTCCACTTGGGACCAGGCATAGAAACACCAACCCTCGAGACCCTTCAGAGTTTCGTCTTCTTAAACCCAGGCCAAGCATTCCTGCGGCGCGAGTTCACACCAACAAGCAAGCAGGAGACGCCAGGAATCGCGCTCTGACTTTGGGATGCTGAGTAGTGCTCGAATCTCTTCTTCAGATGCCTCTGGAAGAAAACGCGCGATCAGCCGAAATTGCTCGCGCCCCTTCGTAGCCAAAACACTTTCTAAAATTGGCCGCGAATGCTCTCAAGCAATTTTCCACACAGTCGGACTGAGCATTTCAAAACCCACCACCGACCCACCTGAAGACGGCTCTACGCTGTCGCGGAGGCTTCCAAGCCAAACTCCCTGTGGCACGCCTCCCAACACACAAATCACAAATCACAGGCTCAAGACTACGCCTTCCTAGCACAACGTTACGCTATCGATTGAACGATCCCTGTGCAAGTCCTCGATGATTCTGTTCTTTGCGCTAGGCATTCCTTCATCCATGGCCATGCTTAGAGCCATGACCGAGCTGCAGTTCGACAAAGGGACGTTGATCCTGCATCGACTTTCCCAGGAAGAGCAGCAGGCGCTACAGCTGAAGGGTGTGCAATGGGATCAGCGCACTCAAACCCATCGCGCCCCCGCATGGTGCTACCGCAAGATCATTCTTCAGCTGCGCCAGCATGACATCGTTTACCAAGACCACGCCAAGAACTTTGAGCCCGTGGCCCTTCCCCTCAAGAAACCAATCACACCGCGATCATTCCAGGCTGAAGCTCGAGACGCTTGGATCGAGAATGGCAAGCAAGGCGTGGTTGTTCTTCCCACAGGTGCTGGCAAGACAATTCTAGCAGTAATCCTCATCAGCCTCACGGAACGCCCAACGCTGATTCACGTCCCCACCATTGATCTCATGCATCAATGGATCGACGTACTAACAGCACATTTCGATGAACCCATCGGTGCGCTTGGTGGAGGCAGTCATGAAATCGAACGCCTGACCGTGTCCACCTATGATTCCGCACTCATACATGCCACGCACAAGGGCAACGCTTTCGGGTTCGTCATCTATGACGAGTGTCATCACCTGCCAAGTGAGCAGTTTCAATTCACCGCACTGGCGACTCTAGCCCCCTTTCGACTCGGCCTCACGGCGACACCTGAACGTGCCGATGGACGCGAAGCTCAACTCTTCGAATGGTTAGGCGGCCTTTGCTTCACGATCCACATCGATGAGTTGGAGGGCGGCACGCTGGCTCCGTATGATGTCGAGACCATCGAAATCGACCTCACCGAAGAAGAACGCACCACCTACGACGAAACCCGAGCAGTCTATATCGACTTCTTGCGTAGCGAACAGATCAACATGAGTTCGCCACGAGGCTGGCAAACCTTCATTTACCGTTCCAGTCTCACCCCTGAGGGGCGCCAAGCTTTTCAAGCCTACCTAAAACAGAAACGCCTCAGTCAAGCGGCTGCCGGCAAGGAAGAAGCCATTTGGAATCTTCTCCAGCAACATCGCGATGATCGCATCCTCATCTTCACCCAGGACAATAACATGGCGTATCAGTTAGGCCGTCGCTTTCTGCTTCCTGTCCTCACCCATCAGACCAAAGTAAAAGAACGGAAAGCCTTCCTCGATGCGTTTCGCGCGGGCGACTACCGCATCCTCGTCACCTCGAAGGTGCTCAATGAAGGTGTCGACGTGCCCGAAGCCAATGTTGCCATTGTCGTTTCAGGCAGCGGCAGCATTCGCGAGCATGTGCAACGTCTGGGCCGCGTGCTTCGCGCCAGCCCTGGCAAACGCGCAACTCTATACGAACTCATCGCTCGCGATACTGGCGAGTATTATATCAACGAACGGCGACGCCAACATCGTGCTTACGAAAGATTTAGTTAGGTTCAGCCTCAAGGGCACGGCTGTGAAGCCGGATTTCATTGACCCCAGCAATCCAGCCCTAATCGGCCTGGCAGAGAATCTGTTGGCCGTGTTTCGGGAAAGCGTGGGCAAGACACGTTCGCAGGTTGAAGAAGAAAGCAAGGTCATCATCGACGGAGCAGAAACGAGCGCCCTCTTTGCCCGTGGCCTAGAGAAGCTCCTCATGGATCGCTTGGAGTTCGAGACCGCCGCCGATGAAGATCTCATTGCGTGGCGCCACCAGCTCTTTCTGCAAACAAGCCAGCTCTTGTCTCGCGATGACTTTCCCACACTTGATGCCTATCACCAGGCCCTCACCAAACAACAAGGCAAGCCCGTTGAGACCATTGCAGATACACTCTTCAGTGACCTCCCCGAAAATCAGCGCGCGCTTCATTTTAAAAGCTTCTCTGCAGAACGCCTGCTCCACCGATACAATGTCGCCCATGTCCAGTGGCTCCTTCTCAATGCCCACGCACTAACCATCTCAACCAAGAAACAAGAGACCAAGGCCTGGCGGCAGTTCTTCCGGCACCTACGCTTTCACCAATTGCTGGCCAATATCAGCAAGAACAAAGCGGGGACTTTCAAGATCACGGTGGATGGCCCAATGAGCCTCTTCCAACAGACCAAGAAGTATGGCCTAAGTCTGGCGACTTTCTTTCCTGCAGTACTGCATCTCTCTGAATGGAAACTCCAGGCTGACATTCATCTAAGGAAACGCAAACCCAAGCGTCTCGTCCTCGATCACACGGCAGGATTGCGTCCCTACTCCGGCCACTTCCTCGCCCACATCCCAGAGGAAATTGCTATGTTCCAGAAGCTCTTTCAGGAGCAGGAAACGGCATGGAAACTCGCGCCAGCAGATGATTTCATTCGGCTTCCCGGAGACGCCTACGGCTTTGCAGACTTTGGTCTAGAGCATCCGTCAGGGAAAGCGCTAGGCCTCGAGTGCTTTCATGCCTGGCACGGTGGTCCCCTCACCCATCGGCTCATCCAGCTGGAAGATCTCGATGAAGCGCCACCACTCCTGCTCGGCGTTGATCGCAAATTGGCCAAAGATCCCGCAGTAGCGGCACGACTCGAGGAATCCTCCTATTTCCAGAAATGGGGCTTCCTCTTCCGAGACATGCCCTCCCCGAAGGCCATTCTCAAATTATTGAAATCATTGAATCTATAACAATGAGCGTGACGAAATACTTCATGATCCAGGAGCTTCGCCACATCGACATGGAAGGTGCCATTCTTCACTTTAAAGATGGCACGCGTGGCCTGATTGAAGCCAGCCAACAACCGATCACGAGCAAATGGGTCGAAGGCGACAAAGTGAAGTTCACAGTGGCAGAAACACCCATATTCCAGCTGCGGTGTCTCGACACGAATGAGATTGCCCACGCTCTGGTTTATGACGGCGACGAGCCATTGTCAGAACTGCCGAACTAGAGCCACTCACTCTGGCAACTTCATCGTCGCCGGAGATCGAGTGCTCTTCGGTCGTGTGAAGGGGTCACCGTACTTCGAGTAGCCATTCACAAAGCCGCCCTGGGAAAGAAAGAACTGACCTTGATCTGTTAGTCCCATGAATCGGTCTAACCGATCTGCCTTGCCGGTCTTATCATGACTGAAGGTGGCTTTGGTGATCTCGTGCCACTTGCCATCCACGGTGCGAATCCACTGATTCTCATACAGAGCCTTGCGCAAGACGTGGCCATTCTTTCCCGCGAAATTCTCACTGAAACTGTAGAGACCACGGAGATATTTGCCTTCCTTAGGTGCCTTCCAACTGGAGATTAGCATCCAGTCTTTCTTGTCCGGATGATAGTAATAGCCTGCAAAGATCGTGAAAGTATCATCCACCGGCTTCGCCGTCACGAGAAACCTCTGCCGCTCACCTGTCTTCCAGCCGTATTTGAGATGACTGTGACCGCCAGTGCCTTCATTGCCAAAGTCCCCGCTGTTAACATCCTCGCCCTTCGCTACTAACGCGACCCTATTCTCATTGCCCACCTTGTCTCGATCGATCGCTTCATCACCACTGTCCCACACACTGAAGATGATCCGGCGCTCCGTTGGGCTATTGACCTGCATGCCGAAGTAGCCACGGTGCCAGCCGCACGCCATGTAGTACGTCCACAGTGGATCTTCCACACCGGTCATCTCGCAGTAGAACGCGGACACCTGCTTCTCCTTGTCCATGGGATAGGCCAGATGAACCGAAGCCGCATTGCGACGGGACTTGAGATTAAAGTGAGCATCTTTAATCTCAGCCCCATCTAGCACAAGCGTCTTTAGGGTCCCCTGAGGTTTCCGCGACTCCAAGACGAATGCGTGGTAACCCGCCTCCTTCAGAGCAAAGGTCCCGAAATCAGCCACCACTGACACACCCTCACCTTTCCCTCGAATACTCGCTTTGTGGACCTCTTCACCCACGGTCAATGTCAGCGGCACTCGTTCCCCCTCGTCGGCAGCAAGCTCTAACTGAACCTTGACATCGCCAGTCTGGGTGAAATCCCCAAACCAACTCACCTTCATGTCAGGGTCATTCCACTTGGTGATCCCTCGTTTCTCAGAAACCCGCGCACCACTCGGATCAGGATCGATATAGGCAGTAAAAGCAGGCACGCGAAGTTCTGCTAGAACGGACCCGTGGATCCCAGCAAGCACTGTAAGAAGGCAAAGAGAACGATTCATGACCATGGCTCCAAGCTAGAGCCAAATCAGGGAAAAGAAACCCGGACATGCGCGAAGCAACGCGCCGTGCTGGCATCGCAAATCTCACTCACCGCGACACGATCCCAATCTGTATTCACCTCGATGACCTCGACTCGAATTATCATTGTCACTAAATGATCCAAATCTGAAGTGACCAATCTCATCGGGCTATAGATCAAGCCACTCCCACGACGCCGCAGAAAGCTGACCCTAAAGACGGTCTCACCTTCAGCGTTCTGAACGATCTCATGTCCGGGCAAGCCAGCGTCACCATCCAGATCCATGGTCCGGGAATCCGCCTCTTCAAGATCCATGTTGAACGCGTATTTGAGGAGATTTGGAAGCCCGTCTCCATGGAGCATCGCTAGCGCCTCCGCATCATTCCCAGTCAAACTTGACGTCAACGCCGCACTATCAAACCGCTCTCTAGCAGAAATAGTCAAATCACTTTGATCCACGCCACTTACGTCTAAACCATCGAGATCAGTGATTGTGTTCGCACTCAAGACAACGCGGTCCACCCGGCAGCCGTCTTCCCGTGGCCAAATCCGAAACGTATGTTCACCAGGCGAGAGAATCTCAACGGTCGCAGCATTGCCCGCCCCCGTCGTATCATTCACTTCTGTTTCCCACCCCCAATCATCCGAAGCTTTGAGGCCTTTCGGGTAGGAGACAGGACTCTCCAACCCCACATGAAAGGAGTCCGAGGCGAGGTCTTCCCTAGACGTCCGCACGTGCACCTGATAGCTGCCCACTGCCGAGAATAGAATCCGAAACTCAAGCGCCGGGCCATCAGCCGTTTCTCTGGCGTTGATGAAATCGTCAGGAGTGCACTCCATATACTGACCGTCACTGGCATCACCATCAGAGACAATCGTCCACGTGTGATTGATAAAGCCTCCTACACCCGGCTGAATCTGAGAAGGCGCTTCGGCCTCAAACGCGACCTCACCGCCCGCTTCAATGTAGATCACCGTGCTCTGCCCGCCGACAGTGATCTCCACAGTATCGATGGCACTCCCTCCAGAGTTCCCTACGGTAAGAGCAAAGGTATACACGCCCGCATCGTAAGGAGTGAACTGAGAGCTCGGCGCATTGGCGTCTAACAATCGTGTAGCAGGGCCGCCCATTTGAACCCAGGAATAGGTATCGATGGTCCCATAGGAGTCACTCCCATCAAGCATGACAGAATCACCGATCAACACCGTTTGGTCAAAGCCCGCTCCAGCTCCAAGATCAGCATTGCCTCCAATAGGTAACGTTAGAAGCGCAGCGCTTCCTCGATCGAGGAAGACGGTGTAGATGCCGTTGCTGTTTGGAACGATCGTTTCTTCAGCACGGGTGCCCAACGCCACGCCATCGAGACTGCCGTCAAAGGTCTGCCCGCCTAGTAGAACGCCGCTAGTAGCATCGTCAAACGGAGCAGTTAGACGTGTTAGCGAAGCCTCGGCATGAGAGCCTGGAACATAGATACGGACGTTTCCTGATTCGTTCAAATCCTTGTTCAACAAGATAACCCTGACACTCCCTTCATCATCAATGGTCGCCCAGGCCTTCGTGTTGACGCCCTCCGGGCTTTTCACATCGATTTCCCGCAGAGAGCACCCTTCGCCAACCGCCTCAGCAAAGAAGAGCATTCCATAGTAGATGGGAAACACCTCTGGCGTGTAGGTAATCGGATCTAAACCAGAATCGGAGGGATTGCCATCAAACAGGAAGGGACTGTAGTGTTCGGAAGACGAAGAGGAAACGAACAGTTTGTCCACTCCGCGATTGGCGTATGCGAAAGCAGAGTCGATGAACCAAAGGGCCGAGGCAAAGGTGTCACTTACCCCTTCCGTTCCTCCGCAAGAGGCAGAGTTGTCTTCCACAATGTAGAAAGGAAGACTGGCGTTGTGAGCCGCTATGACGTTAGGCTCAAGGGCAACGGCTTGCCCCTCGGAAGCCCAGTCTTTCAGCACGTTAGGAATGCTAGGAAACCGAAGTGCCGCGGGGTTGTCCGTGCAATCAGACAGCGGATAGCGGCTCATACTGTATGTTCCCAGCCGCGATTGGAAACGCGTGATGAATTCGAGCGCTCGCGCGTTCCATTTCAAATCGTCGCCCACCGTCTCGGCGCCCGTCATGGTGAACGTTGGACCCAACGCCGGGATCGTGTCACTAACGTTTGTCTCGTAAGCCGTCAGGAAAGCGTCAAACTCATCTGAGAATATATCGAAATCGTAAGCGGAAGTTCGCTGCCCGTTCGGCCCATACCGGTTCGGCTCATTTCCAATCTCAAAACCAGCAATGAGGGAGTCACCCACATGGGAGCGGATACCATTGCCCATGCCCTCAAAGATGCCGATATCATTGAAACCCACATTAAGACAGAAGATCCCTTTGGAGCCCGCCGCTGCCAATGTGTCAGCAATCACCTCGAGATAATTGGGCGTGAGATCGTATTTGATTCCCATAGGAAGAGACGAGCCATCCGGGTTGTACGAAGTCTCCTTTACACTTCCCCCACCGGTTCGGATCAAGGGCGGCCCTTGCAAGTCAGCAAGATTCTGAAGGAGCCGCACCATCACAGGATTAAAATCGAGTGGCCGATCACCCATGAATTCATGAAAATTCCCATAATAATACGTCATCCCAAGGTAAGAGTCCGTGATGTCCGCTGCTACGGGCATTGCTGACGTGACCGCAACGGTCATGACATCATTTGGTTCCAAAGGAGGCGCCTCCTGACCAAAGGCCGATAAGCAAATCCACCTAGCCAACAAAGCCGCTGCGACAAGGGTCTTCATGAGACTTGAAGATCCTCCACCACCTTTATAGCTTCATCAACTGACTCACAATTCCTTGGCTCAACCATGAGAATTATAGACCATTCATCACTCTAAGAAATTCACCAATCGTAGATTGTTAACGAAAGCATGATACTCCTGCGAACACTCATTCCCGCTCTTGGCCTTCTGATAACTGCTAGTGTTAGCAGAGCACAGTCCGTCGACTTCTCTCATGATGTCCTACCCCTCCTTCGCTCGCATTGCGTGAAGTGCCACGCCGATGGCACCTACAAAGGCGGGTTCTCCATTGATACCCGCGAGGCCCTGCTCGTTTCCGAGAGCGTGCTTCACGGAAATGCTGCCGAGAGCCCCCTTGTTCATCTTTTGAAAGAGACGGAGGACGAGGATCGTATGCCGCAGAAAGCAGACCCGCTCCCAAGCGAGAGCATCGCCATCCTCGAGGCGTGGATCAACGAGGGGCTTGTGTGGGAGGAAGGCTTCACCTTCAAGGAGTCCACCTGGGTGGCACTACTGGCACCGCGTCGCCCCATCTTGCCAGACGTCGGAGCACTGGGCTCCCATCCGATCGATCGCCTTGTCAGTGCCTACTTTACCGAGCACGAGCTCGCACCTCCAAGTGGTTTGTCAGATCAGGCTTTCTATCGGCGGGTGTCGCTCGACTTGTTAGGTTTGCTGCCTAATCCTGATGCGGTCGACGTCTTCGTTGAGACTACCTCGCCGAACAAGCGCCGTCTGCTGATTGACGGACTCCTAGACCAGTCCGTCGACTATGCCGATCACTGGCTCACCTTCTGGAACGACCTCCTGCGCAACGACTACAAAGGCACGGGTTTCATTGATGGCGGCCGCAAGCAGATCACGGAATGGCTCTACAAGTCCCTGGTAGAGAACAAGCCCTACGATGTCTTCGCCCGGGAATTGATCAGTCCGACAGAAGCCTCTGAAGGCTTCGTCAAAGGCATTCAATGGCGCGGCAATGTGAATGCCAGTCAACGCCGTGAAGTGCAGTTCGCTCAGAACATTTCTCAAGTCTTCCTGGGAGAGAACATGAAGTGCGCTTCCTGTCATGACAGTTTCATCAACGATTGGAAATTGACTGACGCTTATGGCTTGGCAGCCATCGTGGCCGAGGAGCCTCTTGAGATTCATCGCTGTGACAAACCCACGGGCCAGTTTGCCAAGGCTCAGTTTCCGTTTCCCGAATTAGGCGATATCGACGCCACCAAACCCAAGCCAGAACGACTCCAGCAAACTGCCGCTCTCATGACCTCTCCGGAGAATGGTCGTTTCGCGCGCACCATTATCAATCGTCTCTGGCAGCGTCTCCTCGGTCGTGGCTTAGTCGAACCCGTCGACATGATGTCGAATGAACCGTGGGACGCTGACCTGCTAGATTTCTTGGCCGTCCACCTCATGGACAGCAACTATGATCTCAAGAAGACAATCGCCCTCATCACGTCCTCACGCTCTTACCAATCCCACGCGGTGGAGCGGCATCTTGGCCCCGCAGAAGAGTTTCATTTTCAAGGACCGACGGCGAAACGCCTGACCGCAGAACAATTCGTCGACGCCCTTTGGAAGATCACCGGTCAGGCGCCAGAGAAAGTCGCCGCGAAAGGAGCAGACAAAAGCGATCGCAGCTTTGTCAGAGCCTCCCTGGTCGATTCCTCCTACCTCATGCGCGCCCTAGGCAGGCCGAATCGAGAACAGATCGTGACTGTGCGCCCAGAGGATCTCTCCACCCTGCAAGCCTTGGAACTGAACAACGGCAAGGAGTTCTCCGAGCTACTTGCTAAAGGGGCTGGCAGTCTGTTAGAAAGGTTTCCTGAGGCGAACGCTGACATGTTGATCGTTGAAATCTATCGGCAGGCTCTTTCCCGTGAACCGACGCCAGACGAACTCCAGCAAGTGAGTCCACTTTTCGAAGGGCCGGCCACTCCGGAAAGTGTGGCTGATCTTCTCTGGACCGTCTTCCTGCTTCCCGAATTTCAAATCCTTCCATAGCCATGAGCCCATCCATCTCCGAAACTCGCCGAGACTTTCTCAAACAACTCCGTGGTGCATCGATCGCTGCCATGGCAGCAGGCGCACCCCAATTCGTTCGTGGCGCCGACCTCAGGCATCCAAACGCGAAAGCAGACACCTGCATCTTGCTCTGGATGGGAGGCGGCATGGCTGCTCCCGACACGTTTGATCCGAAACACTATGAACCTTTCAAGGTAGGTCTTCCGGTCAAAGACGTCGGAAGCACGTTTCCTTCCATTGACACCGCCGTCGACGGTATTCAGATCACGAAAGGGTTAGAGCATATTGCCAACGTTATGGATCGCGGAACCTTGATTCGCTCTCATGTACAGCCCGATCTCGGACACATCCTTCACTCGCGTCATCAGTATCATTGGCACACGGGCTACGTACCTCCTCAAACGGTGGCAGCGCCTCACGTTGGTGCGTGGATGTCCAAAGTGCTCGGCCCTCGGAATCCTGCGATCCCGGCCTTCATTGATATCGGCCAACGGATCGAAGGCGTGGGAGAACAGGAAGAACTGAAAGCCTTTCATACGGGTGGCTTCTTCGGAACCGAGTATGGCCCCTTTCTGCTCCCCTACCCAGATCAAGCCATGGACGCCGTCCGCCCACCCGAGGGCATGACGCCTGGCAGATTCGCTGATCGGTACAAGTTCTATAAGGATCTCATCGCCAAGAGCCCGACAGGCAAGCAAGGCAGCGCCTACCAACAGGAATCGATGCTCCGCGCCATGGACAACGCCCATCGCCTCCTCAGTTCCCCGGAACGCGTCGCCTTCGACCTTTCCGAAGAACCGAAAGAGATCTACGACAAGTACAATACGGGACGATTCGGCTTAGGCTGCTTGTTAGCAAGACGCCTCACCGAATCCGGAGCTCGCTTCATCGAAGTCACGACGGAGTACGTGCCCTTCCTCCACTGGGACACCCACGAGAAAGGCCACACCACCTTGGCTCGCTTGAAACGAGAAATTGACCAGCCCATCGCCCAACTCGTACTCGATTTAGAGGCGCGAGGCCTGCTAGACCGGACCTTGGTCGTTGTGGCGAGTGAGTTCAGCCGAGACATGATCATTGAAGGCGTCCCTGGCAGCAATGCTCGCGATCAAGCGAGCTCAAAGGTCGATCTCCTAACAGAGATGAAACACTACGGACAACACCGTCACTTCACAGGCGGCAGCAGCGTGATGATGTTCGGCGGCGGAGTGAAACGTGGCCATCTCTACGGCGACACCGCAGACGAACGTCCGTTCATCGCCACGAAAGATCCTGTCAGTGTCTCAGATCTCCATGCAACGATCTTCCATGCGATGGGCATCTCGTCAGAGACGGCCTTCGATGTCGAAGAGCGCCCATTCTACGCCACTGAAGACGGCAAAGGCCATCCGCACCTTGGCATCTTCGCCTAACAATTAGAAACCAAAGCCGTAGGCAATGCCGGGCAGTTTCAGATCGAACATGAGGAAGGTCAGCGTGTGATTTCCAAAGGCACGTGAAATAGACACGTGCTCATCCACACCGCTGTACATCAGCAAGCTCGACCAAGCACCCTTTCGCAAATGCAACCCTCCGACCGGCCGCACTTCACCGAGCTGCTCAATAAAAGTCGCGCCGCCGTAGGCTGACACATTGACACCTCCCACTTTAAACAAGTACTTTGATAGAGTTCCGTAATAACTTTGGCTGTTGATGTCGCCAAAGTCGTCGTTGCTCGTTCCCAAGATCAACGAGGGACGCCACCCATCATCCTCGGGGAAGACTCGCCAATTTGCCATAAGACCGACATCATCCGTCAATGGGCGATAGTCCACGCCGACACGCAGCGTCTCCGTCGCCTGGTAGCTGAGATTAAAATACAGCTTCCCATGGTCTGGCTTCTCCGGAATCCAACGAGAATAGAACGAGAAGCCCTTCGGGTCCTCCGGCCAACTCAAGATCGAACCGACGCCCTGCAAGAAAGCGCTGTCGCTCTCCGTCAGAAAGCTGATGGATGGAAAGGGATCTTCATTTGGGTCCAATGATCGGCCACGCACGGTGCCCGCTTCGCCTGGTCACATCACTCAGGCCGGAACCTCAGACGCAGGGCGCTGGGCCCAAGCGGGGGTGACAGCAAGCAAGAGCAGGGCGGAATAGAGCAGGCGAAACCTCATGGCTCAACCGTCGCTGGGCACGGGGAGGTTAGCCAGGAAACTTTTCACTTGCAGAGTAGAGTTTTTTAATTCTTAGTAAGTTGACTCAATTACTAAGGATTAGATTTCATGCCCACATCAACGGAAGACAAGCCACTGCATAAGAACGAAGGCCTCAAGGTCGAAAGCAATTTCCTCCGGGGGACCATCCTGGAAGGGCTCGCCGACGAGTCCACCGGAGCGATCTCCGACGCAGACACCCAGCTGACCAAGTTTCACGGAATTTACCAGCAGGACGACCGTGATCTCCGCAGGGAGCGCCGCAAAGCAAAGGAGGAGAAAGCGTTCTCCTTCATGATCCGCGTGCGCGTGCCAGGCGGCATCTGTTCGTCCAAACAGTGGCTCGAAATGGATGGCCTCGCGAGTTCGTATGCCAATGAGACGATCAAGTTGACCACGCGTCAGGCTTTTCAGTTTCATGGCGTGCTCAAGGGCAACTTGAAGCAGACGATCAAGGAAATCAATGACACCTTGTTAGACACATTAGCTGCTTGCGGTGATGTGAACCGCAATGTGATGTGCAATCCCAATCCCTATCAGTCCCATGTGCATGCTGAAGTGCAGAAGGTGACGGAGGCGATCAGCGATCATCTTTCCCCGCGCACGAGTGCCTATCACGAGATTTGGTTAGACAAAGAGAAGATCACCAAGGAGCCCGAGGAAGAAGAGCCTCTTTACGGGAAGACTTACTTGCCGCGGAAATTCAAGATCGTGGTGGCCGTTCCTCCTAGCAATGACGTCGACATCTTCGCACACGACCTCGGCTACATCGCCATCATCGAGGACGACAAACTCGTTGGCTTCAATGTTACTGTCGGCGGCGGCATGGGCATGGCTCATAACAAAGAAGCAACTTTCCCACGATTGGCACAGTCCCTAGGATTCTGCACGCCAGAGCAAGCTGTGGACGTGGCTGAGAAGATCGTCACCGTCCAGCGCGACCACGGCGATCGCACGGATCGTGCGCATGCTCGCTTGAAATACACGATCGAAGATCACGGGCTCGACTGGTTCCGCGATCAAGTTGAGGAGCGCTTGGGCTACAAGTTTGGCGAAGAGCGCGCTTACACGTTCGATCACAATGGCGACCGCTACGGCTGGACAGAAGGCACGGACGGGAAGCACCACTACACGCTGTTCGTTCAGAATGGCCGCGTGCTCGACACGGACGACCTCAAGATGCGCGCTGCCTTGCGCGAAATCGCTAAGGTTCATGAAGGAGATTTCCGCCTCACGGCAAACCAGAACTTGATCATCGGTGGCGTCGCTACGGATGCCAAAGCCAAGATAGACGCCCTCCTGACCGATTATGGACTAGATCAGAATAACCTTGCCAGCGCGTTGCGTCTGAATTCCATGGCCTGCGTGGCCTTGCCGACTTGCGGACTGGCTCTCGCTGAGAGTGAACGTTACCTACCCGATCTCGTGACTGAGTTAGACGCGGTGATCGAAGAAGCGGGGCTACGGGGAGATGCCGTCACCATTCGCATGACAGGTTGCCCTAACGGTTGTGCACGCCCCTACCTAGCAGAGATCGCCATGGTGGGTCGTGCCCCTGGCAAATACAACCTCTACCTCGGTGGCGGTTTTGTCGGCAATCGCTTGAACAAGCTCTACAAGGAGTCCGTCAAGAGCGAGGAACTGAGGCCGATTCTCCAGCCCATGATTGAGAGCTACGCGAAAGAGCGTGAGGACGGCGAGCGCTTTGGTGACTTTGTCATCCGCAAAGGCATCATTAAAGAAACGACCGCCGGCAATAACTTCCACCAGAACCTCGGAGAAACAAAGGCATGAACGCGCCCTTAGAGCAAGAGGCGAGCAAGGCCAGCAGCATCAGCGCTGATTGGGCGAACTTGTCAGCGGCAGATCGTATTCGTGCGATTGCAGCCGCGCAGAGAGATGGTCTCGTTGCGACAACGAGCTTCGGCGCACAGGCCGCCATCATGCTGCACTTGCTCAAAGAGAATGCTCCCGAGATTCCTATCATCTTCATTGACACTGGTTACCTCTTCCCTGAGACCTATCAGTTTGCCGAACAACTCATTAAGACGTGGGATCTGAACATTCAGACTTACAATCCGACCTATAGCTCAACGCGACTGGAAGCGCTGTACGGCAAACTATGGGAACAAGGCGACAAAGGTGCTGAGAAGTACAGCGTGATGACAAAAGTAGAGCCCATGAATCGCGCTCTCAATGATCTCGGTGCCAAGACATGGCTCAGCGGCCTTCGTCGGTCGCAGTCCTCCTCGCGAGCAGATCGCGCATTTGCCGAACAACAAAAGGCCACGCTCAAGCTCTATCCTATCCTCGATTGGACCGATGAAGACGTGGCCAATTACATCAAGAAACACGACCTGCCTTCGCATCCCTTAGTTGGTCAGGGCTACCTCTCCATTGGGGATTGGCACTCGACAAAGCCGATGACGGAAGGTAGGACCGCCGAAGAAACTCGCTTTGATGGAGCCAAACGCGAATGCGGGCTACATCTCCCCTCCGACCAACAAGACTTCCAAATCTAACACTCCATCACCATGAAAATTGCTAACGACATCACCGGAACCATCGGAAACACGCCGCTCATTCGCTTGAACAAAGTGACAGAAGGCGCTGATGCCGAGATCGTCATCAAAGCAGAGTTCTTTAACCCTCTCTTCAGTGTGAAGGACAGGATCGGCTTGGCCATGATCGAAGCTGGCGAGCGTGATGGCAGCATTAAAGAAGGCACCACCATCATCGAGCCGACATCAGGAAACACAGGTATCGCACTCGCCTTTGTTTGCCGTACGAAGGGTTACAAATGCATCCTGACCATGCCTGAGACGATGTCCGTAGAGCGTCGTGTGTTATTGCGCATGCTTGGCGCTGAAGTCGTGCTCACCCCAGGACCGCGTGGCATGGGCGGTGCGATCCTAAAGGCTGAGATGCTTTGCCAAGAGCTCGGCGACAAAGCATTCAATCCCCAGCAGTTTAACAACCCTGCAAACCCAGAAGTTCATCGGCGCACCACCGCCGAGGAGATTTGGGAAGCGACGGAAGGTCGGATCGATGCGTTTGTCGCAGGCGTCGGAACTGGCGGCACGATCACCGGCGTGTCTGAGGTGATCAAGAGCCGCACCGACATGATGACCATCGCCGTCGAACCGGAGGACAGTCCCGTCATCTCTGGTGGCAAGCCTGGCCCTCACAAGATTCAGGGCATTGGTGCCGGGTTCATCCCTAACAATCTCAATAAGGACATCATCGACGATGTCGAACTGGTCTCCAATGATGCCGCCTTTGTGATGGCTCGCCGATTGGCCGAGGAAGAAGGCATTCCTGCCGGCATCTCCACAGGAGCAAACGTCGTCGCTGCCATCAATGTCGCCAAACGTCCTGAAATGGCAGGCAAGCGCATCGTGGTTGTAGCACCAAGCCCAACCGAACGCTACCTCAGTACGCCATTAGCTGAAAGCGTCCGCGCCGAGGTCGCTGCATTGCCCGTCTCGGAGCTACCCGCCGTTTAGATATAATATTCTAACAGGCCTTCATTAGACATCATCTCCTGCAGCGTGATCGACGCCATCTTGGCTTCGAGATGTTCTGCCACCTCCACCCATATATCCGCCACACGCTCGCCCGACTCGCCTTTACGATCGGAATCAATCCCCAAGATATTACCTTCCACTGCTCTAACGATCGCGCCCATCGTGATCTCAGTGGGTGTCTTTGCCAGACAGTAACCGCCCATCTTTCCGCGGCGACTTTGGACGAGGCCCGCACGGCGCAGATCATTCAGAATCTGCACCAGGAAGGTCGATGAGATTGACTCCTTTTCAGCTAGGGCATCGACACGAGACACTTGATCACCCACGCACGACTTTCCTAACTGAATCATCGCCCGACACGCATATTCAAGTTTCTGACTGACCTTCACACGCTCTTTCTAACGCATTCCATGACTGAATCCAACGCAAACATTCATACCGAGTTCCACCGGTTGCTAGGCACCGAAGCGAAAGAAACGCTTCTCCAGCAACGTGGTCTTGTTATTTGGATGTATGGCATCTCTGGAAGCGGGAAAAGCACACTCGCAGTCTCACTGGAACGCCATTTCCATGAGCAAGGTCGCCTAACTCAAGTTCTGGATGGAGATAACATCCGCCACGGTATCAACCGCGATCTCGGTTTCAGCCTTGAAGATCGCCAAGAGAACATCCGACGTATCGCAGAAATCGCGAAGCTGTCCCGCAATCTCGGCGTCATCACGATCGCTTCGTTTATCACTCCAACGAATGCACTCCGGGCAATCGCTCGTGACATGATCGGAGAGAATCTCATTCAAGTCTATATCAAGGCCTCCTATGAAGCCTGCGAAGAACGCGACGTGAAAGGCCTCTACGCCAAAGCCAAACGCGGCGAAGTAAAACAGTTTACAGGCAAGGATTCTCTCTTTGAAGAGCCTGACAATGCCGACCTCATTCTTGACACCGAATTACTTTCTATCGAGGAAGCCACCCAACAGCTAATCGACGCGGTCAGCCCGCGTATCGCCTATTCATGAACTACACGATTGACCACTTAGCTCAACTCGAAGCTGAGGCCATCTATGTGCTGCGAGAAACTGCAGCGCAATTCGAGAACCCTGCGCTGCTATTCTCAGGCGGCAAAGACTCGATCGTCATGGCCTGGCTTGCTCGCAAAGCCTTCTGGCCCGCCAAACTCCCCTTCCCTCTAGTCCACATCGACACTGGGCACAATTTCGAGGAAACCATGACCTATCGTGATAGCTTCGTCGAAAACATGGGTGCCCGATTGATTGTTGGTTCCGTTCAGGCATCCATCGATGCAGGTCGTGTCCGCGAGGAAACCGGCCCTGACGCTAGTCGTAATATGCTACAAACCGTCACCCTTCTAGATACGGTGGAAAAGCATCAATATGATGCAGCGCTCGGTGGTGGTCGTCGCGATGAAGAGAAGGCACGCGCTAAAGAACGCTTCTTCTCGGCTAGAGATGAATTTGGTCAATGGGATCCCAAGAATCAGCGCCCAGAGTTATGGAATATCTTTAATGGCCGCAAGCATCACGGCGAACATTTCCGGGTCTTCCCTCTAAGCAATTGGACGGAAATGGATATCTGGATGTATATCCAACGCGAAGAGATTGAACTTCCAAATCTCTACTTCTCTCACAAGCGCAAGGTTATAAAGCGCGGCAACTCTTTCCTCGCAGAATGCGAATATGTGGCACCTCAAGCTGGCGAGGTGGTCGAAGAGAAAGTCGTTCGTTTCCGCACCATTGGTGATGCCACTTGCACAGGCGCGGTCGAGTCAGAAGCCGACACGCTCGATAAGATCATTCAAGAAGTGGCCACAGCACGTCAAACCGAACGCGGTACGCGCGCCGATGACCAACGGTCAGAAACCGCAATGGAAGACCGCAAGAAAGAAGGCTATTTTTAGACAACGATTTCATGGATTTACTTAGATTTACAACGGCAGGCAGTGTCGATGACGGCAAGAGCACTCTGATTGGCCGCTTACTGTATGACAGTAAGAATACTTTCGAGGATCAAATGGCGGCAGTGGAAGCTTCCAGCAAGAAGCGTGGCGACGAGAATATCAACCTAGCCCTCTTGACGGATGGCCTGAAGGCCGAACGCGAACAGGGCATCACGATCGATGTCGCCTATCGCTACTTTGCCACCCCTCGCCGCAAGTTCATCATTGCCGATACCCCAGGGCACATTCAGTACACGCGGAACATGGTCACGGGCGCGTCTACGGCGAACCTGGCTATCATTCTCATCGATGCTCGTCACGGCGTGATTGAGCAAACATGTCGACACTCCTTCATCGCGAGCCTCTTGCGTATTCAGCATGTCGTCATTGCCGTCAATAAGATGGACCTCGTCGACCACAGCGAAGAAGCCTATCACAAGATCGTCGATCAGTTTAAGGAGTTCTCTTCCCGCCTTCGCAATATCGTGGATGTGAGCTTCATTCCTATCAGTGCTCTACACGGAGACAATGTAGTCGATAAGTCAGATAAGATGCCTTGGTATCAGGGGCCCTCTCTTTTATACCATTTGGAAACCGTCTATATCGGTTCCGATCGCAACCACGTTGATGCACGCTTCCCAGTGCAGTGGGTCATTCGCCCACACTCAGATGAATATCATGACTTCCGTGGCTATGCGGGCCGCGTCGCCAGCGGCGTCTTCAAGCCTGGTGATGATATTGTCGTGCAGCCCTCAGGGTTCACCAGCAAGATCAAAGCGATCTACTCGGATGAGAAGGAAATCGATGAAGCCTTTAGCCCAATGTCCGTTGCCATTCGTCTCGAAGACGAGATTGATATCAGTCGCGGGGACCTCATCGCCAAACCTAACAATCCGCCTGAAGCCACGCAGGACATCGAAGCGATGATTTGTTGGTTCTCGGCGGATGCTCCTCTCGCTGTCCGTGGTAAGTATGTCCTTCGCCACACGACCAACGAAGTCAAAGCAATGGTCAAAGAGGTGAAGTACAAGATGAATATCAACAATCTGCATAAGAATGTTGATGATCTCACCTTCCAACTGAACGACATCGGGCGAATCAGCCTTCGTACGTCGAAACCAATTGCAGCTGATTCCTATCAGAACAACCGAGCCACGGGTAGCTTCGTTCTGATCGATGAGCAAACGAATCAGACGGTGGCCGCCGGGATGATTCTATAGGCGCGATGCGTCTGGCGCTATACGGCTATTTGGCAGCTCTCAGTCACCTGGGAGCTGCCGAGCTGCCGGAGCGAGTCGACAACAGTCGCTCGCCCGCATTCCCTCCGATCGTTCGGCAAACCCACGAGTCCTGCGCGCAGGAGGTGGGCTTATCGACCATGATGACCTATGCGTGGAATCGCCATCACGGTTCCAACGCAGCTGATCCTAACAATCAGTTTGCTGGCCGATTTGTTTGGAACTTTCTCAATCGCGGAGAGAACCGCGGAGCAGAGCTC
This sequence comes from uncultured Verrucomicrobiales bacterium, assembly GCA_938082635.1. Taxonomy (GTDB): domain Bacteria; phylum Verrucomicrobiota; class Verrucomicrobiia; order Verrucomicrobiales; family DEV007; genus JAACDM01. The sequence goes on from CALLLI010000315.1 coordinate 19,660, forward strand.
ACCGAGGGCTGGCACCTCGCCCGTGTCATCGGTGTGCCAAAGGTCACTGAATACAACACACCACGTTCATTGGGCGAATGGCCGAGTGATTACTCTCTCTACTACGGCGCGATGAAGCACCGCATTCGAACTTACCGCTCGCTTCCACTAAGCAATGAAGCGCAACTGTCAGCCATCAAAGAACATCTGCGCCAAGGCGAGATATTTGGCATCGAAGGCCGTCTCCATGGCTTCAAACAGGTCACCATTCCTAAGGGCCAGCACGAGGCAGGGAAACAACTCGTTCTTAATTGGGGCAGGAAAGGCAAAGGCCATGTGATGACGTATGTGGGCTACGACGATCGCGTGAGCCACGACATCAACGGTGATGGCCGCCTCACCAACGATCGCGATCTCGATGAGGATGGCGAAATCACCTTAGCCGACTGGGAACGCGGCGCCTTCATTGCCGTGAATAGCTATGGTGTCGACTGGGGCAATGCCGGGAGGACCTATGTGCTCTATCGCGAATCTGCGGTGACTCCGTTTCAACGTGGCCACTGGGCTAGCATGATGGAAATCTTGCCGAACCACCAGCCTCTGCTAACACTACGTCTCAAATTACTGACAACCTGCCTGTCAGCAGTCCGACTCCGCATCGAGATAGATCAAAAGAAAGCCTACACGCCGATACTCTTCGATCTCGCTCCAGCCAACAACGCCCCAACTCTTCCAAATGATCCAGATCAGTATAATCGATTCCTGACCGGCAAACACCGCCTATCCGCAGGCCCAGCAAGCCAGGACGAGCGAGGTCATGTGCTCCCAGTAGAACTCGGACTGGATCTCACCGGGCAACTCCCGCTGCACGCGGCCAGCTATCGCCTAGTCTTTCACCTAGATCAGGCGACCCATCCCAACGCTGCGGGCACAATCCTCGAAGCTTCCCTGCTCCGCTATGGATCAAACGGCACACTGCTCTCCGAGACGGCCTTCGCAGACCTCCCTCGAGCCATGCGCTTGACCGAACACAAGTGTCTTCTGCAACGCTAGCGCAGCCAAGCCGCTACAGGGCCATCTGACACGGAAACAGGACCTCCTTTCCCCCTTGCTCTGCCTCGCATTCGTGTATACCCTCCGCCCCTGATACCTCTTGACTTCTACACCAGCAGCGTAATTTGGCCTTTCGAAAGAGAGTGGGGGATTCCCCGCTCTTTTCTAGTTTTTAGACACAGCAAATAGACATGACGAGCGAACTCCTAGCACTCTTTGAGTATTACGAGAAAGAGAAGGGCATCGACCGCGAGACGATGGTCGAAGCCGTCGAATCGGCATTGCTGTCCGCCTCTCGCAAGAGCGTGATTGGCAGGGCTCGCGAGCTAGAAGTGAAGATCGATCCAAAGAAAGGATCCATCAAGGCCTTCGCACATTTACTCGCCGTGGAAGATGTCGAGCATCCCTACGACGAGATCGACATGGCAACGGCGCTCAAGATCAAGCCCGATGCTGTTATTGGCGATGAGATCGAGGTAGAGGTCACTCCGAAAGATTTCGGCCGCATTGCCGCGCAGACAGCAAAGCAAGCTATCATGCAGCGCCTCCGCCAAGCGGAGAAGGCGATGATCTATGACGAATTTAAGGACCGTGCTGGCGAGGTTGTCAGTGGCACCGTGCGTCGTTTCGAGAAGTCAGATGTCATGATCGACCTCGGCAAGTTCGAGGGAATCATGCCGTCACGGGAGCGCGTCAGCACGGAAGAATACAACGTTGGTGATCGTCTGCGGGTCTATGTGGTTGCGGTAGAGAATGGACCACGCGGTCCTGAGATCATCCTTTCCCGGAGCCATCCTAACTTTGTCCGCCGTCTCTTCGAAGGCGAAGTCAGCGAGATTGCTGATCACACGGTGGAACTACGCTCCATTGCTCGCGAAGCTGGGTATCGCACAAAAATTGCTGTCCACAGTGAAGACGACAAGGTCGACCCCGTCGGCGCTTGTGTCGGATTACGTGGTGCTCGCGTGAAGAACATCGTTCGCGAACTGAACAATGAAAAAGTGGACATCATCCGCTGGAGCACAGACATCCGCGAGTTTGTCACAGACGCCCTCAAGCCCGCGCAGATCCGTTCAATACAGATCAACGAAGAAGATCACCGCATCAGCATCACTGTTGATGAAGAAGAACTTTCCAAAGCGATCGGCCGACGTGGCCAGAACGCTCGCCTCACCTCCAAGCTCGTAGGCTGGGATGTGCAGGTAGATAAAGACGAATCGGCACACGAAGCCTTTGAGGCCCGTGTGACGGAAGCGGCTGACGCTCTTGTCACCGCCCTCGAGATCACCCCAGAAATGGCCAATGTGTTTGTCACGAGCGGCATGGTGAATCTCGAAACCATTGCCACTGAAGCAGATCCCGAGGAAATCGCAGATATCCTCGAAGTCAGCGCTGAAGAGGCGGCCGCGATCCATAAGCGAGCCAAGGACCAATTTGAAGCCTCCACTGCGTAATGCAATGACGGCTCTCTCCCAACAACGACCATTCGAATGGCAGCGAAGAAACGAACCAAAAGCGAAGATCAAGAGCAGCAGGCTTCTCCCGAAGCCGAGCCTGAGGCAGCTGCTCCTGAAGAAAAAGAAGAGGTGCTCGATTTAATCGATCCACCCAAGAAGAAGCGCGTTCGGAAGAAAGCCGCCAAGAAGAAGACCACCATTGCCGCCAAGAAAGCGGCAGGGGATGCATCTGCCGAAGAGAAGGCACCTGTAGAGGAGAAAGAAACTCTCGCAGATCGTAAAGCAGCCGCACTAAATCTGTTCGAGGAAGTCGAGAACAAGGCCGAAGCAAAGAAGAACGCTCCAGCAAAGAAGAAGCGAGCTACAGCCAAGAAGTCATCGTCCATCCTCCCTCCGATTTCTGCCATCCACGCAGAGAAAGAGAAAGCGATGTTGCCAGTCAAAGTCAAGGAGCCGGAACCGGAGGAAGCGCTAGAGCCAGCTGACAAAGCCGATTTTGACGACGACGACGACGACGACGACGACCAGGACGATGAGAAGATCATCAACATCAAGCCTCCGATCATCGTCAAGGAATTGGCCGACCGTATGGGCCTGAAACCTTTCAAGCTCATCGCCGAGTTGATGAAGCTTGAGGTCTTTGTCAGCGCTAACAAATCAATCGAACCCGACGTCGCCGCAAAGGTGTGCGAAGTCTACGGTTTCTCCTTCGAGAAAGAGAAACGCGAGAAGGGCAAAGGCGTTCACAAGGTCGAAGAAATCGTCGAAGAACCTGAAGCACCGAAGGAAGAAGAGCAGCCGGAAGAAGAGCTTAAGCTCCGCGCGCCAATCATCACCTTCATGGGTCATGTGGACCACGGAAAGACTTCTTTGCTAGACCGCATCCGCGATGCACGCGTCACCAGTGGTGAAGCAGGCGGCATCACCCAGCATATCGGTGCTTACAGCGTCGCCGTGGGCGATCGCCATATCACCTTCCTAGACACCCCTGGTCACGCAGCCTTCACCCAGATGCGCGCCCGCGGTGCCATGGTGACTGACATTGTCGTGCTCGTGATCGCAGCGGATGACGGCTTCATGCCCCAGACCATTGAGGCCATGAATCACGCCAAGGCAGCTGGTGTCACCATCATGGTGGCGATCAATAAGTGTGATTTACCTGCAGCGGACGCCAACAAAGTGCGCATCCAAATGCAAGAAAACGATCTCGCTCCTGAAGATTGGGGCGGAACCACCATGGCCTTGGAAGTATCCGCAGCCACCGGCGACGGAGTCGATAAGTTATTAGACATGATGGCGCTTCAAGCCGAGGTGCTCGAGCTGCGCTCGAATCCAGAAGTCCCTGCTCGCGGCACCATCATCGAGTCCAGCATGCAGCCCGGCAAGGGCCCAACTGCTTCCGTCGTCGTGCAAATGGGCACGATCAAAGTCGGCACGCCATTCATCTGTGGTCCGTTCCACGGCAAGGTGAAGAGCTTGCTCAACGACCAAGGAGAAGCAATCACCGAAGCCGGCCCGGCACTTCCAATAGAACTGTTAGGCTTCAGCGGCCTTCCAAATGTCGGTGATGAAATCGTCGAGATGGAGACCGAGCGTGCGGCGAAGAAACTCAGCGATGAGCGCCAGCACGAGATGCGTCAAGAGAAGCTCGTCAAGCGTAAGAAGTCGACCCTCGAGACATTGCTGACCAATCTTGCCGAAGGCGAGAAGAAGGTCTTCAAGGCCGTTCTCAAAACGGACGTCCAAGGTTCTTCTCAGGCCATCCAAGGTGCGCTTGCTGAAATCGTGAGTGAGAAAATCACTCTAGACATCATTCACAGTGCCGCCGGTGCCATTTCGGAATCGGACATTCTTCTGGCCAGCGCCTCAGATGCCGTTGTGTTAGGATTCAATGTGAAAGTTGAAGGCAAAGCCGTGAAGGTTGCCAAACGCGAAGGCGTCCAGGTAAAACTCTATAGTATCATCTACGAACTCATCGATCAGGTGACAGAAGGCATGCTCGGCATGCTCGATCCTGAGCATCGTGAGAATACCTTGGGACACGCCAAGGTGCTCGACGTCTTCAAACTCTCTCGCGGTATCGTGGCTGGTTGTGTGGTGACGAACGGTCGCCTGCAGCGCAATGCACGCGCTCGCGTCATCCGCGATGATCAGCCTGTATTCGATGGCGGGTTCGCAACCCTCCGCCGATTCAAGGAAGACGTGAAGGAAGTTCGCAATGGCCTCGAATGCGGTGTCCGTCTCGGAGACTTTGTCGAGTATAAGAAGGACGACATCATCGAGTGCTACGAACTCGAGAGGCTTGAACAAAAGCTCTAACACTTAGACGCCTCGCTGTCGTTAGCTGGACCTCTTCCAGGCCATAACCTAGTCCCTACTCATCGCCATGAGCCAACGTCTCAAACGTGTGAACGAACTCCTCAAGCAGGAGATCAGTCTGATCTTCCAAAAGGACTTAGACTTCATCAACGCGCTCGTCACCGTCAATGGAGTTGAGATCACCACGGATCTCAAGCAGGCCATGGTCTATGTCGGCGTTCTCGGCTCTGACAAAGACCGCGAACGCGCACTCGGCCAGATGGCCAAGCGTCGCGGGTTCATTCAAGGGCGCATCGCCAAACGCATCACCTTACGAGAAACGCCCCAGCTCATGTTCCGCATGGATGACTCGGTCGCCCGTGGGACGTCCGTGATCTCTATCATGGAAGACATTGAGATCCCCGACGAATTGCCCCCAGAAACGGGCACGTTCAAATAGAGAAAAGAGACACCATGACTACGGAGAACGTTTCCTTTGCCACTATTCGCGAACAAATCGATGCGCATGATCGCTTTGTCTTGCTCAGCCATGTCCGTCCGGATGCCGATGCCATTGGATCTCAGCTAGGACTCGCTCACAGCTTGTTAGAGTTAGGCAAAGAAGTCACCCTGCTCACCGAAGACGGCGTTCCCAGCAGCCTCGCCTTTCTACCGGGGACAGATTTCATTAAGACACCCGATCTCTCCACAGAGATCGATGCTGAGGTCGTCTTCGCACTCGATACCGCCACCAAACCGCGTCTTGGAGAAAAGGTGAATGCCGCCGTTGCTGGCATCCCCCACTGGATCAACATCGATCACCACATCACCAATCCACGCTACGCCAACCTGAATCACATTGATTCGAACGCTCCTGCTACTGGCGAAATCCTTTACGACTTCTTGGACTCCACCGAGATGCCTATTCCACAGGCGTCTGCTGAGAATCTCTACGCAGCCATTTCCACGGATACCGGCTCATTCCAATTCCCTAGCACCACCGCGAAGACCTACCGCATTGGCGCAAGTCTGCTGGAGAAAGGGGTACGCATCGGAGAAATCAATCAGCTGCTCTACGAGAACTTTCCTTTCCGCCGGATCGAACTACTTCGCGAGCTACTTAATTCACTGAAGGTCACTGGCGACGGCAAAGTCGCGAGTTGGCGCCTCACTCAAGAAACCGTACAACGGTTAGGGTTAGAACTCGATGACAGCGAAGGGCTGATTGACCATCTTCGCTCTATCCAAGGCGTCCATGTCGCCGTCTTCTTTGAAGAACTCGACACAGGAAAGATCCGAGTGAGTTCACGTTCTAAAGATGACCGTGTTGACGTCGGCCAAGTGTGTGGTCACTTCGGCGGCGGCGGTCACAAACTCGCAGCGGGCGCTCGCATGACAGGCCCCATCGAAACCGCTGAATCTAAATTTCTTACCCAAGTATATGATGCACTCGAAGGAATCGGTTGATGGAGTCTTGCTAGTCGACAAAGAACCTGGCATGACTTCGCATGACGTGGTCAGCCTCGCTCGGAAACGTCTCGGCATCAAGAAGATCGGTCACTGTGGCACGCTCGATCCCATGGCCACCGGTCTGCTCATCCTCGTCATCGGTCGCGCCACAAAGATCCAAGACCTCTTGATGAGTGAGGACAAAGAATACGAAGGCACCGTCACACTCGGTACCACCACCGATACTCAAGACAAGGAGGGCAAGATCCTAGAAGAGAAGCCCGTACCTGAGCTGACAGAAGCCGAAGTGCGTGCCCCCTTCGAAACCATGCAGGGAGACTTCTATCAGACGCCTCCCATGGTCTCCGCCATCAAGAAGGACGGCGTGCCCCTCTACAAGCTCGCCCGCCAAGGCAAAACGGTCGAACGCGAGCCACGTCTTGTACACGTGTTCGGCTACAATATCCTACGCCTCGCCCTGCCCGAGATCGATTTCCGCGTCATCTGCAGCAAGGGCTTCTACGTCCGCACTTACGCAGATGAAGTTGGCAAAGAGCTAGGATGTGGCGCTCATCTCTCTGCTCTACGCCGTACCCGCTCCGGCAACTTCAATCTCGAACGCTCCGTCACCGTCGCAGCCATGCGCGAACTCGGCCCGATCGAGCTTGGCCCCATGCTCATCAGCCTGCCCGAAGTCTCACGGTTACGCGGCGCCTAGCATCATGGCCATTCTCTCGACCATCGATGCTCTGGGTAGCCTCGACGGTCCAGTGCATGTTGCCATCGGTGTCTTTGACGGAGTTCACCGCGGGCACCAGGCCGTCCTCCAAAGCGCGCGTACATCGGCAAACAGTACCGGAGGGAACCCGGTCGTCGCCACGTTCCATCCGCATCCGGCTGAAGTCCTTGCGCCTGACAAAGCTCCTAAACGTCTCACCCCACTCTCTCACCAAGCAACACTGTTCGAGAGACAAGGCATCGAGACTACCCTAGCCATCCCATTTGATCGAGCCATGGCGAGCCTCACCGCAGAGGCTTTCATTGAAAAACTAAACTCAACCTGCCAACTAGCGAGCATCCATGTCGGTACCGACTGGGCATTCGGCAAAGGACGGCATGGCAATCTGACACTCTTACAAGAGCTTGGCGCAGAGCACGGATTCAAAGTTCACGGAATCGCTCCGGTGTTAGAGGATGATACCCGAATAAGCAGCACGACAATTCGCCACGCGATCAGCCAAGGTGACCTCGCTACCACTGAAGGACTTCTTGGCCGTCCCTACAGTCTCTACGGAGAAGTTGTCCACGGAGACCACCTCGGCAGGCAGCTTGGGTTCCCCACCGCAAATCTCGACATCGCCACCCAGGCACTGCCGCCCTACGGCGTCTACATCGTCCGCCTCATCTCTCATGAGAATCGCCCAGGCATTGCCAACCTTGGCATTCGTCCAACCGTAAGTCGAGAACAAGCCCTGCGCTTTGAAGTACACCTGCTCGATTGGGAAGGTGATCTCTACGGACAAATTGCGGAAGCCACCTTGCTGCACCAGCTCAGACCAGAGCAGCGCTTTGCAGGTCTTCCCGAGCTGAGGGAGCAGATCGATCGCGACCTCTCTCAGGCACGAGAGTGGCTCGACGCCTAGCTCTATCCACCCTTTTAAGGGTCCAGAGACGCAAAGGAATGAAACATTTCCAGAAATCTCATTTCCTTCTTGGTAACCAATTTCTACATGCGATCTACTGCCATTATGAAGATTTGCTGCATTGGCGCAGGTTACGTGGGCGGACCAACCATGGCGATGATCGCCCACCAGTGTCACGACATCACTGTCACCGTGGTGGATGTGAATGAGACCAGAATTGCCGCTTGGAACTCGGACACATTGCCCATTCACGAGCCCGGGCTCGATGACATCGTCAAAGGACGCCGTGGGCAGAACCTCTTCTTCGATACCAATGTCGACAAGGCCATCCTCGAAGGTGACATCATCTTCATCTGCGTCGGCACGCCCACCAAGACCTTCGGTGTTGGTGCCGGACGTGCTGCTGACCTCCGCTACATCGAGACTTGCGCACGCCGGATCGCCTCCATTGCCACCACGGACAAGATCATCGTCGAGAAATCTACCATCCCGGTGCGCACCGCCAACTCGATCAAGCGCATTCTCAAAGCCGGAAATGCCCAAGCAAGCTTCGAGGTCCTCTCCAATCCCGAGTTCCTCGCAGAAGGCACCGCCATTGAAGACCTAACAGAACCCGATCGCGTTCTCATCGGTGGCGAGTGTGACGATTCCGTTGAGAAACTCGCTAGCATTTATGCCCGATGGATACCCCGCGAGCGTGTCCTCACGACCAATCTCTGGTCATCCGAACTCTCCAAACTCACAGCCAACGCCTTCCTCGCACAACGCATTTCTTCTATCAATGCCATTTCGGCACTCTGTGAGGCTACCAACGCAGAAGTCGACGAAGTCGCTCACGCTATCGGCACCGACAGCCGCATCGGCCCCAAATTCCTCAAAGCCTCCGTCGGCTTCGGCGGCTCTTGTTTCCAGAAAGACATCCTCAACCTCGTCTACCTCTGCGAACATTACGGCCTACAAGAAGTAGCCGACTACTGGGAGCAAGTGGTCAAAATGAATGACTATCAGAAACGTCGTTTCTATGAACGCATCGTTGGCACCATGTTCAACACGGTTTCCTCGAAGACGATCGCCATCTGGGGCTTCGCCTTTAAGAAGGACACCGATGACACGCGCGAATCCGCCGCCATCGCCGTCTGCCAGAACCTCCTCGGAGAGCAAGCGCAACTCAACATCTTCGACCCACAGGTCTCGAAAGAACGCATCTTCGAAGACCTCGGGAGCATCGCCAATGACGACAATGTGCATATCTGTCAATCAGCCGAAGAAGCCGCCTCAGGCGCCCACGCAATCGCCATTCTGACCGAATGGGACACTTTCGCCGAGCAGGACTTCGCAAAGATCTACGACTACATGCCCAAGCCCGCCTTCTTCTTCGACGGACGCAACATCTCGGACCTCGAGAAACTCCGCGAGATCGGCTTCGAAGCCTACGGCGTCGGCCAAGGCAGGCCTCCTGCGGTCTAACGCGAAGGCACTCATCAAGGAAAGGCGACTCTCTTGTCGCCCTGGATTTTCCGGCCAACAATGATTGGCTAAGGAATGTTCAGAGCCCTTCTCATCACGACGCTCCTGTTGGCGACAGCCAACGCCGCCGATCGTCCCAACATCATCTTCCTTTTCGCCGACGACCAGCGAGCAGACACGGTAGGAGCCCACGGCAACCCACACATCCAGACACCCAATCTCGACCAGCTCAGCAAGGAGGGTTTCAGCTTCCGGCGCAACTACTGCGCCGGCTCCTTCAGCGGTGCGGTGTGTGTCGCCAGTCGCGCCATGCTCATGACCGGGCGCCACTGGATGCGCATCCCCGGCAAACGAGTGGCCTCGGACTGGAAGGGCTTGCCGTTGCTCCCGTCTCGATTGGCATCGGAAGCCAACTACCAGAACTTCATCGTCGGCAAATGGCACAACGGCAAAGCCACGCTTCAACAAGCCTTCACCTCAGGAACGTCCGTCTACATGGGCGGCATGGCCAACCACGCCGACTTCGTTGTGCAAGACCTCTCTGACGGAAACCTAAGTCCAAAGCGCGCTGCGGGCGGTTTTTCTAGCACAGTCTTCGCGGATGCCGCGATCGAGTACATCGAGACCGCCGACACGAAGAACCCGTTCTTCCTCTATGTCGCCTTCATGGCACCGCACGACCCACGCAACCCGCCTGAGAAGTACCGCCAAATCTACTACGACAAGTGCCCACCGCTGCCGAAGAACTTCCTGCCTAAGCACCCTTTCAAAAACGCACCGCAAGCAACCTCAGGCCGTGATGAAGGGCTCGCACCGTGGCCGCGAACGGAGAAAGTCGTCAGCGATCAGCTCTGCGAATACTACGGCCTCGTCACCCATCTCGACGAGCAAGTCGGCCGCATCATGAAGGCGCTCGAAGGGACCCCTCACGCCGACAATACTTACATTGTCTACACCGCAGACCACGGGCTTGCCATGGGCAGCCACGGTTTGCTCGGCAAACAGAACGTCTACGAGCAAAGCATGCGTTGCCCGCTCATCATACGCGGTCCCGGCATCCCCGGTGGTGCCTCAAGCGAGACCTTCACCTACGTCCACGACCTCTACGCCACCGTCTGCGGGTTCGCGGGTGTAAACGCGCCTAATGGAACCGATGCCAAAGACCTAAATCCTATCATAAGCGGAAAAGCAACGCATGTTCGAGACTCCGTCTTCCTCCCATTCCAGAACAACCAGCGCGCAGTCAGCGACGGCCAATGGAAATTGCACATCTACCCAAAGATCAACCATCGCCTCCTCTTCGACCTAAAATCTGACCCTCACGAAACAAACAACCTCGCCAACAACACGGCGAATGAACCACAGATAGAAAGCATGACCGCCCTCATGGAATCCTGGCGAACTCGGCTCGGCGACAAAGACCCACTCCGCGTCGAGTCCCCCGACCCAAAGGAACCAATTTACGACAATGCTAAGCGCACCCTCGACGTCTGGCAGCCCAAATGGATCCGCGACAAGTATTTCGATGGCCGCGATGATCCCACACACGGCCCAAAGAAACGCTAGTTAGTCCCTAAGCTCCCAATAGCCTCCACCAGCGATCGGTGCTGCTCCGCTTCCGTGCAAATCCGATCTCTCTGACGCACGTCATCGAATTGATCAAGGGCACCTAGAGCCGCCTCAGGATCCGCTCGCGCCCATTGCCGATAGATCTTCGCGCGCATCGCCCGTGGAGACTGGAGTTCTCCTGCCTTCTCAAGAAGGGCCGTCCAATCTTGCTTAGGCTGCTTAAGACGTGCTTCAAGTTGGTAGGAAACGAAAGCTTCCTCCACCGCAAGATGATCCTGCCGCTTTGTCCAAGCTTCAGCAGCCAAAGGATCCTTCTTGATCCAACGTGTGAGCAATTGATCAAGATTAGAGTTGTCCGCGTCGGTGTCCAAGACCGCGTCGAGCCACTTGCTGCGATCTCCCTTCTCTGCGTCGAAGCCACGGCGGATGGCCTCGAGGCGCTTACTTTCCCAATTAGGGCCATCACCAAGAAAGCGATCCACATAGTCCAAGGCATCGCTAGGAGACAACGTTGTTAGAACGGTCTCCAAACCGTCCTCTCGAAGAGCGTCAGGAAGACGGCCAAGCCACTCATCTAGCTGGGACAACGTGACGTTGGGAGATTTCACCACATCCCTGATCAACTCTGCTGGCCCCAATCCATCCTTCCCCTCCTGAAGCAGGCTCATCGTTTCTTCCAAATCAGGTTCGTAGTTAGGCAGTGAGCGCATCACCGATTGGCGCTCCACCGAATCAGGAATCGTTTGGGCCCATTCCTTAGCCGCATCCACACCATGTGCTTCAACCTGCAATTCCTTGATGCGTTGGAGGAGAGCACTTCTAGCATTTGCCTCGTTTGGCACAAGCTGGAGAAGGTCGAGGCAGCCATCGACCGTCTCTGGCTGCTTTGGGAGATAGGCAAGGCCAGCGACAAAGATGGAGCGCGACTCACCGGGGGGTACTTCGCGAGTGACGCGCAAGAGTTCATCAATAGAAGCTTTCGGCCAGTGGCTTCCTAGACGCTCATACCAATAAGTCGGATCGGTATCGACCATGGACAAGTCATTGCGATGGGGAAAGGCAGCCCGGGCATCGCGTCGCATCCAATTATCAAACATCTGGTAGGAAACGCCGCTCCAAGACCGAGGCGGCAAATGATCCCGAGCGTAGATCCAAGCCGCTTCTGGCTCGCGCTCGTACCAGGCCATACAAATCGCGCTGATCGCCTTTCCTCGCTCCTTGGGATCGTCGATCTCCTCAGCCTCCGCCAACGCACGGTGAGGATGCGCGAAAGCGGCAAGCGAGGGATTGATCGTCCCAAGCTTGTGCTCCTGCACAAGACGGAGCATCTTCTCAGAATCTCCCTCGCTAGCATTCAAAAGCCAGGTCTGTGCCGTTCTTGAGATCCAACCTTCATGTAACGCCATCTCAGAAAGATGAGCCAGTCCCAGCTTCGCATCGCGCTCGAGAATCTCTGCCAGAAAGAAACGGCGATCCTCTCCCTGCAACGTCAGCGCAAAGGCGATCGCGCTAGGGCCATCTTCAACAACCCACTGCGCCGCCAACAACCGCTTCAAGACTTCGCCAGGGCGTGGTGCCAACGCCTGGAATTCTTTCCAATGCGCTTCAAACTCCAAACCTGTCTTCATGTCAGGCCAAGCCGTAAGGTGGTTCCTCAACAAATCACGAGATCGGTCAGAGCGATCCCCTTCTCGAGTGACCAAGAACTCGGAACCACCTGGATCATGAACCATCTTCGGAGACTTCTTGATCAAATGACCAAGAAGTCCACCAGCAACTAACATGCATAGACAAGAAACGAATCGCTTCATGGCCGGTCCTTTCCTGTAGGTGTCGGTGCGGCAGGAGACTTGTTTCGCCAGATTTCGTCCATCCAATTGCTTCGTGCTACACGAAGCTCGGCATCATCGATGAATTCAACCCATTCGAAGGCTAACGGAAAGTCAGGATCTGCTCGGTTAATCAATCGCTGAGACAGCGCCACCACCGCAGCATCACGGTTCTTGCCCGCCTCGAGGGTCTTGAGATAATCACCCAGTGCGGGCAGATTGTCCTCGTCCCAAGCTCGCGCCAACGCACCAAAGGGATCTTGATAGTCCTCATCTGACTCAAAAGCACGCATGTAATCACTCGCCTCCTCCACGCTCTGCCCGATCCATTCGTGCATGGCAGTGCGCCGGTGCGGTCGCTGATCCTCAGCTGGAAGCCGCTCGATCAATTCAAGGCCCGTTTCAAGGTCGTGAGGAATAATCTGGCTGATGGAAGCTTTTAGCAGGGCAACTTGCTCTTCCGGCGACTTCGTAGCCATCCAATCGAGCGCCGCCTGCGGGTCCTGCTTAGCCCAGGCTTTCGCAACCGTGGTCCCATAGAACTCTGTTTTAGAATCGACATACTGAGCAGCCGCTGATGGGTCGCTTTCTCCCCATTGCTCGACAACGATATGGATGGAGTGCGAACGAAAGTTCCGGGCGAACGTTCTCTCTCTTCGATACTGATTCGGGAGTTTCTCTGCAAATGCCAGTGCCTTCTCAGGTTCCGTGGTCGACCAGCCCTCAAGATACCTTGAGATAACGGAAGCACTAAGAACCTGTGGTGCCAGCCGAGTCAAATACTTGCTGGCCGATTGAGGATCCTCGCGTGCAACATCTCGCATGGCCTTACCAAGCATCTGCCTCACCTGATTGACGTACATATCCTCAGCTCCCACCAACCAATGAGACGCCGCCGTCATCGCAGAGAGAGCGAAGAGCGGGTATCTTCTATCTTTGTGAGAGTCTTCACCATACCCAAAGCTCTGCACCCACCGATTCTCTAACAGAGCTTTAGCTGACTCTACATCCTTAACCGCAGAACCAAACCAGGCACCAACGCCTGCCTCATCAGACTCGATCCACTCCGGCATAAACTTGGAATAGTAACCAAAATCCACCAAGCCCGGATCATCCCACTTCTTGGCCAATTCAATGGCACGATCCATATCATCGGATTCCGCCAGAGTATCTAACAGTGCAAGCAAGACGCGTTTCCGCACGGCCGGATCAGTCAACGCTGAGGCCCAACGAATGGCCGCTTCTGGCTCCTCCTTTGCCCACGTTTCCACAATCGCCACGTATGCGACGTCTTGATGTTCCGTCAAACGACTTGCCTCTTGGAGCGCTGCTTGCCGATCACTTCCAACCAGTTCGCGAAAGCGATCTCGACAGAGACTCGCTGGAGAACCGTTGCCCGTCTGTCCATTGGCAGCGGCCCAAGCAAACGCGGCCGAGGCATCAATAACCTGCCATTGCCGAAGAAGAGCACCCAGCGGCGGCACACGTGGACCTCGGTTCTTCTTCACAAAGCCCACCACGGCCTCCGGATCCAATGCCAACCACTGATCTAGAACAAGTCGAACCGCAGCCGTCATGGCAAGGTCACCCCGCTCGTCCTGATCTATCAATCTTCGACACAGCAAGGTCACTTCAGCGCCATCCATCTTCGGCAGCGCCGCGACCAAGAGCAGCAGTTTCGCCCCACCCCGGGCTTCCAAGATCACATCGACATTGGGAACTTGAAGAACGGACGCTTCAGACAACGTCACCAGCCGTCTGCCTTCCGCAGGCAAAGAAGCATCAGCAGAAACACCCGCTTCGCGAGGCGCGAGGAGAAAGCCAACGACGCCTGCTGTCATCGATAGCACTAAGGTTATTCCATCCTTCACAAGTTAAAAACATAACGACTGAGCCACTCAATGCCAAGACTCCTTTCCTCCGGCGAACCACAATGCGATCTCCTTTCTCCGCGCCAGGTCTTTGCTATCCTTCGATTTAGCGCAGAAAACTTAATCAGAGGCCTTCTCCTCGTTTGCGATAGGCATACATCTCCCCGGCTTTGTGATAGCAGATGAGGATGGCTCCTTCGACCGCGATTTCGTCGAACAATTCCTGCATGAATTCTTGCTCCATTGGCCAGGGATACGCGAAAAAAACGTCGATGTCCGCGATCTCAAGATCCATGCCTTCATAGGTAAGTTCAGAGACAACCTGAGCGTATCTTGAGTCTACCCTTTCGTTCTTGATCAAGTATTCGCCGCCGATGCCTTCATAGGATTCGTATTCCTCCGGCACGTAGCTCGTTTCCAGGACCTGAACCTTGATGCCGAGATCATCAGCCATTTCTCTCGAGTAGGCTGCCAGGTTCGGATTGATTTCCAGTCCGTAGGATTCGTAGCCCAGCTTTGCTGCGAGGCAGGCGCAAACTCCGAACCCGCTTCCCCATTCACAAAACACCCGCCCGTGAGGAAGGTCATTCTTCGTGACGTACTCGAGCCCTTTGTAAAATAGAACGGGATCACTTGGGACATATTTCGGTGCCCGCTTGTTCTCACCAGCCGCGTAGAACGCATCGATGCGCTTATCCGATTCGTCGATGAGCGACTCAATGTCCGCCGGGACATCCTCTTCGGAGAGGTCGAGTTCAATTTCTTCGAGCGCCATAGATGTTTAAATTGTCCTCTGAAAGGCTTGGAAACGACAGCGCAGCCAACGCAGCAGTCTTCTACCGCAAATTCAAGCTACCCAGCGGCAGCTTCACTGCTTGAAGGCAGCACCATAAAGGCAAGGACTGCAGGGCAAAGTCAACAATGCCTACCTCTTCGCTGCCACCGCTTGTCGAAGTATGAACGGCGTGACGCTTGAGGATCTTGGATTTCTCTGCAGCACCGATGCGGGATCGGCACTCGATAACCTGCCGGAAAGGGAACGAATCTCTCACCCAGCGAAGGCGATGCGGCTTTAGATACTCAGGCCACCGAGCATTGGGAGCCTCTCCTATGGCCTGCAAAGGGGCTCTATGCCCCCAATCCAGAATGGCCAGAGACCCGAAACTCATCGTGGTGAATCAAGATATTGGAGAATTCAACAATTTGAGAGTGGCTAAGAGTCGCAATTGACAAATTGCCCCCAAGTTCCAAGCTCTCCAACCAGTCGCAGCTTCTCAGAATAGAGGTTCGCAGGACTGGGACAAACTAAATTAAGAAAATATGAGTACAGGTATAGTTAAATGGTTCAATCCAGACAAAGGTTTCGGCTTCATCACACCCGATGATGGCGGAAAAGATCTTTTCGTTCACCACTCTGCAATTCAGGGTTCTGGATACGCGAACCTCGATGAAGGCCAGAAGGTGAAATTTGAAGTTGGTCAGGGCCAAAAGGGCCCATGCGCTGAGAAAGTCGAAGCTGCATAGTCGTTAGGTTCGACTGAAATCATTCTTTCGAATACCTGATTTGCCATCTCCTCCTAAAGGAGTTGGTGAATCAGGGGTTTCAGTGCGGCGCACAGGGCGCGCACTCACTCCTGCGATTCTCTGCAAGGCGAAAGAGAGTTAGGAGCGCAGCTCGAGGGAGAGCGCGATAGACTTACAGTCGAGACTGCCGTCGAATCGATGGAGGTTTTGGTATGAGGCCTTGTCAGCCTAAATTGAGAAGGAAAGCCGCAGGCTTCCTCAATCGCAATCGATTGTGACAATGTTTAAAGTGCTCGGCAAAATTACTAGCGGACATCGTAATTCTTCGAAACGAGTTCGCCTTACCTGACATTCGCTTGAAATGTCAGAAGCCAAATTGGACACCAGCGAGCAACTTCACGCGGGTGTGACCGGCGAAAAATCGAAGTGGAAAACTGGACAGGGAAGACAGTTCATTCGGTTTACCAAGACTTCCATGCGCGAGTGCTCTGTCAGAATATGGCTGTCAGTCTCGCCACCGCTAGTCAACCGGCGCTGGATCGGCAGAAAGCTAGCTGTCAGCAGCGCTACAAGATCAATGTTAAA
>CALLLI010000316.1 GCA_938082635.1 uncultured Verrucomicrobiales bacterium
TTGCCTCTCAGAGATGCTCTCTACGATACCTTCATTCTGCACTTCGTCCTTGAGCTCTCGCAGAGTCCATTGCTCAATCGGTCGCCCACAGCTTGTCGGCAATTCACATGCTTTGGCCACGATGGCCACGCATTGTTCAGCGGAGAATCGTGGCGGAGCTCCTTTGCGTGGCATGTCAGACAGCCGGACCTCGACGCCAATTTCATGATCGTCGGAAGTGTTACGCCACCGTTGGCACTATCGTGAGACAGTGTTAATTCGAATATTGAGTTGCTGAGCAATCGCAAATCCAGGCAAACCACGAGCAGCAGCAAGAATGATCATTGAGCGTTGCACGAGCCGATAAGGAGCACTTGCTTTGCGAGACAGCGCCAAGGATCCTCGGCCTCGAGACAGGTCAGCGTTAGTCTTCCGTGATCGATTTTGATTTTTAAACATGGGTGCCATCGCGGACTCGGCATATACGCAGATTATGGTAATAGTACAGGTCTTTCCTTTACTCTATTATTTCCAGGCCTACTACTCTGAATACGCGACCCTATCGCTAACTTCCGCAGTGATGCACTAGGCCTCGTCCCAATTACTATCGAGCAGTTTCAGCTCGTCCTCGCGACCCAGGAAATGCTCGGCCGTGTGGTAAAGGAATTTCGGCACGCCAAAGTGCAAGGCGAAGAAGGCTTCCCACTGGGTGTAGGTGATGCCTGACAAATCTCCCAGCGCCTTCCGCAGCTCGGGGTGCTTTGGCAAGAAGTCCTCGGCGGGGATGCTGTGTAGCAAGTCTGTCAGGGCTAACTCATTGGCCACCGAACCTAGCTGATGATTGACGAGGTGAATGACCAAGCAACAATCTTTCAGCAGGTCGGCAAGCGTGCGCACCGTATCGGCACTGGTCTGTGGAAAGATGTTCTGATGTTCAATCTCGAAGCCTGCTTGCTGCAGCGAGGCTGCTAGCCGCTCGCGCAGGGAACGGAATTCCTTGGATGCGGCGGAGACGAAGATGCGCGACGACATGCCCTAGCGTAGATCGCGCGGGGTTTCTAATGCGAGATCAAAGTTGGAGACGTCGCGTCACTCTGGTAAACTACGAATGGGCACGAATATAGCTCTGTGAAGGTGAGTGCTGTTACTCCGTAAATTGAACCCAAATGCGGGCGAAGGTGCTCGGGGTGAAGGTGCGCCAACGTGCCGTCGTGGTTTGGAAATTGCCGATGGTCGCGCCGATAGTGGTAGACTCGGCGTCGGCGAGTTGGTGACTTTCCCAAGCTGGGATCCAGTCGATGGGACCGTTGTCGTCCGTGCGACGTGGGAAGGTTACTTCCGTGGCCTTGTTAGTGTTAGGGCTCGATCGAGTCCATAGAGTCGGCTTCGCTCAGGGCAGCTTCCCAGATGTCTGGGAACATGTCTTCATTGACGTCCAGCCGAGCTTCAGGACTGAGCCCTTGCATCCAGGCAATGCGGTCTACGGCACAGATGAGGAGGTCGTTTAAGCGATCGCCGTTCACATCCCCTGCCGCCTTCTACAGAACACTACAGAGGATCGGTTTGATTCTGACGCTGGCGAGGCGAGTCTGCAGAACTCTATCCATGAGAATCCTCCACGAACTCGGCGAAGGCTTGCGCATTGCGTTGGAAGCCGTGCGGGCGCACAAGTTGCGCTCGGCCTTGGCGACGTTGGGTATCGTGATCGGTGTCTTTACGGTGACGCTCATGGCGACGGCCATTGAAGGATTGAACAACGCGTTCACGAATAGCATTTCCGCGATTGGGAGTGATGTGTTGTACATTCAACGCTTCAGTTGGGGGCCCACGGATGAATGGTGGAAGATTCGTGCGCGTCAGCCGATCACCATGGCTCAAGGCAAGCGTTTGGAAGAACGTGCGACGATGGCGGAAGCGGTCTCGATGGAGAGTCGGGCGAATGAGACGGTCAAGTTTGAGGATCGGACGGCTAGCGGTGTGAATGTGAGTGGCGTGCTTGCTTCGAGCGCGCAGGTCCATGGTGTGGATCTCTCCGATGGTCGTTATCTCAATGAAGCTGAAGTGGATGGCGCGCGGCCAGTGTGTATTTTAGGAGCCACCCTGTCAGAGAGCTTATTTCCGCGAGGAGATGGGGTTGGCGAATGGGTGGCCATTGGGAATGCTCGTTATCAAGTAATAGGTGTGTCTGCTAGAGTAGGTAATTTCGCCTTTGGCGATTTGGACAATCAGGTGACCGTTCCGCTGACGCGCTTGGCGGGTGATTTTGTTAGCAATCCAGAAGTGACCTTGACTGTCAAAGTGGGCACGGACGCGCCGATGGAGGAAGTCCAAGAAGAGTTGCGTTGGATCATGCGTGCGATCCGCAAGGTTCCGCTTGGGGAGGACGATGATTTCTCGATCAACAATCAGCAGTCGTTGCTCGACACTTTCGGCAAGTTCTCCGCGATTGCGGGTTCTGCAGGGCTCTTCATCACCGGGTTGTCGCTCTTTGTCGGTGGCATTGGCATCATGAATGTGATGTTCGTTTCCGTCACAGAACGGACCCAAGAGATTGGCGTGCGCAAAGCGCTTGGAGCGAAGTATCGCGCCATTCTTACGCAGTTTCTGGCGGAGGCCGCCACCATTTGTGTCTTTGGTGGCTTGTTAGCTTTGGCGCTCGCTTGGGGCGCGACGCAAGTCACGAAGCAGTGGTTGCCCGCGACGATCTCGCCCACGATTGCGACCCTAGCACTCTCCATCTCAGCGACGGTCGGCATCATTGCTGGCTTCCTTCCAGCTCACCGTGCCGCGCGCATGAAACCCGTCGATGCCTTGCGTAGTGAGTGATCCCACAGATAGACGCCGACGCCCTTCGGGCTGGCACCGCTTGATCGGCGAGACTCGCGAGAGTTTGAGCATGGCGCTCGATTCGGTGGTCTCGCACAAGCTTCGATCGGGCCTCACCTTGCTCGGCATTATGATAGGAGTCTTCTCGATCATTGTCGTGATGACGGTGCTGCGCGTACTCGATACGAATGCCCAAGAGAGCCTTTCCGAATTAGGTCCACACACTTTCCGTGTAAAACGTACCCCTCCTTTCTTCTTTAGCTCTAGCAAAGAGCGACGGAAAGTGCGGGCGCGCGAGCCGATCACTTGGCGTCAATGTCGTGAGGTTATTCGCCGGGCCAAACTACCCATTAGCATCGGCGTCGAAGAAGGCTTCACCAATGGCACGGTCCGTTCCGAGTTCGCAGAAACCAATCCGGATATTTCTCTGCGTGGCGTCACCCCGGAAGTCTTTCCTGCGCGGGTGTGGGATCTTGAAGATGGCCGCCCGATCCAAGATGCGGATGTCGACAGCTCGCGGCTTGTGTGCGTCCTGAGCAATGGATTGGCCAAGAAACTCTTTCCGCACAGCGAGGCGGTGGGTGATCGCATCACCTTCGATGGGCTTGCCTACCGGGTCATCGGTGTTTTGGAAAAGAAAGGGCAGATGGGCGGTGATGAAGATAGCTTTGTCGCGGTGCCGATCTCGACGGGGTTGCAGCGTTATTCGAATCCCTGGGTGAGCCTCGGCATTGTGGTACAGGCAGCGGGGGAGGAACTCTATGAAGAGACCGTGGAAGAAGTGCGTGGGATCATGCGCGTGCTGAGACGGACGCCGCTGGGAGAGGCGGACGACTTTGAGATAGTGTCGAATGACTCTCTCATGGAGCAGTTTCGCGAGGTGACCTTTGCGGTGCGGGCAGGTGTCAGCGTGATCAGCTCGGTTGCGTTGCTTGCAGCGGGCATTGGCATCATGAACATTATGCTCATTTCTGTGACCGAACGCACGAAAGAGATCGGGGTGCGCCGTGCGATCGGGGCGCGTAAGCGGATGATCCTCACTCAGTTTATTGTAGAAGCGGTTATCCTCTGTTTGCTTGGTGGCATCGTCGGCGTGGTTCTTGGAGTGAGCACGGGAAACATCCTTTCCTTCTTCTTCAAAACCCCTGTGGTATTACCATTCGATTGGGTCGCGTATGGCTTAGGTATCTGTACACTCGTGGGCGTTGTCTTCGGAGCTTATCCTGCATTTAAGGCTGCGAACATCGACCCTATTGATGCGTTGAGGTATGAATGATAGCATTCTGTTTAATTTAGTTTAGACGTGCTAACAATCAGCCTCTCGGGACCTGACAAGCTACTAATAAATTTTTTAGAAGGAAAGTAGAAATACTTCCGACGGCGACTTGTATTAGAATCGGACGCAGTCTAGAACCAGGAGCGATGCTCGACCTTGCTGGGTTAGCCTAACTCATGACCGATACTTACCAAGCTTTCACCTCGCACCAAGAGACAATCAGTGACTTCCTAACGGAAGCGCAGAAGAAGGATCATGGTGATGTGGTTTATCTCAAGTTTCCCCCGAATGCGGGTGTCTTTGAGGATCAGTGCAATCGCTCCCTTCTGTTCGTGGAATACACCGATGATGGGGCTAGTGCGTCTGAGATCGCTTTCTCGCTCCAGGGAGAGGGTGGACTTATCCACGAGTGGGTGCGGATGTTCCGCGAAGAGTGGGGGGCTACCGTTGCGGGCTAGTTCCCTTCGCTTGGTTTACCGGAAGAGCTTGGGCAGAAAGTCGGCCAGGTAACGTCTCCAGACGGGCCAGGAGTGGTCGTCGCCTTTAGTTGCCAAGTAGTCGTGCTGCAGCCCGGCTTTCTCAAAAGCGGCATGGGCGAGTTCGTTCTTCTCGAAGAGAAAGTCTTTGTCGCCACAGGCAACCCAGAGCAGTTTGAGGTCTTGATTGATCGTCTCTGCCTTGGCTAAACCGGCTTCGATCGTTTCTTTGTTAGGTGGAGCCGAGCTAAAGGCGCCGATTTGAGAGAACTGTGCGTGGTGCTGCATCGCAATCGTGAGAGCGTGATGCCCTCCCATGGAGAGACCGGCAAAGGCCCGAGCGCTGCTTATAGGGTTTACGGGGTAAGTTGCTTCAACTAATGGAATGACATCTTGAACGAGTTCCTGACAGAAGGCTGCGGAATTCTCAGGAGCATAGATGTCGAATTCATCGCGTCCGGGTGGGATCGCGTGTGCATCCGGCATGACGATGATCATAGGAACGGCTTGTTTCTGAGCGATGAGAGCCTCGAGAATCCAGTGAGCCTTTCCGTGGATGGTCCAGGTCTCTTCCTGATCGCTGTAGCCATGAGCAAGATAGAGCACGGGCAAGGGGCCTTCCGCATTGGGTGGCGTGTGGACGATGAGTCGACGCCAGATGCCTTTCAGAGCCTTGGATTGGTAATCGTGATAGTGGAGTGCGCCGTGGGGAATCTCTTGGGGATCCCACAGTGCCGGAGGCGAGGCGGGCACATGGAGGATGCTCGTGTTCGGCCAGCGCTGCGGCTTCACCGCGCGATTGCGGGCATCGATCGTATTCACGCCGTCCACGGAGAATCGGTATTCGAAGATGCCTGGCCCGACTGGTGCTGCGGTGGTTCCCGACCAAAGCCCTTTCTCGTTCTTCGTGAGCGCCACTTTGGGACCGAATTGTCCAACGGTCGTCACTTCGGACGCCTTGGTGGCTTGATAGCGGAAGGTGATCCGTTTGTCCGGCAGGACTTCAGGAGATTGCTGGGCGATGGAGAGAGAAGACAAGGCGGTGAGCAGCAGGAGGTAACGCAGTATGCGGCATAGTGTCTGCAGAACCAGGTCTATTCCCAAGCCTGAAGGGCGGGGAATGCCGCCTGTCGCAGAGTTGCGAGATAATTAACCGACACTAATCTTTGCCTTGAGCTTGAAGGGCTCGCCACCTATTCTCCAGACTGAGAGAATTCTCAATATTGATAGTCATGGTGGCAGTTACGGAACGCAAATCAGCTTACGAGAAGGCTCTCCTCATTGCGAGTGGTCCAGCCATGCTCGAGCGTATGGTCAGACCTCTCAAGGAGGCCGGACTAGCCGTGAATGCCTGCGAGAATTTCGAGGACGCGGCCAAGCTGTATGACGGCCAAGCGCTGATCGTCCTCCCCATCAAAGAAGACGAGCAGATCGAAGCGAAAGCTTTCGTGGAACGGCTCCGGAGTCGGGCCATTGCGTCTCCTTATATTCTCGGTGTGGGTCGATGTGAAGACGCGCAACGCCAAAGTCTGGTTGCCAAGATGGGTCTGAATGACCTCATCGCTTATCCTTTCGATGAGGACGAGGTGCAGCAGCGACTCGCATCGTTCCGGAGTTGGTGTGAAATGCCGACGTCAAACGCGATGCAGGCTCCAGATGAGACCGACATCGTTTCAGCGACCGTGGCTGACGCGGCGCCTTCTGAGATGCTGCAGACCACGCGCGTTTCGCTGTTCGGTGATACTCCTGAAGGCGAGGAAGAGGAAGCTCCGGAATCGATCTACTGCCGCGAGGCTCCAGTGGGCATCGCCATGTTCGATAGGAAATTGACCTATCTCTTGGCGAATCCGCGCTGGATTCAGCAGTTCCGGCTCAAGAACAAGGAGGTCATTGGTCGAACTCAATTTGAGCTCTTTCCAAAGCTGCACCCAAACTGGCGCAGGATCTATCGACGTTGCCTCAATGGGGAAACTCGGCGTGGTCGCGAGAAGGTGCAGTCCGTTGATGGCCCGGTGGACATGCGTTGGGAAGTGCGTCCGTGGCGCTACCGTTCTGGCCAAGTGGGCGGGGTAACGATCGCTTTTGAAGAAACGTGGAAACCTGCTGACGAACTTGCTACGAAACCCGAGGTCGCTGCGAAAGCGCCGAAGGAGAAATTTCCCGCCCCGCTATCGCTTTCCAAGCAGCTCCAAAGTCCAGCCCTTGTGCTGGGTCTTGATGGTGTCGTGTTAGAGTGCAATGACTCCGCCCGGGCGTTGAAGCTGGATCAACCAGCGGCCGAGTATATCGAGGCGTTGAAGAAAGACCCCAATCAGCTTCCGCTCACTGAATTAGTCGAATTGCCTGAGCGCGCCGAGCACCTCGCTTGGGGCACCTCCATCCTCCATGATGCCGATGGTAATCCTGAACGCGTGCTTCGTGTCGGGGTGCGTCTACCGAGTTCAATGTTGCCGACGGTCGAGGTCGAGAAGGTGGTTGAAGTTCCCGCTGCTGAGGAAGCCCAAATCTTTGAGGTGGCGGTCCCGGCTGCGTCGCCGAGCGTTTCCTCCTTTGACGATGACGCTCTTGATGAAGTCACTGAGCTTGTTTGGAAAGCCAATCCACGGGGCGAGATTACTTATTTCAATAGCGCGTGGCTGAAGTTTCGCGATAGCCCTCTCAATCGTGAGTTGAATGGCGGTTGGTTAGATGGTTTACACGCGTCAGATGCGCGCTCGACGAAAGGCATCGTCGCTGAAGCGATCCGCAACCAGAAGATCCTCGAACACACTTTCCGGCTGAAGTCTGCTCTGGGGGGGTATATCTCGATGGACATGTGGGTGAAGCCGTTTCACTCCGAGAGTGGGGAGCTGTTAGGCTTCTACGGTATCTGCCAGGATCACCAAGAGGAAGCAAAGTCGTCCCCAATAGGCTTTGCTAGCGCTTTGCTAGGCAGTCCGAAGAAATCCCAAGAGGAACACCACATTCTACAAACGGTCCGGCAAGACGCGGCGGATGCGTTGGCCAAGCTGGCGGAGGCCGAGCGTGAGGTGCTCGATCTCAAAGACTCCCTAGCCAAACTCGATGATTCCTCGTTTGAGGTTGATTCTGGAGATGTTGTTCTCTCAGATAACCCGTTCATGATGTGGCAATGTGACGCCGCCGGCGATCTTTCGGCGGTCAATTCTACTTGGAACAAAGCCTTCGAGCGCGATGTCAAGGCGCTGCCGCAGAGCGACTGGGTTGAGGCGATCGTGGATGATAAGGAGCGCAGTGCTACTCAGAAACAACTGCGAGCTGCCGCTTCCCAAGGGGTGCCGCTCACTTGCAGGTTCCATTGGAAACCATCCGCACAGGCTGCTACGCACATGGAGCTGCAGGCGGTGCCTGTGTTAGATGAAGGCGGGCAAAGCCTTGGACTCAGCGGTAGCCTACGAGACATTTCTGCAGAGCACGCCACCATCAGCTCTATCAAGGCTTTGATAGAGCCACAGGCGGAAGGAGTGGGCTCCGCGCCGGTTTCCGAGCTCTTCGCCAAGCTTACTGCGCAATTGCCTCAATGGCAGGAGCGCCAAGCGCTTCACGACCAGCACCTGGCCGCGTTCAGGGAGATCTTTGATCATGTGGCCGTCGGTGTCGTCTTGTTAGGTTCAGACGGCAAGGCGATGATCGTCAACCAGCGTCATCGCGACTTGCTGGGCTTCGGTATCGAAGAAGGCGAGAGTATCGAAGGCTGGCTGTGCCGTGCTGGTGGCGATTCCGATCACACGTCATCGGTCCTCAAGATTTGGCAGGAAGACATCTGGCAGCGCCAGCTGACCAAGGTCCTCGCGCTGAAAGCCTCCAACGGCTCCCTACGTGAGATCCGGTTCGAGCCTCAGCTATTCCTCGGCGATAATCGGCTTCTCCTAACGCTACACGATATTACCGAATCGAAGCGTAGTGAGGAAGCCATGCGTGATAGTGAGATTCGTTTCCGCGCGCTATTCCGCGAGTCCTCCATGGGGATCGCCCTCCTCGATGGTGAGGAGAAGATCTACGATGTGAATCCTGGCATGGAGAGCATCATAGGGGTTGCGCGTCGTCAGATTCTCTGTCGTCACTTCGACGAGTGCCTTCACCCAGACGACCTATCCCGTAAGCAGCAGATTGTTCAGCAACTGTTAGCCTCGCCCAAGCGAAACACGGAAATGGAGCTGCGTCTTGCTCGGCGGCGCGAAGAAGGTGGCATCTGCGAAGACATTTGGGTTCGACTTCACATTGCCTTGGTGCGTGATGTCGATCAGCGAGTGCTCTTCACCGCTTACTTCATCCAGGACATCACGGAGCAGAAGCGCCTGCAAGCCGCTCTGCATATCAGCAAGGAGCAAAATCGTGCTCTGTTAGAAATCATTCCGGATATGATCCTGTTGGTAGACCGTCGCAGCGAGATTGTTGATATTATGCCTGGCGAAGGCATGCCTGAAGACTTTGTGGATCAGGAGGCCATGGGTCGCCGAGTCGAAACGATCCTACCATCGTTCGGGAAGCAAGCTGAAGCGCTCATCCAACGTGCCTATGTTGCCGATGACGTCGTGGTCCATCCGTTCACGACGCCAGGTGGCAGCTTATTCCAAGCACGCATTGTTGCCTGCAAGCCTGACAATGCGGTCATCACGGTGCAATCTGTGCCGGAGATAGAAGCCGCACCCGAACCGCTTGCTTTGCCTGAGCCGGAGATTCCCGAAGCTCTTGAGCGCATGTCGCTCACCTTCGCGAATGCGCCCAACGCGGTTATCATCATGAACTACTCCGGTGGGATCCAGCATTGGAACCCAGCGGCGTCCGAATTGTTCGGCTACACGGAAGGCGAAGCCGAGGGGCAACCCTTACCCGCGCTCTTCGGACTCGACTCCGTAGATGCTCTCACCCGCCATTTGAAGGAGGACAACCACAGTCGCTGGGTTGGGCAATTGCCATTCCAGCGCAAGGATCGCACCGAAGGGCTTGCTGAAGTTATCTTCGCACCGCTCAAGGCGGAGTCTGGGAGTCTTCAAGGGCAGGTCGCCTTCCTTCGCCAACTCGAACCACCCAAGCCCGAATCAGTCGCATCTGCAGCAGCGCCAGCGGTGGACCAGGAAGCTCTGGCCGAGAAGATTCGTGAAGAGAGCCTCTCGACACTGGTGCCTCAGATGCACCAACGTTTGAGAAACAATCTGCAGATCATCGCCACGCTGCTCAATCTACAGTATCGGTCTCAGACCGACCCGGATACCCGCAGTGCGCTCCGGACGAGCCGAAATCGTGCTCAAGCTCTCCTCCTTCTCCACGGGCTGATTCAGAAGAAGGAAGACGAGGAGCAGGTCGACTTCCATCAGTATGCCAAATCGCTCTGCGATCACCTCCTCGAAAGCTACGAAGCCGTCGGCCGAATCCACGTTGTGCTTGAGATTGACGGGCAGCTTGATCTTCAGGTTGCGAGTCCTTTGTCCCTCATTCTCAATGAATTAGTGACCAATGCGATCCAGCATGGTTTCCCCGATCCTGAACAGGGCACCATCACCATCAACCTGAAGTTGGCCCAAGGCACGGGTGAACTCGCAGTGCGCGATGATGGGTTTGGCCTCGGAGCCGGTGAGGAAAGCTCAGGCATGGGGATGCAGATTGTAAAAACCCTAGCAAGTCAGGTTGGGGGGAGTCTGGAAAAAATAGATACTACGGAAACTGAATTTCGAGTTTGCTTTATCACATCCTTACGCAAATAAATGAGATCGTTTGAGTCAGTACCAACTGCCTATTATCTTAGTCGTCGAGAATGAACAGGATCCATCGAGACGCCTTGAAGTAAGCCTCGGCCGCATTGGGTTCGAGGGTGTTAGTGTGACGTCTAGTCAACAGGCTCTTGCCTGGCTCGACGGGCAGAATCGCGAGAGTAGACCTGTTCTTGCCCTAGTAGACCTCCATCTCGGTGACACCCTCAGCGGCATCCAGCTTGGCCACCGGCTCAGTTCCATCTATCACGTCCCTTTCTTCTTCCTAGCTCGCCAAGCGAGTGAGATTCAAAACCAGCGGGTCCTACGTGCGCAGCCCTTTGGCTACCTCATCCTCCCCTGCGAGGACGATGAACTCCGATCTACGCTGACTCTGGCCGCCGAATCGTTGGTCGAGCGCGAGCGGGAGAAGGTTGTTCAGAATCCTGTGGTCACGCCGACTACTGATGACGAGGCCATTCTCGTGACCGATCTCATGGGTCACGTCACCTATATCAACCCGATGGCCGAGGAGCTCACTGGCTGGCCATTGGCCGAAGCTCGTGGTCAGAAGTATCAGAAAATCTTTCGCCTCGTCGATGAGAAGGGAAGCTCCCAGCCTCATGAACCTTTTGGTGGCACCGGCAAGTCACCCCAGTCGACCGTCTGGCTACTCCCCAAGAGTGGAGCCCCTCGTCTCCTCGATGAACGCTCCTCTACCCTAACGGATGCCAACGGTAGCCTCGCCGGACTCTTCATTGCCTTCAGTCTTGATAAGGTGCCTCAGCCGATTCCCGGGCGTATTGCTTTGCCAGAATTCGAAGACTACGAAGAGCATGGGTCAGAACGACGTATGGCTGCCGTCGTCGAAGCGATTAGTGATCCGCTCTTCGCCATGGATAATTCATGGAATGTTACTTACGTCAATCAGCAGGCGGAAGAACATCTGGGACGGCCTAGCACAGTAATCCTAGGGCGAAATTTCTGGAATGAATTTCCTGATTCCGTGCACGCAAAGTATTACTACGAGTACTATAAAGCAGTCACATCTCAGGAACCCCGCGACTTCGAGTTTTATCACGAGATCCAAGAACGTTGGATGGAAGTGCATGCCTATCCGTTCACGGAAGGCTTGTTAGTCTTTATTCGGGACATTACGGCTAGACGCAGCGCCCAAGAGCGAGCCAGTAAGCTCGAGAAGCTGGAGAGCCTTGGCCTCCTCGCCCGTGGCTTTGCTCACGATTTCAATAACTTACTCACGGTCTTGTTAGGAAATGTCTCGCTTGCTCGCTATTCGCTACCCGGCGAGCAAGGCTACTACCAATCCCTAGACGCCGCGAAACAAGCGACAGAACAAGCGCGGAACCTCGTGCAACAGTTGCTCACATTTGCCAAAGGTGGCGTGCCCATCACCGAGCATGTCGACCTCAATGCTGAGGTCATTGGTGACGTCATGCGTCACCGCAATCGCCAAGCGCACATCGACTATCAATTCCATCTCACGGAGGAATCGATCCATGTCGAAGCTGATCACGAGCAGCTTGAGCGCTTGTTAAAAAATCTTATGCAGAATGCTGAACAAGCCATGCTCAGTGGTGGTATCTTGCGCGTCACGAGTAAGATTCTAACAGCAACGGACTCCATGCGCCGTGAGCTATCGGCCAACCTCGATGGGCACACAGAGTATGTCATGCTCGAGGTGCATGATACGGGCGAAGGCATTGCCCAAACGAACATGGAGAAGATCTTCGAGCCCTACTTCAGCACGCGCTCGGACGCCAATGCAACTGGTCTTGGGCTAACGGTCTGCGATTCCATTGCGCGCTCTCACAAAGGCTTTCTCACCGTCGACTCGCGCCCTGGCAACCACACCACCGCGCGTCTCTTCCTCCCAGCGATCCGCCAGCAGTGGCAAGCTAATGAGGAAGTGCCCGATATCACTCCGAAACGTCAGCGGCCTGTCAATGACCCGCCGCGTGTCCTCATCTTGGACGACGAGCGCCCCATTCGGCTCCTCATGAGCATTTCCCTCAAGAAGGACGGCTACGAAGTCGTCGAGACTGAGGAAGGTAGCCAGACGGTGGAGGCCTATCAAACAGCTCTCACGCAAGGTAATGGCTTTGATCTAGTCATTACGGACCTCTCCATTCCCAATGGCATGGGCGGAGCCGAAGCCATGCAACAGATCCGCTTCGCTGATCCCGATGTTATCGCCGTTGTCTCCAGTGGCTACTCAGATGACCCCGTCATGGCCAACCACACCCAATACGGCTTCTCTGCAGTCTTACCGAAACCGTATGAACCATCGGCCTTACGCCAGCTAGCCCACCGCCTCATCAAAGGCGAACAGCTCGCGATCGACTAGCGTAAGCCGCTGCCGATGGCGGATTGCAGCACGACCTCGGTCACGTTTCTAGGTGTGATAGTAGTCGCCAATTATGTTGCAATGTAGGATGGTTTTCCGATCTGGCTCTCTTTATAAACGCTAGCGGGTATCAAAAGGAGCCCAATCAAGAAAGGTACAAATGAATGAAACTCTCTTCACTGATTCTAACCCGAGTTTCTTGTTAGTGTGTCAAAATCGGCTATTTTGACGATTATTTTCAACTCGAAACATCATAACTCGTTGATAATCAACGCTCAGATTTCTGAGTTTTATTTTGTAGTGCTTAATTTTAACTTGTCGGAGTTGGCTTTTT
>CALLLI010000317.1 GCA_938082635.1 uncultured Verrucomicrobiales bacterium
GGCGAGAGGCGCTTCCAATGGCGGATGGGATGTCGAGATGGTTCATGCCACCATCACATCGCATTTTCGAGGCACTTTGTCCAGTGAGAAAGCTAACCTGCTTTCAATCAGGCACTTACACGGCACTGACCAATGGCCCTGTGGCGGGCCTCTGGCAGACTCTAGAAGAGTTGCCTCGTTCTCGTTGGCCCACCTTTGGGCGAGGCGACTGTGGCTATGGCAGTGAGACTGTCATCCGTGAATTTGAAGATCGTCAACTGCCCTATCTATTCAAACTGCGCCACCCCCTGATACACGAGAAAGGAGACGTGATCGCCCGGGCCGTGACGTTGATCAGCAGCCAGTTACACTCCATGATGCGCATTGCTGAGCAATGGACGATCAAGGAACGCTGGGCACTGTTACTAACGCGATTATTCCGGCGTTGGTTAGGTGGCAAATGGATCACAGGGGTGCCTCCAAACTCCGATCGGATACTCAGTGGCTGATACGTTCCATTGACTCGCGGCCCATCACCTGACACCGAATGCCGCCCGCCATTCGGACTGTATTCCTGTGCCCATTTACGTTTCTAGGTTTATCAGCCTTCATTTCAACAGTATACTGCCGCGCGTCATGATTTGTGATTCAGGAAGAACTGGAAGTTGAGGCTCATCAAGCTGGTGAGTTCCGCTTTGAGAGGACCGGACAGATCATCGAGGCATTTGTCGATTGCATTGCAAAAGGCTTTGAAGTCGGCATAGTATCGATTGGTCAGTGAGTTCTAGGCGGATCATCTTTGCCTCCAATGGTAAGGCAAGGTAGCTGAATAACATCACCCCTCTTTTTCACAAATCTTGGCGCGTGGCAGTATAGCTCTTGGGCGCAGATTCGAGGGTTCGAAACTTACTATCCGTCGCCTCGAGATGGTGAAGAAGATCATGAGGAAAGCAGAGATTTCGCCAACACTATGCAGTCCACACTTCAAGAAGCCGTGGGAGCCGACACGGAGAGCCGAGGTGTTCGCAAAGCGAACTTCAAGGTCCTTCAGGACTCTCGCCATCCTGCCATTATGATCGAGGGTGCCTTTCTGAGTAACACAGACGACCTTGCATTGTTCAAAGATCCAGGCTTCCTCAAGCGCCTAGCAAAGGGTGCCGCCGATGGAGTTATCGCTTTTGACGAGCGTTAGATCTTGGCAAACCAACGTTGAAACGAATACCGAAGATGAATAAACCTGTTAGGACTAATGGTAGCCCGGCCTTCCGGGCCGGGACTCAGGCTGGAAGCCCAAGCTACCTTAAACCTTATTTCAGCGCGCCAAACTCGGCACGGCGGTCATAGGAATCTCCCTGACTCGTGAGCATGTCTTCGCCGTAGCTGATCGTTTGGATATTTCCGGGCGGCACGCCCATCTGGAGGAGTTCCTGACGCACAGCTAAGGCGCGACGCTCACCGAGGCCTCGATTGTATTCGAAGGTTCCAGAGCTGTCCGTATGACCAGCAATGATGATCAAGGTCTGCCGAGCGATCTCAGCGAGGCTTTGCACCTTGGACATCTCGTTCGGGCTCACGCGAGCGCTGTCGTAGGCGAAGTAGACCGGGGCGACAGGATTGAGTTGAACGTTCTCGCTACCTGGTCCATACATGGAGATACCCTCATTGCGTTGTGGAAGGCCTTGGAAATTGGGATCGTTGCTCCCATCGCCACTTCCCCAGGCGCCACCACCACCGCCGCCAGAGCCGTAGCCTCCTCCAGGTCGCGAAGCGCATTGCGTGCCAAGGATGGGAATCAGAAGAGCAGCGAGGAGATAGAATACGTGCGTTTTCATGGTCAGTTGAAGACGGTTGTCGTGGCGAGTGGATTCAATTCAATAGGATAAGGAAAGGAACACCAAGGTTCTCGCAGAAAGCAGAAAGGGCCGTCCAGACGAATCTGGACGGCCCTTCCTTTAAATGAATGATTCCGTTACTTGGCTTCTTTGCCCCAGACTTCCACTTCAATGTAGTGGTTCATCTCGTTGGAGGAGTTGCCATTGCTATAGAGACGCACGTAGCGGCCCTTGGCACCCTTGCCATCGATGACGCGACCCTTGTTGGTCTCGACGTAGGCTTTGTCCGTGCCTTTGCCCATGCCAGAAGAATTGTCATGGTCAGCATTGTAGATCGTCGTGATCTCCTCGGGTTTCGTAAAGGTCTGGTCGTTGGAAACCTGGGCGATCACGTCAACATAAGCACGCGCATTCTTGTGGAAGTGCCAGAGCCAGACACCGTAGATCTCACCCTCCTCCTCAAGATCGATCTGCACCCATTGGACCTGAGGTCCGAGCTCGACGTAGCTACCATCAGCAGCATCTTTGTCACCGTCTGTTATATACTCAAGGTCGCCGATGACAGGGAGGTCATCACTCGCTGTGATCTCTTTCTCTAGCGCAAGATTGGTTAGCCCCTTAGGCACCATGAGAGGCTTCTGCTTCGTCTCAACAGGCTCTAAGTTAGCCACCTTAAGGGGCACTTTCGTCCCTTCGAACATGGCTTCAGGGATGTCAGTCGTGAGAGCCACCGTATCTTCTGCATAGAGGCTGCAGGCAGCAGCCAAAGAGATCGTGGCAATAAGGGATTTCGTTTTGATCATGATTGATTGTAGTTGGTTTGGTCCTTGGACTTAAAACAGACCCTTTTTATTCAGAATCAGGGACTAAGCAACAAAGTCTTCGGGAGAGAACTTGGCCTTTTGCCCACTCTCTGCAGCTTCATAAATCTTCAAGATCGTGACTGCTGTTTCGAAGGCCGTCTGCACGTTACAGTTGAGATCTTCCTTCCTCCCACTGCGCATGACTTCGAAGAAGTTTCGCAAGTGTGGGGTATGAGGAAGATCTTCTAACTCTGTGCCAAGTTCCCAAGCTTCCAGCTTGGCCGTGGCGCGTGAGTCGGACTGACCAGCTTTGCTAGATTTGACCCACGGCTTAGGCTTAGAACCCCAGGTCTTCGGAATGTCCCAAGGATTGAACTTCACTTCGTCTTCATCACGCTTCAACAATCCCTTGGTGATGAGGTGATCCCAAGCACCCTCTTCGCCACCTGCCTCACGGTATGCTTGGTTTGTGGTGGGTATCTCAGAAATAGAGACGGTTCCTTTGTCACCCATGAAACGCTCGAAGAATCCTAAGGCACTCGTCGTCGTCAGTACCTGGTAATAAGCTCGGGATACCCCTTTCGGTGTATCATACTCATAGATCGACATGACATTGTCATACAGCTCAGAGTCCGGAAAATAGTCGACTCCACCCGCAGCCATGACGGACGAGGGAGTCGTTCCAAAGAACCAGTTGAAGATGTCAATCTGATGCGCGCCTAGATCTGAGACGACACCACCGCCAAACTTGCGGAAGAAGCGCCAATTCTTGAAACGATACATGAGCTGCTCGTGAGTCATGTTAGGGTCACCATAGCCATACTTGTTGAGTAATTCCTCAGAGAGCCACAGCTTCTTCTTCTTAGGAACAGACACTTTACCGCTGGAAATGCTTCGATTCCACTGACCATAGGCGTGGGTAATACGGCCAAAGGCTTCCTCACCGAACACCAATTCGTCGCGAAGTGCACGGTAGCGAGGATTACTCCGACGCTGGTGACCAATCTGCAGGATACCATCTGTCTCACGCTGAGCACGCACCATATCACGTGCGCCTTCAAGCGTGTTGGACATCATCTTCTCACAGTAAACCGCCTTACCGGCTTCAAGCGCATCACGCGTATGCACGTGGTGCATGAAGTCAGGAGACGCGATGAGGACGGCATCGATTTTGTCACCCATTTCGGCTAACATTTCACGATGGTCTTCATACTTACCCATCTCGGTATAGAGCTGTTTATACCGGTCCCTGTCTCCCCCACTCTGATTCTTGGCGACCAGCTTGGCCTTATGCTCGCGGTTGACCTTAAAGATGTCACACACCGCAACGAAATTCACGCCTTCGACCTTGCTTCGACCAATGACAGACTCGACCTGCTTCTCGCCCTGAGACCCACAGCCGATCAGGGCCACATTGATCACGTCATTCACAGCGGTATTTCCCTGAGCAAAGGCAGAGCTCTTAGAGGTGATCAGGGCACCGGCAAAGGCCGATCCCTTGACGAAATTACGGCGACTGGTCAACGCCGACGATGAAGATTGGTTTTGGGAATCTTTCATGAGTTCGTATGGTTTCTGAAGAGGGTTACGTTTACAAACACCCAAGGAGGTATCTGTCGTGCGTCAACTCCTCTAGAATTTCGTCAAATTGAAACGGGCCTGCTTAACGAGGCAGAGAGCCACGGCACAAAGACCGACATGAACGCCCAGTGCCATGATGCCCTCGCTGTCACCCATCGACATGAGACCAATGGAGAGCAACATGAAGGTGATGCCTGCCATAAAGATGCTAGTGCGAGGGAGGATGCCTAGAATGAGAGTCGCGCCAAAGGTCAGAAGCAAATAGGGCAGCGCCATGGCAAACCAAAGGTCAAACTTGAACATCTCAAGGAACCCGATCTTGTCCGGATCAACACCGAACGTCACCAGAAAGTTGTAAGGATTGAGCGGTAAGAACTGATTGTCCGCGACGATCTTGTAGATGTTCTCCTTGGCCGTGAAATTTGAATTGGCCCAAGCGAATCCGTACTCCAGATCCTCGGTCCCCTCGACCGGTATGGTTTTGGCGTAGAACTTCTCAGCCCCCGCGAAGACCATGCGGAAACCAATCCAAAGCCTTAAAAAAAGGAAGCCCCATGTGGCTTCCGTAATGACGGGCTTCACCTCTGCGGAATCTTCGATATCTGCCATAATAGCTTCATTCTATCCCTCGTGGAAAGGTTGGCAACGGCGAATCTGAAAAGATGGACTGTCTCTAGAGATCGAGATAGACAGGCGCAACAAGCCCTAGTTCTCGGAGTCGTTGTGACGAATCGGGCTACTAAAAAAGAGCGACGGAAAGGATACCACCCACAGTTCCAAAGAATTGATTCATGGTGATGTAGGCCATCTGAACGCTTTGGACGATGACAGCCCAAAGAGCGAGACTTAATAACGCGGCGGGGAGGAAGCGTATCATAAGTCAACCTAATGCCTGACGAGCATTAGGCAAATGTTTTTGGCTCTCCGTCAGATTGGCTGGGTGAGATCCTGACCGAATGAGACGATTTGGCATTGCTTGCATTCACATTACTGACTCACCATAAACGGTTTACGGAGCAGGCCTAGAGGCTTCGGAATCCAAGGCTTCGGTCGCCATACTTTGAGCCCAGTCGTAGCCGGGATTCGGTGAGGCAGGGATTTTCTAGAGAACCAGAAATAGCCTTCTCCTGTAGGCTGAAACTGGTTCCTGTTGGCCCAGCCGCCCTTTCAACGACCTGAAACCATCCAGCCAATCTGACGGAGAGCCAT
>CALLLI010000318.1 GCA_938082635.1 uncultured Verrucomicrobiales bacterium
CTTGAAACAACGGCTCCCGAATACGCGACACCGTGTTGTAGTAGCCTTTATACGAACCGTTCACAAAGAGCGCATGCTGCACCCCGACGGCTCCGTACTGGCCGGTATCCGTATAGATACGCCTGGCCAGCTCATCAATGATGAACGGACTCACAATGTCATTCTTACCCGCACGCAAACGAAATTGCCTAAACTGCCTCACGGGAAAGTTCACCACGAACGGGTACTTCAACGTATCGTCCCCATAGTCATTACGGAAGAAGAGATTAAAGGACGGCTTTTGAGGAGGCTCACTCGCCCAAGGACTGGCATCGGTCCTCCCCAGAGAGAAATTAAACCGCGAGAAGGCACTGGCCGACAAGCGAAGCCCGCCGTCGATCTGCACATTGGTTCCATCGTCAGGATACAGGACCTCCATCGAGATCTTGCGCTCGTAGGAACGGCCATGCATCGCTGGCATGTAATACTCCGTCACCTGGCGCGGTGTGCTCAAACCTTCAACTGACATGATCCCATGAGGCTTATAGAATGCCTCTCCGCTATCGGCAACCAAGCTGAGAGTTGGGATCGTGTTGAAAACGTCATCGACTCCGACGAGATACGTTTGGGTGTTGTCCACCGAGGAGATGAATCCCTCCTTGAATGCCCTCGCACGTACCGGCGTACCCGTTCGATCGTCGATGGCCTCGATCGAGACAGGGCTTTCATAAAGCGTGCCGTTGGTCTCAGTAGGCTCGCTCCCGTCGACCGTGTAGCGGATCACCGCATCCTCGGTCTTACTGGCAAGGATCAACAACACCGTATCGTCATAGACACCACCAGCCGGATCAAACTGTGGCTTCTTCACTGCGCCCATGAGTTCGTTGCCGCTGTTGGGCGCCCCCGGAGTCGGCGTGTCAGCGTAGGCAAAGCTGCCATCCACACCTACCCCATACGACTGAAAGGGGTATTGTTTAGGAAAGCCACCTTCAAACTGACTCACATACTCACCAGCAACATCACTCAATCCGAGAAACTCCCCATCGGCGGAAAGCCCAAAGTTCGTATGCAGGTAATCACCCGGCAGCTCAGTATTGCCATCAGCAAGCACCAAAAGATAGCTACCAGTCGCAATGATCGTATTGTCAGGGAACGTCCAGAGGTTAGGCTCATCATTGTCGTCTGTCAGATGCCACCCGCTGAGATCCACATCCTCAGCGCTCGCATTGTGCAACTCAATCCAATCCGAGTAATCCCCTTCCACCTCAGGATGAGCCGCCTGCGCCCAATCAACCACCCCACCAGAGGGTTCCGCATGGCCCACGCGATATTTCCATTGATCATTGCCGAGCTCAACATTCGTGCCCGCTCCAATAGACAGCGTGGCTTCGAACATCAACGTCTCATCTAAGGTTTGGTCACGCTCGTTGATGTGTGAGGGCACCGTGTTCTGGACCTGAACAGCAAAGACGTTCTCCCCCACCCTCAGCACGTCGCTCGCGAAAAGCGCAGAGGTATACTCCAGCACCTTATCAGACTCCGCACTGGAGAACGCTGACTGCCCATGATAAACAAAGCCATTCTCCCGGCCGAGATTCGCTCGGGCAATTTCTTTACCATTAATGTAGGCGACAAACCCACTATCAGCCTGCGCCATCAGCGTGAAAGGATCCGCCAAAGCCGCATCCTCTGCCGACACCATGAAGACCTTGCGAAGATAAACGCTCGGCGTACGAGCAATCATCTCATCGCCTAGGTTCGTAGATATACCCTCCACTCCAAAGCCAAACGGTGCCGCACCCACGTCCCAATCAGTATCATCAAACTCCACTTCACACCAACTGATACCCCAGCCCACACGTGGCCGACCGTCAGGATGAGACCTCAGTAAGTGATCACTGCTCGCTGCGCCAATCTCGTTGATAACAACCTGAGCGCTCGGCTCGCAGATCAAGCAAAGGCAAAGAAGGATGGAAAGAGGACCTGGGGATGGGGACGAGACCATAGGTGAAGAAGAACAGTTCGGGGTTACACCTTAGACGAATCTCAAACCGATTGCACGAAAGCGAGACAATCCATACAGCAAGTCACTCCGTCTCCGTCACGGTGACCTGTTGGTTTAACGCGATCGACTCATCCACGACTTGGACAGTTCCCGATGGCCAGGTAACCTCCAAACGCTCAATTTGCTTAGCAGATCCCAAGCCAAAGTAGAGCGGGTAATCACTGTGCGACAGGTAGCCCGTCTGCCCATCTTTCACTTTCATCAACTTAAGATCGCCCGCCACAATACGAACGACAGCACCTAGCGCGCTCCGGTTCGACTTGGTCCCAATGAGCTTCACTTTTAAGAAGGAGAGATCCGGCTTCTTCTCTGACAAATCACTCATCAACACCATGGGATGGTGATTCATTTCGTTCGTCACAATATCAAGATCACCATCGTCATCCAAATCGAAGATGACCGAGGAACGACTCCCCATCGCCCCCCAAACGACCACTCTGTCAGGAAGGCTCTCAAGAGCAGCCTCATCCAATCCCATGGCCTCAATCACTGGAGCGCCCTTATCCGCCCCCACAAGATCCAATTCGAACCAAGGCACCGCCAAGCCTTCGGCTCTCGGCTCCACCCCTAGGATAAACTCCGCATCACGAAACCGCTCCCCACCATCATTGAGTAGAAGCGAATTCACGCCATAGCGCAGCGGGAAATTCATGCTCGAAGTGACAAAGGCATCATCAAAACCATCGGCATTCAGGTCATCTGCACTCAAGCCCCAAGGCCAGTAATTCTCCGCACCCAAGGAATCTGACACTTCTTCATAACGCCCACTTCCATCGTTCCGAAAGAACGCATTCCCATAAATGCTCGTCCCATCCGTTTTGAGGAAGGACGCTGTCCATTTCATAGCGGCTTTCCCTTTCTCCAGCTCAGGACCGACGTGCTCACTCATATCGGAGTGCATGTCCGTGATATAAAGATCGAGATCACCATCGTTCTCGAAGTCGAAAGCTTTGATACCCATCGAGCCCCACGGCGTCTTCGGAAACAGATCGCGACCAGCCCGCTCGAACCTCTGGCCCTCTTTGTTCAGGTAAACCTCATCGTCGCCCTGCATGCTAGGCAAGTACAAGTCCGTCCACCCATCCGAATCGATGTCGATCGGGGCCGCATCTCCCGTCCACCCCTTGTCCTCCACTCCCATAGCAACGCTAACATCTTCAAATCTCTTCCCACCGAGGTTGCGATAAAGTCGACTCATCTCCTCACGCTCCGGCTTCAAATGCCCAGCAAAGGCATCATTGAACCCGACGTAGTAGGTGTCCCCCGTCTCCGCTTCGCCACGAATGCTCTCCATCGTCACCTTCGTCGTCTCAGCTTTCGTGTACTGCCCGACATTCGCCAGAAACACATCCACTAGACCATCGCGATCATAATCGAAGAACACGGCGCCCGAAGAGTGCCCCTTGTAGCCAAGGCCAGACCCTGCAGTGATATTGCGAAACTTGCCTCCCCCGAGATTCTCAAACAGCACGTTCCCCTTGCGCAACGCCGTCACATAGAGATCGGGATCACCATCGTTATCGATGTCAGCAAAGGACGCAGAAACACCAATTCGGTCACTGACAAACACTCCAGCACGTTCCGTGATATTCTCAAATTTCCCGCCACCCAGATTGCGCCACAATTCGTTGCCGCCGACTTGGTTCACGAAATAGATGTCTAACCGCTCATCGCCATCGACATCCGCCACGGCCATCCCCGACCCGTGATCATAGTGAACGCCTTTGAAGCGCTTGCCTGATTCATCGACAATCTTATGCCTGAAACGAATCCCGCTCGCCTCGCTCTGATCCGAGAACGAGAAATCATGGAAGGCACCGATCGACTTGGCAGAGTCCAGTTGGTCCTCGGCCCGCACCTTCATCCAAGCGGATTCTTGGACGTCAGCGGGCACATTCACAATCTCCGCGTCTAACGCCGCGACATCTGTGACCAATTCACGAGTCTCAGTGACTTCATAAACACCACGCACGCGGCGATAGGCATCCACTAACACACCACGATCACCAATCTCGGTAGCCTGCTCAAACTGAATCTTCGACTCAGATCCGGCTGGCAACATCTCCACATGAACACCCTTCAAGATCTTCTCGAACAGCGCTGCCTGCTCAGAGGTGAAACAGGCCACCCACGACTTGTCATCGAGGCCAAGATCAGCCGAGGGCACAAACCCAAGCACCGTTGGGTGCGGCCGCCCAGCAAGAGGGGCGATGTTCAGCGAATCAGCCGACGCAGGCTCTTCCGGCTTACTACATGCAGTAAGCCAGATGAGAACAGGGAGACACAGCATCCCCACCAACTTTCGCGAAAACATCCAAGATCGTTGTAATTCTATCAATACCATTATCATCTAATTAAGGCTTGTTCGAAAGCTCTCCCAACCAACGGTTGAAAGAGGTCTCCGAACAAGCAATTAGCGTGCCCATCGTCTTTCCAGGAGGCAATTGAAATCCACACATGGGGTCCATCGCTAGATCGAAGTCAGCCTCCTGCTCAATCTTGAACGACAACGTGAACTTGAGATCAGGCACAGCTATCTCCTTCAAATTCAGATCTGGGCAGGAGAAGACATAGATAAAGTCCTCACTGTGAAGACGAAGCACCACATCAGTGTCGACTGGCACTCTCAGTTCTCCCGCGCTCATCCAATCATCTACCGTACCCAGCTTCCCATCTGAACCAGCATAGGAGAAACGCCAAGCACGCTCTTTTCCCCGGGCTTCAACGAGGAATGGCCGATCTTCCAATGCCATCCCTGGTACGAATTGACCGGTGGCAGACAAATAGACACCGATTCCCAGCCCTAAAAGCACCAGGCAAAGAGCGATGGGGTTGAATAGGAAGCGTTTCATCATCAGAATGAATCCACCAATGTGTACGACACTAGAACAACGATGCCATCAGAACCAGCCTACGTTTTGAAGAACACCTCGGTGGGCAACCTCTTCGCCTGCTTGTTTCTATTTCAAAGCATGGCGCTGATGCAGGCCGCAGACAACGACTGGTGGTCATGGCAGGCTCTCGTTCAACCTTCAGTCCCTGATGCTGTCGGCACGACTGAAATAGATCGATTCATCTCAGACACTCTTCAGAAAGAAGGGCTTTCGGCCTCGCCTCACGCCGGACGTCGCACGCTGATCCGCCGACTCTACTTCGATCTTCTTGGGTTGCCGCCCAGTTTGGAAGCCGTCCAGAATTTCGTGAATTCCCCTGAACCAGATGCCTACGCGCGTCTGGTCAACGAACTGTTAGAATCCCCTCATTACGGCGAACGCTGGGCACGGCATTGGTTAGACGTGGTGCATTACGGCGAAACTCACGGCTACGACAAAGACAAGCCGCGCATGAACGCGTGGCCCTACCGTGACTACGTCATCCGCGCGTTCAATGAAGACAAGCCTTACACACGCTTCATCAAAGAACAACTCGCTGGCGATGCGCTGTATCCAGAGAGCGTTGACGGCATTGTCGCCACTGGCTTCCTCGCTGCGGGCCCTTGGGATTTCATTGGCCATGCCGAGGTGGCTGAGGAGAAGATCGATGGCCAGGTCGCTCGCCACTTGGATCGAGACGACATGGTCACGACCACGCTAAACTCCTTCTGCTCTCTCACCGTGCAATGCGCGCAGTGCCATGATCACAAACGCGATCCGGTGACGATGAAAGACTACTACTCGCTCCAATCGGTCTTTGCTGCTCTTGATCGCGCGGATCGCGACTTCGACGCTGATCCTGAAATCGCCAAACAGCGAGCCAATCTAACAACACAGCTAGCGAAACACAATGAGCACATCGCTACCCTCGACAAGCTCATTGATAGCAAGAAGACCGACGAGCTTCGCCTCCTTGAGAAGGAAATCGCTCAGCTTGAGGAATCCAAGGCGGGCCCTTCCAAGACTCTAGGTTACCACAGCCAAGTGGCCCCTACCCAACTGACTGAGAAATGGCTGCAGGTCGATCTCGGCAGCTCTCAGGCCATCGACTCGGTCTCGCTTCACGGTGCCGTGGAATATGGCTTCGAGGACTTCGGCTTTCCTCACCAGTTTCGTATCGTAATCTCTGATCAAGCTGATTTCAAAGAGGCTACCCTCCTCATCGACCATCAGAAAGACGTCGCCCGACCTGGGTCAGAAGCTGTGATCGTCGACGCCAAAGGCATGAACGGCCGTTATGTCAGGATGACGGCAACGAAACTCTGGAGTCGTCGACAGAAAGGACAAGCACTGACCAACGACTGGATTTTCGCTCTGGGAGAACTCGCCGCAACGAGCAACGGTGAGCGGGTAGACATCAAGGACGTCACCGCCCTCGACTCAATTGAAGCCGCACCTCGCTGGCGAAAGACGAATGTCAGTGATGGCCGATTCTCTGGGCAAGCCTCAGGAAGACTTGCGGGCCTCTATGCGGAACGAGAGGCCATGCTTAGAGCCGTAGCACCCGCTCCGCTTGCTGAGCGCTCAAAACATGAGAAGTCAGCGGAAGCTATCCGGTCCTCACTCGACGCCCTGCCAAAGCCACAGAAGGTCTACGTGGGCAAAGTCCATCACGGCAGCGGAGCTTTCAAAGGCCGAGGTCATTTAGACGGAAAGCCACGCCCCATCCACGTACTGCATCGGGGAGAGGTCACGATGTCACGCGATGAAGTGTCACCAGCCACGGTTCCTGGAATTGTGCCGGGCTTGCCCGTGACCTTTAATCTGCCCGGAGACCACACCGAGAGCGATCGGCGAGTCGCTCTTGCTGAATGGATCACTCATCCTGGCAACACGCTCACCTGGCGTAGCATTGTCAATCGTATCTGGCACTATCACTATGGACGCGGCCTCGTGGATACCCCGAACGACTTTGGCCGCATCGGCAGCAAACCTTCCCATCCAGAATTACTCGACTGGCTCGCCATCAAGTTTCGAAACGATGGTGGCTCGATCAAGAATCTGCATCGCAGGATTCTCAACACCGACACCTACAAGCAAGTTTCGACTCACGACGTCGCTAAAGCTGCTATCGACAGTTCCAATCAGTTCCTCTGGCGGCAGAACCGACGCCGACTTGAAGCCGAAGCCATTCGTGACAGTGTCCTCGCCGTCGCAGGCAAGCTCGACACCACGATGCATGGACCCAGTTTCATGGACTTCGTCATCAAGAAGCCTGAGCATTCGCCCCACTACGAATACCACCTCGCGGATCCCCATGATCCCAAGACGCATCGTCGCTCGATCTATCGCTTCCTCGTCCGTTCACAGCCCCATCCTTTCATGCAAACCTTCGACTGCGCAGACCCTTCCGAGCTGGTGGACAAGCGAGGCG
Organism: uncultured Verrucomicrobiales bacterium; assembly: GCA_938082635.1. Classification (GTDB taxonomy): domain Bacteria; phylum Verrucomicrobiota; class Verrucomicrobiia; order Verrucomicrobiales; family DEV007; genus JAACDM01. The sequence continues at coordinate 7,352 of CALLLI010000318.1, forward strand.
AGACCAACACGGCGCTGCAAGCGCTCGCGATGCTCAACAACAAGCACATCGTCGCCATGGCGACTCACTTCGCGAATCGAGTGAAAGGTGAAGAGGGTATCGCTAGCTCCGCAATCAGGCTAGCACTATCTCGAGAGGCCACGCCAGAAGAGCATCAGTCACTCACCGCCTATGCGCAAAGCCACGGTGTCACAGCGATGTGCCGTCTCATCCTTAATCTCAGCGAATTCTCGTTCGTCGATTAGGAATCAGCCATCGGCAGGATCAGTCGGGCGGCGTAGTATTGCTTACCGACGTGCCGTTGGAAACGAATGCGCGTTTGCAATTGGATCAACGAATCGGCCACTCGTAAACCAAGGCCCAGCCCAGCCAGATTACTATCACTAGCATCGACCTGGTGATTCACAATTAGAAAGTGAACCTCTCCCACCCGCGATCTCGGGCAAAGTCTTATTCCAATCTTCCCGTCACCGTGTTTCAAAGCATTTGCGAAGAGCCCATGAAGGATCTGTTTCACATGCATCCGATCAGCCATGACAATGCACCCCGAACTAATATCACCCGAAAGTGCTCGATCGCTTTCTGCAGCCAACAACGTGAAATCCTCGACTAGTTCGTCCACGAGAGCAGAAGCGTTCAGCCTTGCATCGTTCCAGACAAGCGCTCCTCTTCCGGCGCGCGCCAGTAGCAAGGACTGGTCCACCATCTGCGTCAGTCGATGCAGCTCATCCTGAAGCTCCTCTTGCAACTCCGGATCGATTTGCCGGTAGGATTGCTCCACCTTTAGCCTAAGAATCGTCAATGGCGTTCGCAGCTCATGCGCCACTTGCGCGGCATACTCTCTAATATCTTCGATCGACTTTGCCAGCCGTTCCAACAACGCATTTAGATGCTGACGTAAACTCTCAAAATCCGGGTCACAAACGCTACTGTGAATCGGCTCACGCAGATTGGACTCTGTCACTTTCGCCATCTGCAAGTTGAGTTCCTTGATCGGTTTAAGCGACTTTCCAGCAAGGAAGTAACCAATGATGATGACAATGGCCAAGAGCGGCAATGCGTAGACCAACGCCGCCTCCATCAACTCGTTCATGATATCCTGGATCTCCTCATCCGAAGAGTTGCCGTGAAGCCTCCAATCAGGGTGATCAGGATACTCCAATCCAACTTTCTTCTCATGGAGCTCTTCATACAAGTTAAGGTAGGTCACGAGCGAGAAGACTGCCGTGATGGCAAGCACGCCTAGCGTAAACCAGAGGACCATCCGAAAGCGGAGAGAATGAAGAAGATGCGGCAGCATGATAGAGTCATTTCATGACAAACCCAACGCCACGGACTGTATGCAACAATGTGGGTTCGTTGTTCACCTCAAGCTTCTCCCGCAAATGCCGGATATACACATTCACGATATTGCTCGCAGACTCAAAGTGCTGATCCCAGACATGCTCAAGTATCGCAGCCTTACTTACGGGTGTGGGAGAGCTCGACATGAGAAACTCAAGCAGGGCAAATTCTCGATTGGTAAGCTCGATCTTACGCGCCCCACGTCTCGCCGTACGCGTGGCAATGTCTAGCACGAGATCCCGCAGACAGATGGTAGGAGACGCGTCACCACGCTGTCGCCGGCCAAGTGCGCGAATGCGTGCGAGCAGTTCGACCATCGAGAAGGGTTTCGTCAGATAGTCATCAGCACCGCAATCGAGACCACGAACGCGATCTTCGACCTCACCCCTCGCCGTCAGCATGATCACCGGCGTGGTGATATTCTGGCGACGAATGTGTTGAACAGCAGTGTAACCATCCATCACAGGCATCATCACATCCATGACGATCACGTCATAAGTATTTGTCTCCACTAGGGCAATGGCACTGCGCCCATCGTTCGCCAGCTCGACGTCATGAGAGGCGTCTCGGAGACCTTTGGCCACTTCTTGGGCCACGTTCTGGTTGTCTTCAGCGATTAAAATCCGCATCGAAGTATAGTGTCAGTTCTGAATAATGAATGGATTGGACTACCCTCTCACATCTGACACACACCACAAGCGCTGACCATCAGAGGATTGCTCTCCGCTTGAGACCATTCATTCGGGTGAAGACGGCTATTTCCCGTCCAACCGTAACGTTTGGCGAACAAACCCTTGGGCTCCAACAACCGGCAAACTGACGACGAACTCTGTCGCTGTCTGCTGAATGGCGACGCCATCGACACCATCCGTCAACGGTTGCCACGCTTCTGCGGACATCTCCGCGCTCATCTCGAAGACTTCCTCGACGCCAACCGTGTCTCGGCGCGGAAACCGAACCGTCAAAACAAGTCCTGCCTCGGTCTGTTCGACAAAGCCAACGGGGATCCCGCCGAAATCCGGATTTAGCGGATCCGTGTCCAAATAGTATTCTTGAAGATTAGACTTCCCGTCTCGATCAGGATCTGCGCTTGGTTCCGCATCCGTAGCATTCGGAGTCTCAGCCAAATGAGCCAGTCGCCATCCGTCGTAGCCACTCACCTCGCCCGCTACCACGACGGCAACATTTTCACTGACAATGCTACCAGCACCATTGGACACTTCCACTTGGTAGTTTCCAGCATCGGCCGAGGTGATTGCCCCAATGGCAAGAGTCGGGACATTCGTATCTCGCCCTCCTAACAATTCCACATTACACAAGAGATCTGAGCTAGAGGGGCTATCATTCATCACTTGGATCGCCAAGAGATTCATGCCCACCCTCAAAGCGGAAACATGCTGCCCAAGATCAAGGTCTACAAACACAACCGCAAGAGCATCAGCGTGACCGTCCGTCGCTTCCGAGTCCCAGGCCAACGTAGACGGCGCATTGGCATCTGACACGGCCCCCCCCATTCAAGAAAGCGGCGTAACCATCATCATACTGCACGCGAATCTTCAAACTGTTCGCGTTCTTGAACTCAGACTCCGTGAGTTCAAATGGGATGCGAATGAATGTCGAAGTGTTCCCTTTAAAGGTGTCTGACTCGACATCGATGTTAAGAAATGGATCGTAGGTATGGGCTGACGAACGCTCATAACCGACGCCACCTGTCCCAGATAGCCAGTTGCTATCATCGAAATTCAATGCGCTCCTCCAGGCGTCATCGATGGGACCTTGAGGAACCAGCACGCTGCGCAGCGAAGTGACATCGATCAGATTTCGGAACACGCTAGGAATTTCGTGGCCATCCTTAGTCCACTGGTAGCGTA
>CALLLI010000319.1 GCA_938082635.1 uncultured Verrucomicrobiales bacterium
GCCTCATGCTCCTCAGCGGCCCCAACGGCATTGGCAAAAGCCACCTCCTGGGCCACTGGCGGGACCAACTCGACACCCGCCTCTACTCCCCATCGCCATCACCCAAGCCAGCCTCAGCCACGCCGGACTCCTCAGCTACCTCGCACGCAAGTTAGGCAAACCCAGCGGCACCCGTAGCACCATCCTCATGCACCTTGAAGAAGCTATCGCCGAACTCGGAGACACAACCGCCGTCATCATTCTCGACGAAGCTCAGAACTACACCCACGCCGCGCTCGAAGAAATCCGCCTCCTGCTAGGCATCGACCTCGCCAGTCGTCCCGCCTTCAGTTTCATCCTCACCGGAGACGACTACTTGTTAGGCGGCCTCAGACTTCGTAGCCATCGCGCCCTCTACACCCGCATCGCCTGCCATTATCACCTCGCCCCCTGGACGCCCGACGAAATCACCTAACTACTCCAAGCCAACCAACAAGCGGTCGGCCTCTCGGACAACCTGATCGACACCGCCGCCATAGACCTCATCACGCACGCCAGCCAAGGACTCCCAAGAACCGACCTCCAAGTAGCCCGAGCAGCCTGGATCGCAGCAAGCCAAACCAAAGCCAACGTCATCAGAAAAGCTCGTGGGAGCGCTTGGATTCACGAAACTACTCGACGGGTCACGTACATGAAAAATTGCACATGAGAGCTCTTGCAAATTCGAAATATAACTTTAACAATTGCCATACTTAAACTTAATTTCTATTCTTCTAAAAAGATGACCGTAGCGATGCCTTGGAACAACCTACCCCACCCGAAGGGAAACCTGTATGTATGATATGAAGTCAGGGGCGCCATTCCGCTTTCCGCTCGCCTTCGATCCGTTGAGACTTCTCTTAGCCCTTCGCGATCACGGGCTCGCACTGATTTTGCTGACAGCCTTGGGCCTCGGCGGTGGTGGAGCCTTGGGATACAAGCTGTTTAAGAAGAACACCTACACGGTTTCTTCCATTCTACGAAAGACGAAGGAAGCCGAAGGCTTTAGCCTCTTTGGTACGGACGGCTACAAGACAGCGATGTTGAGAGACCAGGCCCTAGAAGAAATCGCTATGGGTCATTCGGTGCTGACCAAGCTCGGGGAAGATTTCGATCCTCCAGAGACTTTAGACCAACTGGAAAACCGTCTCAGTATCCGCTATGACACCCAGCAGAAGCTCTTCTACCTAGAGGCGGAAGCTCCTACTGAGAAACTTGCTGTCGTCATTGCCAATCGTTGGGCTGATCTCCTGATGTCTCATTCCAAGGATCTCATGCGAAGGTTTGCTTCGGAGGATACACGAACACTAACGGAAGACTTAAAGCTCCTTAGCAATCAGTTACTCCCGATCGAGAATCGCATTCGCGAACTTGCGGAGGAGGATGCGATCATCGATGCGGATGCAGCATTCGCTGCTCTGTCTACCGCGATACAGGCACTGAAGAAAGAGCTCCGCGACTTTGAGATTCAGGAAAGCACCTTCCACCTCCGCTACATGCAAACGATTGAGGCGTTGAGGGAGAACCATCCACTCATTGCCCAGAAGCAGGCTGCGGAAAACCACCTTCATAGCATGCTGGCAAGCGGACTAACAGAGGCTCATGGAAAAGTTGAAAACCAGCGGGTCACTCTCGATACTCTCAATACCCAAATAAAGAAAGAGCTCGGTGACGAACTCACGGCAGAGCAAATCCGCGGCATGAGTGCCGTCGAAGGCGCTCAGGGGCACTATGAGCGTTACCTCAGCCTGAAAGAAGAACAATTCAAGTATGAGGAAGGCATTCGCATGGTGAAAGAGGAACTTACGAAGAAAGAAGCACAGCTAAAGAACCTTCCAAACACTGCTAACAAATACCGCGAACTTGATGAAGAGCGCGGTCGGCTACTTGCTAGTCAAAGCCAATTCTACACGCAACTCAAACAGGCCACGACATATGCCGGCCCACATTCCAAAGGCTACCTCGAATCTCTTCAAGCTGCCGATTACGGCATGGCCGACCTTTCCACTGGCAAGTTAAAGACCATTGCCACAGGCCTCTTTCTCGCTGGACTCATCTTTGGAACCGTCCTCCTCTGGGCCATCATGCGCGAGCTTCGTCGGCCTGAGCTTCGCACCATGTTACAAGGCGCCATCACGACGCGAGCGACTCCCACTTTGGGGCTCTTACAAAAAGACGAGATCAACGATGAAGCTGCCGTCCGTGAATTCTGGCTTAGCCATGTCGCCAAGAAAGAAGAAGGCGGTCGCCGCATCCTCTTCCCTATCGTTGGCGAACTGAAGTCTGAGTTCAGCTTCTGGAAGACACTCTTACATAGCATCAAGAAAGATAACGCCCTCGTCCTCTTCATCGATGTTGCCCAAGACCCTGTGCCTGAGTCGTTCCTCGAAGCCAACCTCCTTCCCTTCAGCTCTTCGGGCAACGCTCCCTCAGCTGGCACCTCTCTCATGGAGCCCCCCATGGCAAGCAGTGCCCTCTCCACGACGCTGATGCCAAACGATCAGCCTATCATTCCACATGCTGACGATGTCTCGCAGTCTGCGCGTTACGTTAGTGCAGCTGACTATTCCACCGAGAAGCTTGCACGTCTTCTTCAAGACTTGCCTCCTCACTATTATGTCATCTGCCGGTGGGCTATCGGACCGACCTCATCGCTGGCTGCTATTTCAAAGGACTTTGATCAGCACTTCCTGCTCAATTCCCCGGTGACCACTCAGAAGAAAGTAGCTTCCTCACAAAGTCGCATCTTCCGTCGTATCTTGGGCACGCCCTCTGGAATCCTCTTCCTCAATGAACCCGTCAAAGGCTTCTTCACAAATTTGATCCATCAGATCGAAAGCCGCTACTTCGATTGGCGCTCCAACAAAAGCCCTAAACAACGTCGCCAAGAAAGCGATTCGGATGATAACGATCTCTAGATCATTCTAACACCAACCACCTGATTCATGATGAACTGCGTCACCCGCCATCTTCTCTGGTCCACACTCCTCACGGTCCTACTCGCCCCATCCTTCACTGCCATCGCCCAACGACCTATGTATAAATTGGGCTCTGGTGACAATGTTACCATATATGTGATTGGGCGCCCCGAAACCAAGACAGAGGGCATTCCCATCGCGCCCGATGGCACGATCACTTACCTAGACGTGCGCGTCCGTATTGCCGGTCTGACTATTCCCGAAGCGGGAAAAGCTATGGAGACCGCTCTTCAGAAGCTGGATTCCAACGCCAAGGTTGTCCTCTCTCCGGGCGTGCTAGGCAGCAAGAGCTACACCATTCTTGGAAGCGTCCCAAAGCAAGGCCGCTTCAATTTGGAGCGCTCCGTATCATTATTAGAAGCGATCGCCAAGGCAGGTGGACTCTCGAAAGAAGATATCCAAACAGGCGCAGTCAATACTCGGGTCAACCTCGACCAGTCATTCATCGTCCGTCAGGGGCGCAAGTTGGCGGTGGACTTCTCCAAACTTTACTCTGACGGAGACACGAGTCAGAACATCACCCTCCAGCATGAAGATCATATCTACATCGCCTCGAACATCAGCGATGAATACTACGTCTTTGGCTACGTGAACAACCAAGGTATGCACCGCGTGAGTCCCGGACTCGGAGTCGTTGGCGCGATCACCGAGCAAGCCGGATTCGCGAAGGAAGCTTGGAAAGGGAAAGTGCTATTAGTTCGCGGCAAGACGGACAAGCCTGAAACGATCGTGGTCGATATCGCAGACGTGCTCAGAGCAAAGCAAGCGGACGTCCCCATCAAACCAGGAGACATGCTCTACATTCACCGCAAGCCTTGGTATCACGCCGAAACCATTCTCGACAGCGCGTTCACAGCCTTCCTCCGTTCAGCGGCCACCACGCAAGTGAATGTCGAAACCGGTTTGAATAACTAATTCGAACCTATCTCTTTAACCAACGACTTTGCCATGAAACCTATCGTATATCTTTGCCTACTCCTCGGACTGGGCGCTCTCGTCTCTTGCGAACCCATGCCTGGAAAGAACGGCTCCAACCGTTTCGATCCCAGAGAGCAAGCCTCTCAAGTAGGCTCATCGGAGGGCATGACGATCTCCGCAAATTTCAAAAAATTTAAGGGAACTGGCAGCATCTCCCAAAGCATGCTGCGCCCCAAGACAGATGACTATCGGCTTGGCCAAGGAGACAATCTCACGATCGAGCTAACCGACAAACCAGAGACACGTCAGGTCACTCGCGTCATGCCTGACGGGCTCGTTTACTTTGATCTCGCCCAAGGCGTTCCCGCAGAAGGCAAGACCGTTGAAGAACTCAGGGCAGCCATCACCAAGAAGATGCAGGTCTTTGAGCAACGGCCACTTGTCAGAGTAACTCTGGACGAGATCACCAGCCGCAACTACTTCATCTTGGGCCAGGTCAATACACCCGGCACTTATCCCCTCACCCGCCCATTGACGGTTCTCGACGCCATCTCTGAAGCAGGTGGCCTCGCTAGTGCACTCAACGCTGATCTTGAGATTTTGCCTGACCTATCCAGCGCCTATATCGTGCGCAAGAACAAGATGCTTCCAGTCGATTTCAAAGGCTTGGTTGAAGGCGGTGACACCTCACAGAACATTTATCTTGAACCTGAAGACTACATTTACATTCCCTCGACTCAAGACGCAAAGGTCTACTTGTTAGGCTCCGTCACCAATCCGAAGTCTGTAACCTATAAAAGCGGCACAACCCTTGTGTCAGCGCTCGCCCGAGCTGGTGGCCCGACACCGAAAGCCTACCGTCAGAAAACGATCATTTTGAGAGGCAGCCTAACCAAGCCTGAGTATGCCATCGTCGACTTCAACCAAGTTCTCAAGGGCGGTGCTACTGATGTGCCTCTCGAACCCGGCGATGTGGTCTGGATGCCTCGTTCTCCATGGGAGAAGGCTGAAGAGTATCTCGTCCAAGTGGTCAGTGCTGCAGCACAATCTGTCGCAATCTATCACGGGGGTAGCCTAATCGATTCAGACGCATCACAGCCTGCAACGATCGGAATTCAGTAAGCGCACTCAGCGCTCTCCTATCCCAAAGTCGCCGCATACTCCCGGATCACTCGAGGATAAAGATCACATTCAACTGCCTTGATCCTCTCGAGGAGTTCATCGGGTGTGTCACCTTTCAATATAGGAACCATTTCCCTGCCGAGAATAGGTCCCGTATCCAATCCTTCATCCACGATATGAATGGTGGAGCCAGCCTGTGTTTCCCCAGCATCCATAGCCTGCTTCCATGCGAGCAGACCTGGGTATTTGGGCAGCAATGAAGGATGGACATTGATGACTCGTCTGGGAAAGGCTTCTAACACAGGCGCTTTCACGCGACGCATGAAGCCCGCCAAAATGACGAGGTCCACAGAAGCCGCCTTCAGACGATCTCGAATCTCCTTCTGCGCGGGTTCTCCGAGCCTCGTCTTATAAGGTCCAGGGTCTACAGACACCGCTGACACGCCTCGATCTCCAGCTACCTTTAGAATTCGAGCGTCAGACTGATCAGAAAGTACCAACGCCACTTCCGTGTTCGGCAAGCGGCCATCATCGATGGCACGGAAGATGCCTTCCAGCGAAGAGCCCTGGCCCGATCCCAACACTCCGAGCCGAAGAGGTTTGGAATTGGCTCCATGAAGTTTCGAAAGAGTCTCTGTCGTCGATTTGCCAGCGACTAGGGAAAGAATCTCTACCGAAGCCCCCACCCGATCCAAGGCTCCTCGTTCTTCAACGTTGAGAGATTCAGGCGTGTAATCGCCACCCTTGGCATAAACGTGAGGAGCGATCGCATCAATGGCATTGGTCGCGCGCTCTTCTCCGAAGACGATTACCAGATCCACGGAGCTCAGGCCTAGCAAGACTTCGGCACGATCCTCTAGGCCATTGATCGGCCGCGTAGGTCCCTTGAGAGCAGCGACCGAAGCATCGGCATTCAATGCCACACAAAGAGCATCCCCTAACGCCCGCGCCTCATTCAGATAGCGCACGTGGCCTACGTGGAGCAGATCGAAGCAGCCATTGGTGAAGACCAGCCGCTTACGTTCTGCTTCAAGTCGATCCCGCTCCGATCGAGCAGCTTCCCAAGACACCACGACACCCATCAGTAACTAGGATTAGGACGCGTCCGCAGCAGCATCTTCACTCTCTTCCTCTTCAGGCGGAGCTCCGATGTCGGCAGGTACCTTAAGCGCCCAGCGAAGTAGTGATTCACTGTCCTGCCAAACATGCTTCTCATTGCTACCTAACACCACAGCAATCACGTCACGTCCATTAAACTCACCACTGCTAACTAAGCAACGCCCTGCAGCATTGGTGAACCCGGTCTTCATTCCCGTCACAAAGCTAAGCGGCAATATCTGGTTGGTATTGCGCAACATGTCCATCCGCCCCTTCTTGGGAAACTCCAACGACTCACGTTGGACAGCATCGCGAATGTGCTCATCGCAGTGGGCCACGACGGCGAGCTTGGCCATATCACGCGCCGTCGATTCCTGGCCTTCCTCAGTAAGCCCGTGCGCATTGACAAAGCGCGAGTCACCCATTCCCAATTGACGGGCTTTGGCATTGAGGGCCGGCCTAAAAGCATCCTGGCCACCCGAATGATCACGGGCGAGGCACCGGGCCACATCATTGCCACTCTTCACCAGAAGAGACTGAAGCAAGAGCAACCGAGGATACTCACGCCCCGTCCTAATGCCGACCTTGGAGGGTTCCACCCTCGTGTCGGTGGACTCCACCTTGATCTTCTTATCGAGCTCTCCTGCCTGAGAGACAACAAGAGCCGTCAGCAACTTCTGCGTGCTGGCCACGGGACGCTTATTGTCCGCATGCTTTTCGTATAGAATGGTGCCATTCGCGGAATCCACCACGATGGCCGCTTTGGCATAGATCGCAGGAACTGGGAAAGCGTCCTCGCCAATTCCAACTGTTAGACCTAGAACACTCGCGATGAGAACCGCGCCAACTCGCATTAGGAAGCTTTCTTAGCTGGGGCTTTACCCTTCGCTCCAGGATTACACTTCAGGCAAACTTCGCCCTTAGCGTGCGCCTTAATGCAACAGGGGTGCTCACAAGCAGCGCCCTTACCGTGCGCTTTGTGGCAGCAACTACCGTCGTCAAAGAGAGCAACCAAGGCAGCATTCACGAAATCCGCTTTGCTAGCGGCCGCTGATTCAGACTTCGCCGCTTCAGCACTTTCCTGAGCCGCCGGAGCGTCCTTATGGCCATAGCGATCGAACATGGCTCCCACCTGATCGGCTGACAGTTCGGAATCGTAGACTCGGACATCATCAAGCTCACCTTTGAAGATCGCACCATCGCTGCGACGCCCAACATGCATGACCTGATAAGTCTTTGTCGGTCGGGTGAGGCCGTCATGCTCGACAACCGACTTCCCAGCCGAGCCATCAACGAACAGACTCACACCTTCAGCCTTACCTGAACCATCGTAAGTGGCAGCCACATGATACCAAGTGTCCTTGTCCATGCTAGCAGGCACGTTAACCTTAATTGCATTGTCAGGACCATCACTCACCAGTTGGAAGATCAACTTATCTTTGCTGACATGGACATCCCACCCGCGACCTTCATCAGCTGAATCAGAACGAGCGGCAATCACGCCGTCATCCTGAGGCTCGCCCTTCACCCAAGCAGTGACACTGAATGGATGCATGCGATCGAAGTTAGCGATGTCTCCTGCGACAACGAAGGCCTTGCCATCAAACTTAGCGGCTTTGCCCGAAGGGCCATCACCATAAGTCAACTTTCCCCCCTGCACAGAACCTTGGTGCTTGTCTTCGAAGGTATCATGATACGCCATTCCTGAATCGAGTTTCTTTAGAGACTCAAAATCCCATCCAAGATTAAGATCGAGTTCTGGATTCTTCGTTAGGAAACGAAACGCGACGCGAGAGGAAACTCCCGTATCGTAAAGAAAGACTTTCTTAAGCTTAGGTAACTTAGTTAGGGATTCTAACACATCGTCGTTCACTTTCGTGCCGTAAATATTGAGAGTTTCGAGATTCTCCAGACCTTCGAGCTGTTTCGCGCCTGCCGACGTGATCGCCGTGTTCGCAAGGTGCAGACGGCGAAGCTGTTTCAGTCCAGAAAGGTGGGCCATCCCGGCATCCGTGACCTTGGTCTTGTTCAAATAAAGCCAGGCGAGTTGAGGAGCGAGCGGCTTCAAAAGCGCTAGTTGCTCGTCGCCGATGTCTTTGGCAACACTCACCGACTCGACATGGAGCAAATTAGTATTCTGAGCGAGCGGCAACACCAGCACACCTAAGTCCTGCAATGGCTTCATCAACTCAGCCGCGGCCGGGTCTACCTTCGGCAGCTCAGGTTCATTCGACTTCGAAGAACTGGCCCCAGGCGCAGCACTCGCAAGCTTCTGGATCGCTTCTGGAGCGTCCGCGACGACAAACTTCGCATCATAAGAGCCTTTGTGATCATCGATCCACCACGTCAGCGCCGCGATCTGATCCTTCGTCAGAGGATCCCCCTTAGGAGGCATCAAATCATCGTCGTCCTCTGGAAGTGAGACCCGGACGATCAGGTTACTCTCGCCAGACTTACCAGCCACGACGATCTCTTCTCCCTTTTGAATGTGCTCAGGAGTATCGAGCCGGAGCTTCCCCTTAGATTTCTTCTCTCCGTGGCACTCCACGCACCTGGCCTCCAAGATCGGCTTCACAACCGCGTCGTAAATAGTAGTATCCTCCGCCCTAACGCCTGAAAGACTGAGCGCAAGGATAGGAAGGCCTGAGAGTATGGTGAGATGACGACCAGAATTCATAATCATTTAGGTAATAAAGAGTGAGCGGAGGCCACATGCGAAGTCAAGCGCCCCGTGTCTACTAGAGTTACTCGGAAGAGAAACCCCAGACCTCGTTAAAGTTTCTCCCTCTAGACACGAAGAAGCTCACCCCACGCGCAGTGAGGTGAGCTTGTAGAAATCAAATCTTGTCCGGTTTAAGCAGAGCTACCCGAGACTGCAGCGGTTCCCTTTTCACCTGTCCGAATGCGAATCGCCTCTTCTACAGGGCTCACGAACACCTTGCCATCCCCAATCTTACCAGTGTTCGCATTGTTCACGATGGCGTCGATGACGGTCTGTGCATGGTCATCGTCAACGACGACCTCGATCTTTACCTTCGGGAGGAAGTCGACAGTATACTCACTTCCGCGATAGATTTCGGTGTGGCCTTTCTGCCGACCGAATCCCTTCACTTCAGATACCGTCATGCCCTGGATGCCGGTTTCGCTGATGGCTTCTTTCACAGCCTCGAGTTTAAAGGGCTTGATGATAGCTTCGATCTTCTTCATATTGTAAGGTTCTCAGTTAGCTTGATTTGTGGATTAGGAATCAAATGTCGTTCGTGCTTTGTTGTCCAGCAAGATTGATGTTGTTAGAAGGAACCGTGCCAAGTGCTCAGAAAATTTGGAATATGAACCAGATTCATTTCACGACTGACCGTCTTACCTTATAAAATCTCCTTAGCGTACTCGCCGAAACTACCGAATCGTGCAAGTAAATCCACCCGCCAGTATTCCGAAGGTCCATCTTAACCGATTCCCAACGGTTGAGATTCAGCGACTCCTTGCTCAGCAACTCGTAGTCATCTTCGAAATCGCCACCAAATCGTAGCAGAGAGCTTCCTCCGAAATCATAGAAATCAGCTTCGATGCAGGCGGCCTCACTACCGATAACCCGAAGGCCTAGACGCAAAGGAACGGGCTCATCCGACTCAAGCACCAGAGCCGCACCATGAGGTCCAGCCGTCGTGGGCGTGAATTTTATTCCGACGATAAAGAATGCTCCGAAAGGATTCGCGACGACGAACTCATAGGCTTCCGCTTCAGGTCCGACGATCAGCGGGCCAGTACACTCAGGAAGCACACCAGACGAACTTCGGACGATCACCACCATAGTAGAGGCTTCTCCCCCCACTTCGACCTTTTCAAAATCTAGCAAATTCCCATTCTGAAAGGACAAGTTCGAAGCAGGGGCACTACCCTTCCCAGCGCCGCTCAGGATGACCATATTTCCAACATCTACAGACACCGTCGTCATACCATCGACCGACTTCGGAATGCCGTTCCCCGTCATTTCGTTGATGATCAAGTCCACATGATTGTCCCCATCGATAAGGCCAGCAGAGGCACTGTAACACAACGTGTCGTGAGCAGCACCGCCATCGATCCGCACAATTCGCATCTCCGCTAAATCTGGGAGATTACCCTCCTTTAGATCAATGATCTCCGGCCATCCACCCGGTTGCCCATAGAAGACATGAACGGATCCAGCGCCCTCTCGCATCTGAGGAGCATCATGCGGATTTCCACAGGCAAGATCCGCAATCCCATCATTGACGAAATCACCGTGAGCCATGGTATCGGCTCCTATCGCACCAAGAATGTGCCCATATACTTTCGTTAGTTTAACGTCTGCGGGAGGCGAGTTCATGTCAAAGATGAGACCTCTCAACGTAGCAGCATTGTAGAACACATAACCTAGACCCGCTTGCGTTCGCCCAGTCTCACCGCCAATGCTCGGCACAGTCCCGACAAGATCGCCGACGAACAGCCCCGGAAAACCATCAACCACTGTAGTCCTCACCGCTCAAGATCTGTTGTCCGAAAGAACGATTCACGTTCTCACCATCGATCCTCGTGAAATCTCCCAACAAAGGTTCCGTGACTGGAAAGCTGTAGCCATTGGGCCAAGGGCCAAGGGCCAGGCGGAAAATTCTCGTCCCATGCGATGAATAGACTACCATCCACACTTCCCCCTAAGCCATTGGAGAATGAACCATTCAGCCCTAACACGGCACCCGCACGATTCAATGCTGCCGACGCAAGTACTTCAGCGCGTCCGTTCCCATCAAGATCCGCCACATTGAGCGTCGCACCAAAGTGATAGTGACTAGTGCCTGACGGAGGGGTGACTAGAACAACCTTCGATTGCAAGGCCAGCAGGAAGATTGCCTCTCCAAAGTTCATCAGGTCGACTTCTCCTCCAACACTTTGCAAATGAGGGCCGCCCTGAATAACATAGACACCACCAAGGTGCTCCTCCGAGGCTGAACTAATTTGATCTGCTCCCACCACCACATCTGAGACTCCATCACCATTCACATCAGCAGCTCGCATCCAAATGCCCAACCGATCTCCCGCTGCCGCACCTACGATCGTCACAATCTCATTCCCCTGATCGACAGGAAGCGCGCCCAAATCCAGGTAAGTCTCCGCCTCAGCCCAGGCACGTAGGATGGGATGGCCAAATATGATCGTTAGAGCTCCTGCCCCGATGCGATCGCCCTTCGTGTAGTTCTGCCGACCGATAAGCAGGTAGCCCAAACCATCACCGTTCACGTCGTCCATCCAAATCTCTGCACCGGCTATTTCATGATTCTGATCACCAGCGATCTTTAGAATGTCCTGCGAAAACCCCGCTGTGTCCACCTTCTCGCTAATGTTGCCATCACCAAAGATGAATGTGATCTCACCTGCCTTCGTACGCCCCATTGGGCTTGCCTGTATCTGAGCAAAAGCCGTGTCGTTGTAGCCGTCTCCATCGCAATCGAAGCCACCGCAAACGGGCCCCCCCTTGCTACCGCCTCTGAACCCGGCGCTCTCTGATCCATAATATCGGGAGAAATTTGGCAAGTCCTCGTTGAGATCAATCACAGAGTAAGGATCCGCTCCTCGCGCTGACCAAATCACAGACAGAGTGAGGAAAGTAAGAAGTGCGCGTCGCAATACCATCATCTCCTTAACAGTTCGCAAGAATACCCTGAAAGATCGACGAATTCTGTTGGGTATCTTCCTCCTATAATTATATCTGATCTAATTGAGGCTGACAACCACCATAGCCCTTGCGATTATCGGTATGTTTCTTGGGAAAATCGCCGCCGAAAAGCCTCTTATCCAAACTCAGCTCCATGAATCCTCGCCTGAACTCGGTGTAGCACCACAGTCAAATATGTCTCAGCGACTTGGCACCTTGCAGTCACCCCGAACTTTACGACAGCACTCTGCCACTGAGGATGGGACTCTAGGGATCAGCGGCTTCAATATTGAGACCAGCAACCGCCTGGCCAACCTCATCGACTTTCACAAACACTACCCGGTCAGCGGCAATGATACAGACCTGATAGGCTGGTCAGGAAACGTAGCGAGCTGCGATGAGGGCACCATTGGCGCCAGCTACCAAGATTTCGTACTCCGCCGGATCAACTACTTTTGAGGTCAGGCAGAACTATCCACCACGGTCTCTTTCGACACGGCAAAGAACGCAGCAGCCCAGCAAACCGCCCTCGTCATGGTCCGGCAGAAGAACCTTTCGCACACACCTCTTCAGGATTGGCCAACCAATCCATGTGTGACGGCAGCGACTGAAGTCACGGCCTCGGCCGCCAATCTGGCACTTGGTTCATTCGGCTTAGACTCGATCAATCGGCTCATGCTCGACGACGGGACTAACAATAGCACTGCCGGCCACCGTCGTTGGTTCCGCTACCCTCAAGCAGTGGAAATGGGCCATGGCTCGATTCCGTTTGTGCCCAGCTACACATCCGCATGCATCGTCTGGGTCGTTGGCGACTTTGGCGACTTTGGCGACTTTGGCGCGGTGCCGTCGCCTAAACCTGTCACCTGGCCAAATGAAGGCTACTGTCCCTACACGCTCATCCCTAACAGCAACGCCAATTACGCCCGTTGGTCATTCTCCTACGCTGAAGCTGATTTCAGCACAGCAGAAGTCACAATGACCTTCAACGGAACGACAGTCGCGCTCTCCAAGGAACAGCTCAAAGCATTCATCGCTGACAACACACTTGTCTGGCGGGCCCAAGAGATCCCTGCCGCACCACCAGCTGCAGGCACGAACTCAATCGCAGCAATCACGATCACAGGCATTCGGAATGCTCCCTTCACCACGTATACCTACAACGTGGTCATCTATGATCCGTTCGACCTTCAGACCCCCATGCAACTGACAGGCTCAGAGACACCTTCAGTCTCAGGTGGCAGTGTCTATCAATTCAACAATATCAGCGCAGCGGAGGGCTACCAGCCTCGCACCGCCAACCAAGCCCCCGCCACATGGACAGAAGGCGCGAAGACCTTAGGCACGATCATTGACGGAACCAGTGACCTCTATCCGCTACAGACAACTGCTGTAGCCAACGGTGGCAATAAGAGTTTTCACCTACTCTTCCCAAGCTTCGGAGAGCAGAGTTTCGAGATCGACCGAACCATCATCCCTAACAAAGCTAGTGTAGTCTCATTTAGGAAGCGTTTCCGTTTCTTCTATCCCCACTCACGTTTCCGAGCAGAGGTCTCAGACAACGATGGCATTTCTTGGACGTCACTCTATGAAACTGCCGGGACCAATGCGACCGGTTCCAGTGCGGAATGGGATGGCACGTGGATCACCATCAACCAGGCTATTCCTGACACCTATGAGAATCGCCCCATCCGTCTGCGTTTCCGCATTGAGACAAACGGATCGTTCTTCCAATGGAATCCAGGAAACACCGTCGCTCACTACGGCGTTTTCGTGGATGATGTGCAGGTGACAGAATCTTCGCAGATTTTCAGTGAGAAGGTCACACGGCTAGAAAGTGACACGACAAGTTTCGAACTCGATAGCGCCACTGTGGGAAGCGCATTTTCGTTAGAGAATGCCTACCTTCTGCAAATTGCCCCTATTGTGGGAGGCCACCAATTTGGCTACACCGCACCAGTCATCGTCAACCCAACAGAACCGGCTGATGCGTGGCTGAAAACACACTTCGCTCAGGCCGAAGCGTCTGGCGATGCCGCACCCGAAAGTGATGCGGATGCTGATGGCCTTTCCAACTTGATCAAAAGGGCTCTTGGCCTCGACCCGACCCAGGCAGAGCATGATAGCTCAGGATCCATGCTCCCTTCGGGCGGGATGGGAGAGTCAGGACGCCCCAGCATGGGCCTATCGATTCCCGAGAACCCGCATCCAGACCTCACTTACTAAGTGCAGCAATCTTCAGACCTCCTCAACTGGTTACCACTGGCTCGAAAGCTCGGTTCTGGATCCTGGGCAGTGGTCTCTTCTGGAGCCACTGTAGAAGAAGGTGCCGAGGTCGATGGACGATCACCTCTTACCGTTGCCGCGCCAGCCTCGCTCGTCGGTGATGGCGGCCTACACCTCCGACTTTCCGTTAGCACCACCAGATAGTTAGAACTCGTTGCACGCCGATGATCCCCGAATAGCTTTCGGGTGCGTTACTCTAGTAGCTACTCACTCACCATGAACCTAGCCCCCCCTCAACAATCATGGACCCTCGCCGTGCCCTCCCCCTCGCACTTCTGCTCTTCCTCTCTGTTTATCTACTAACACGTCCAAACAACGAAGAGCCCTACGAAAAACCACCTACTAGAACCGTTCTCACGGGAGACCGCGTATCAGCTCCAGAGTTCCCTACTCCCGAAGACTCGCCTCAGATTGCAGCAATCCGCGACAGCCTTTCCCTGGGGGAGCCACTCACACTCTCGCTTCAAGATCGCCCCGGTCAAAGCTTTCGCTTTAGACCTCGGCGTGGCTTAGCCGACAACTTTGCCATTCGGTTAGGCTTGGCCCAAAAACTTAAATCAAAACCTCAAGTCTTCGAAGGACTCCCATTAACTCCTGGCGCTGAAGGCACGATCGCTAGCCTCGTACTGGCTGAGAATTCACTCGCTGCAGTGGTAAGGCAAGTAGACGGCACAACGATCTACATCCGAACAAACCCGATCACAGGCACATGGGAGGCCCAGACAGAATCGGCTGACAATCTCCAAACTCTCTGCGAAGCCGACACCGAGACAGGCACCTACCATCTGGGTAGCGATGATCTTCTCGCAGATGGCGAAGCCTTCTGGGAAGGCGCAGTCGCCGCACAGATCGCTCCTGAAAAAGCCGCGCTCACTGGCATTGATCCCGCCACGAATCAGCTAGACAAATACATCAACCCAATTGCCCGCGCCACTCGCTACGACGCCTCGCTCAAGGACGCGCTACTTCTGCTCGTGCTCGACAAAGAAGCCACGGGTAACAATACCATTAGCAATCTCACGTCAAAAGCGTCTCTCTATTTGGCCACCGTATCCAACGTGGCCGCCGCCTATGAGAATCAGTTAGGGATCCGCTTACTCATTCAAGAGATGATCATGATCCCGAACACTGGCGATTACGTCGACATCCCCGCGAGCGGTGACGATACCATCTCCGATTTCCGCTCCTGGATGCAGCGCAATCGCCTCAATTCCACCTACCGCTGGTCCGTGGCTATGAAATTCGGAACCGGTCTGAGCGGAACCACTCTAGGAATAGCATTCGTCGATGCCTTACGGAATAACAGCGCTGTGGGTGTGTGCCGCAGCACTGCCCGCTGGGACGTGCTCGCCCATGAGATGGGCCACAACCTGGGCTCCAATCACAGCTCGGGTGGCCTCATGAACGCGACGACTACCAGCAACCACAATCGCTCATTCTTCACAGATGTCAGCGCTGGCGAGACCGCAGCAAAGGATATCTATGATTATGCCAGAGTAAGATTACTTGGAGCGGCAACCATGCGACACCCTGAAGAAATACCATTCGCCAATCAGGACAACGAAAGTACCGAAATAAACATACCGGTGACAATTTCCCCGTTGGACAATGACGACGCCCAAGTCCGCAATGGGGAAGCAAACACTCTGGCCCTTGAGGAAGTGAGTGCGGTGACTCCGCACGGAGCGGGATCCGTCGAAATTCTTGGCAATGACATTCGCTTCACACCAGCCACAGATTTCGAAGGCACTGCCTGGTTCAGCTATAGCCTGCGAGGCAATGTTGGAAATAGTGGCAGAGGCTGGCTCCACAAAGGCGACATCGCAGTCGAAGTTGGCGCCAGTCCTAGCAACACGCTCATTACAATGGCACCTGGCGCCTCTTACTCCTTCATTCCGAGCACTGGCACCAGCGGCCTGACTCAACCTAGCCAGGCCCTTGTCTCACGATCTCGAGACGACAGCAGCCTGCTCATTCTTCGCGTGGACTCCAGCGCGTCTGGCATCGACTCCTTCCGCACAGGAGGCCGGACCTATACCTTGGACTATAGTGCACCCAGCCCTCAGGTAACCAACGACCGCTTTGTCTATGACTTTGCCAGTGGCAGCCTGACATTCAACCCGATGCTAAACGATGAAGGCGCCGGCGAAGCATGGGTAAATCCAATCAGGCCAACCGTGGGTGTCGGCACGCCCGATCACGACTCGAGCGGTAATGCGCTGTTTCCCTCAACCTTCCGGCTTGTCAGCGCGTCGATCCGCACCCCAGACAAAGGTACCCTAGACACCCGCACACTCCCCTTCGTCGTTGATGGGCAGCGCACGAACGTCCTGGACAGCATGCTAACGTTCACCGCCAGGCGAGGCTCTTCTGGCTCAGCCTTCATTGACTACATCGTCGAGGACGCGAACGGCTTCCAGGCCTCTGGTGAAGTTGAAATCATTCTCCCCTTCCGTGTCGACGCATTGCTCCAGGAAGGCGATATCGCCAGATATTTGCTCCCTTCTGACGCAAGCATCGATGCCGCATGGATGCTTCCGGAATTTGACGACAGCGCATGGGCATCTGGCACAACGGGGCTTGGTTACGACTCCCGAACCGACTTCTTACCATCGATTTCAACTACCCTGACAGGCTTCCAAGGAACAAACACATCCGTCTTCGTCCGTCTCCCATTCACTACCAGTTCGTCCTCTCAATATACTCAACTCGCACTCAAACTGAAGATCGACGACGGCTTCATTGCCTACCTCAACGGCCAAGAGGTCGCACGGTCGAGCAACGCCATTGGGGCAGCCCCACTACCTTGGAATACGGAAGCCACTCAGAGCACCAATGATAGTCAGGCACTCACCTTTGCGGTGTTCGACTTGACGGAGAACGCTGCCCTGCTCCGAGAAGGGCAGAACGTCTTGGCCATCCACGGCATGAATGCGTCGCTGGATAGCTCAGACTTCCTGCTCGTCCCAGAGCTGGAAGCAAGTGTCACAGTAAGCGGTTTAACTCTCGTTTCACCGACATCGAATGAGATCCAGCTACCTATCGACAGCCGCTTAATTCTTGAAACACGAGCAACCGGGGCCGTCGCTGGCGACACAACGACCTGGCGAGTTCTCTCGGGCAACCCGGGAGCAGTTCAAATCGTCTCCGATTCTGCAGACGTGAGCACCGCCGTGTTCGACTCACCAGGAATCTACATTCTTGAGGCCTCTGCCACAGTCGGAGCCCTCACAGAAACCGTAGAAATTCAGATCACAGCCATTGCCGAAGCCTCCGCCAATAGCGCTGCCGCAGTCGATGCGGGATCCTCTCTATCCCTCACCAACTACGTCACTCCCCTTGCTGCCTCGACTCCGAATGGTGACCTGCAAGGGGTTCAATGGACTCAACTCAGCGGCCCTTCACCAGCGATCTTCTCGTCACCAGAGTCCTTGAACACAAACGTGGCTTTCTCCGAAGCAGGCACCTACAACCTCCGCGTCCTCGTCACGCGCAAGGGCATCGAAACTTTCGATGATGTAACCGTTAGTGCCGCACCCTCGCCAGATTCTCTAGCGGCTCTCACGACTCCTGCGATATCCGTATCTCCTACCTCAGCTCGCTTAGACTTGCTGGCACTCTTTTCCGAAGGCCCCGTGGATGCCACACTCTATCTTGGAACCATCGACGCCCAAGCCGATCCGAGTGAATGGCAGCGAACCATCCCGATAGGAAGCGTCCTATCAGGCGCCTTTGACCTCGAACCAAAGGATCTCCTTTTTGAAACCGCTTATGTCTATCGCCTAAGGCTGCAACGCGGAGAAACCATCGTCTGGTCCGAACCAGGAAACTTTGCTACCACAGAATCCACCTTGATCTCAACCAGGCTTGTCGACGCAAACTCACCAGCAAGCATCTTCGTTCCACTAGACAATACGTTAGGCAACAGCTGGCTCACTCAAAACTACGACGCCTCCACATGGATACCAGGATCTGCTGGAGTCGGCTTTGATTTGGATACAGAGTTTGATCCCTGGATCGTGACCGACATTCAAACGGAGATGTACGAACAAGCGACGTCCGTTTATACACGTATTCCCTTCGAGTTGAGTGAGACCACCACAGTCGAATCTCTCACACTGCAGATGCGCTACGACGATGCCTTTGTCGCTTATCTAAATGGAGTAGAAATCACGCGCAGTGCCACCGCACCCCAGAATATCACCCTAACATCCTCTACGGCAGCAGCTATCCTGAGAGAGGACAGTGAAGCCGTTGAGCCTGAAGCCTACGACCTGAGCGAACATGCCGGCCTTCTACAGCCAGGCGAGAATGTCCTCGCCATCCATGGGCTCAACTTCATTCCAGAGAACAGAGATTTACTAGTCTCGCCTGAACTCAGTATCGAGAGACGGAAAACCTACTACCAGGTTTGGCTCGAGGAGTTTCCCTTCGCGGATGGTGATCAATCTATCCACGCCGATCCTGACGCTGATGGTGTGGACAACCTACAAGAGTATGCCTTCGGCACGGACCCTACGAGAGCGGACTCGACGCGCCTGGAGCTAGCCGAGATCACCTCAAATTTAAACTTCATCTACGATCGTCGCCTCGATGCTGTCGCAAGAGGAATTCGCTTTACGCTAGAGCAGAGTCCTAATCTCAGCGATTGGGATACCGTCGATAACCTTTCTATAGAAGTCCTTTCGTCACCAACAATGGAAACCGTGCGCTTCGACTTGCAGCCGACCGCCGTTGATTCACAAAGATTCTGGCGACTCCGCGTCTCTCTCCAATGACCCCTGATGGAAATCGAGGAACCTAGCAAGCCCCTCTTCACCAAAGTAGCGCCGGAGGATACGAGGTGAAGCCGTTCGCAAATCTGCTACCACCAATCCATCAAGCACATTGGAGAACGAATCATCCATGCTGAAACTTAGCAGCAGCGCATTCATCTTGAGGTACTGCTTAAAAAGCACAGGCACGCCTTTGCCATCTTGTTCAAACTCTGACATTAAGGCGGAAACATCGTCCACACTTTGGATGCAGTCGCTGATCAAACTTTTCTGCTTTGAGAGGGTATCATCTTCTTCAAAAGGCCGGTGAGCCTTGACCAATCTAGAGAGAATGGGATGCCGATGGGAACGCTTGAAGAACCACACCAAAAGCTGCTTCGAAAGGGACGTGTAATCCTGACTCATGCTCACGGGTCCGAACAACGTGTGGTAGCGAGGGCGCACACTGACAAACGCACAAATACCGCACCACAAGAGCATGAGTGAGTGACGCTGTTTCTGGTGCCGTTTCACGACAAACGAACGCCCCAACTCGACCGAACCACCCAGGCGTTCAAGAAATCCTGGTTTAAACTTGTAGAGCGTCGCCGTGTAGAGACCCGAGATCCCGTGCGTCTCAAGCACTCTGTCCACACGCGCCATCCGATAGGCTCCCACGATGGCTTCTTCTTCAGCAGACCACAGGAGTAGATGCTCATAGTGGTCATCAAAAGCATCCAGGTCCGAAGACTTCCCCGTCCCCTCGCCCACACTGCGAAAGGTGACTTCTCGCAGTCGACCAATCTCCTTCACTAGGAACGGACCTTGCTCTCGGCGAATGAGATAGACCTCAAATCCCTGCTTCGTGAGAATCTTCGCTTCACTTGGCAAAGCGGCAATTTCCCGCGCCAAGATCTCGGGATCGATCGCAGAATCCACCGGCGCCATCTCCGTGTGAGACATTTGCGGCTCTTCCGTCACGTGGGAGTCCTTCAGCAAGTAAGTGGACGCCCTAACAAATGATGTGAGTCGCTCCTTCGTTCCGAACCGCAGCAATTGCCGTTGAGAAATCACTCTTCCTACAGTCACTTTGATAGAGCGGCCACGCTTGTTGAGCAACTCTCTAGGTAAGAGCGCCGTGCGGATCATTGGATGAATCAAGCCAGCCAATTGGAAGCCCCATCCATTTCGGCCATGGAAAAAGACGGGTAACACGGGCACTCCCGCTTTCTGGATCAGTGAAGCGATGTGCGGACTCCATTCCGGATCAGTCACGGACGCCTGACCGAGATGCCAATGAGACACCGTCCCTGAGGGGAAGACTCCGAGGACCCCTCCTCCACGCAAATGTTGCACAGCCTGCCGCATGGCTTTGATGTTAGACTTCACAGAATGCTCACGCCCAAAGGGATCCACAGGCAGGATGCCCTCGGCAACTTCAGGCACACGCTGCAGAAGATAATTTGCCATGACGATCGCGTCCGGGCGCACCTGCCTCAGCATGTGCAGAAAGAGAATCGCTTCCACGCCTCCAAAAGGATGATTTGCGACGACCACACACGGCCCTTGGACGATGGCCTGCATGTTCTCGTGACCCAATATCTCTTCTTCAATCCCCAGCTCATCAAGACAACTGCGAAGGAATCCCTGCGGCCCAGTGCCTGCCTGAGCGCGCTCGTAACACGCATTGACATCATCAAAGCCTAACAAGCGCTCAACGGCAGAACCCATCGATCCTTGCAGCTTTGGCGAGAGTTCAGCAACGTCGATTAGTTTCATGGTTCGCATCGCCCGTTTCAGACGCATCGATTGACGGAAGAGAACTCCACAAGTCTGATAGAGTAACTAGGAGTTACTTTATTCCCAAGTAGAAAGCTGGTGTAAAGTCCCATTGACAGAAGCGGTGAATCTTCCCAGTTAGAGTCCATGTCTCAACAACTTCTTCGCGATCCCTTCTACGGACAAATCATCGCGTCCATCGCGGTCACCACAGCACTAGCGGACAAGGACGCCCAAGAATCGGGCCAGCAATTCACAGATTCGCAGGTCAAAGCGGTGGTGCATCGCGTGATTCAGAAGCTAGAAGGCAAGCCTCCAAAGCAGAAAGAGCCAACGTCGGAGAAGGAACGCCGCCAAGCAAGACTTTATGACGAGCTCGTCAAACTACGAGGCACAATCATCGTCACCCACCGCGAAACCGGTGAGAAAAGCCCCCTTTCAGCTACGATGTATCTTCGAGCCATGCGCGCTGCGAAAGACTCGATCATGCAACGACGGACGGGCGAACCCGGCGAACGTGGCTATTTGGAATATGCCCTAGCGACACTCGCTCGTGTTGAAGCGCAGCCGGACGAGGAAGAGAAGTCGGTGTCTTAGTCCGCCTGCGAAGAAAGGAAGCTCTCGCCTTCCACCTTCACCCATGCCAGCGCCTCTTCTGACGTCTGCAGAGTGCACTCTAGCTGACGCGTCTGAATCTCTCGCAAGAGTCGACCCAAGGTAGGACCGGCTTCCCAGCCCAGAGCCATCAGATCATTACCGCTGATCAGCGGTGCCGGAATCAGCGGCTCATTGGCAAACTCCTCCGCCGTTGCTTTGAGAAAAGTGTGATTGTCCAGCATGCCATGGCTGCTGCCACAGTCGACACGATGCAGCTCTAGCTCATCACCAAACGTGTGGCGCGCCATGAAGCGCTTGAGCTTCGCCACACGCATCTTCTGGACGTCCTTGAAGACCATGTGATTGGCGACGGCAACGACGGTATCGTCGATAACGTCGTTTGAGTAACGCAGTCGACGCAAGATCTTCTCGGTCATGCCTGCCCCGACACGGTCATGCCCATTAAAACGAATCCTATCATTCGCCTTATCAAAGCTATAGGTAGCAGGCTTGCCAATGTCATGAAATAGAACAGAAAGAACCAAAGGAAGTGAGGCCTCCTCTGGCAACATGTCTAACATGATCCGGGTGTGAATAAAGACGTCGCCCTCAGGATGCCATTGCGGTGGCTGCTCACAGCCCTGCAACTTGAGAATCTCAGGCAAGATCGCCACCATTAGGCCCGAATCCACTAGCAGATCAAAACCCTTCACTCGGTGAGAGTTCACCCAAATACGATCTAACTCATCTCGAATTCTCTCCGGACTGATCCGTGTGATCTTCGGAGCACATTCTTTGAGCGCCTCCCATGTCTCGTCTGCAATCTGAAATTCAAATCGTGTGGCAAAGCGAATGGCCCGGAGGAGTCGCAAATGATCTTCCGAAAAGCGCACTTGAGCGTTGCCAATCGCCCGCAGCTTCCCTGCCTCCAGATCTTTCTGTCCGTCGACAAAGTCTAGAAGCTTGTCCGTGATCGGATCGTAGAAGAGACCATTAATGGTGAAGTCTCGCCGCGAAGCATCCTCCTCAATCGTTGCGAAGGTGACGGACTCCGGCTTTCGACCATCCGCGTACGAACCATCCGTGCGGAAAGTCGCGATCTCGATTGCATGGCCATGCACTTTCACCAAGATGACGCCGAAGTGTGCCCCCACAGTGACAGCTTGAGGAAAGAGCCCGATGACCTCATCAGGGGCCGCTGAAGTGGCCACATCGTAGTCTTTCGGCGTCAGCCCGAGCAGCTGATCCCGCACACACCCACCTGCGAAGACGGCCTGGTAGCCCTCGTCTTGTAATTTTTGCACCACCTGCAAGGCGGCTGTTCTCATCTCTGAACCCATGATCTGAATCGCTTCTCAACTAGCCACCGCGAGGCTCGCTCGATAGTCAACCTTGATTGACAAAGCCCTCACTGACGATCACTTACCCCTGCTAGCTGCTTCTGCAACCGACTCTTATGGCCCCGAATCACATTCTTTCAATCTTCCTCACGGTGACTGCTGGTCTGTTAGGTGCCTGCATCGGTAGCTTTCTCAACGTCGTCATCTACAGATTGCCCCGGGAAGACTGTCAGGTGCATAAACCCACGCGCTCTTTCTGCCCCAACTGCAAAGATCAGATTCCTTGGTATCTGAATATCCCAGTGTTTAGCTGGCTATTCCTCTTAGGGAAATGCAGGAACTGCAAGCTCCCCATTAGCTGGCGCTACCCCGGCATCGAACTGCTCACTGCCGTCTTCTTTGTTTGGATTTGGGTCACCTTTGGTAGCGTGCCCACTTGGCCCTTGGCCGTCTCCTACTGGATCATGATCAGCATCTTCATCTCGGCGACGTTCATCGATTTCGAGTTGATGATTATCCCTGACGAACTCACCATCGGTGGTACTATCGTGGGGATCTTAGCCGTCGCTTCTGTTCCTACACTCATGGGAGTCGAATTTGCCGGTCGCCATTTCCATGCCGTGGGCTGGTCCATCTTTGGAGCGTTCGTCGGTTACGGATTGCTTTGGGCGGTGATCACGTTAGGCAAACTCGCCTTTGGACGCCGCGCGATCTCCTTCGATGGACAACAGGATTGGGTCATCACGGAGCACGAAGGCGAACCCAATCCCATCTTGGAGATCGGAGATAAAGAGCGTATTCCGTTAGACGATATCTTCTCACGCGCGTCCGACCGATTGCGCTTTACGGGTGGCGAGATCGCCATGGACCACGGGGAGTCGGTTTCTTTTGAGGAACTGGTCTTTCACTACGATCATTTCTTTGTCGATGACGAGCGCTTCGAGTTCGAGGGCGTGAAGCATATCAAGGGCAATGCCTCATCCGTCGTCATGTCCCGCGAAGCCATGGGCTTTGGAGACGCCAAGTTCGAAGCCTGCATCGGTGCTTTCCTTGGGTGGCAGGCCGTTCCTTTCAGCCTATTTGCTGGATCTCTGCTAGGCTGCGTGGTTTGGATCCTTGCCAAGTGCTTGCGTAACGACACCGCACGACAGCTTCCCTTTGGCCCTTATCTGGCTGGCGGCGCGGTTATCTGGCTCTTCTGGGGTCAGGACATCGTCCAATGGTACTTGGCCCAGCTTCGCTAGGCTCTTTGTCTTGATGGAGCCCAGGACAGCGTCTCATCCGTATTCCTTTCAGATGACTCGTTGGCTCCTGTTTCTCCTCACTCTTACAACGACGTCCACGCTCTTCGCGCAGGGCACTCCCTTCCGTCAGGCCAAAGTAGGCTACGACTATCAATTCCCTAGAGACCACGGGAGCCACCCCGACTTTAAACTCGAGTGGTGGTACCTCACCGGACACCTGAAATCGACGAGCACAGGAAGGCGATTCGGCTTTCAAGCAACGTTCTTCCGCACCGCGATCTCGGAGGAAGCCTCCACTTCGGAGTTCTTTGACACCACCCAGGGCTTCCTTGCTCACATGGCCTTACTCGATATCCAAACGGGCAAGCTCCATGTCGAAGAACGTCTGAACCGGCAAGGATGGGACGCCCAAGCGTCGACCCAGGATCTCGATGTGCGTAACGGAAACTGGACCCTGAAACGCACGCCATCTGAAGCCCATGCAGAAACAATGACCATCCAGGCATCTATACGTTCGAATGCACGGATGAAGCTCACTCTCACTCCGACAAAGCCTAAAGTGATCTTCGGTCAGAACGGCATTTCTCGAAAGTCAGCCACGAGCGAAGCGGCCAGCCATTACATCACCTTCACTCGGCTTCGCACAACCGGCACCGTAAGTTTGTTAGGAGAGACCTTCTCTGTAGAAGGCGAAACCTGGATGGATCACGAGTTCAGCAGCAGTCAATTGAGCGAAGATCAAACAGGTTGGGACTGGGCTAGCATTCGCCTTAATGACGGGCGCGATATCATGCTCTATCGCTTACGCCAGCGCTCTGGAGGCATCGATCCGTTTTCTCAACTCACTTGGGTGGATAAGGAGTCAAAACAGACCCGTTTGAAACCAAAGCAGTGGAGCTGGAAAGCACGACGCCAGTGGACCAGCCCTCATACGAAAGCAACGTATCCCATCGACATCGACGTCCAAGCCATCGATCCAGCTTCTGGAAACTTGAGACGCCTACGCCTGCGTCCGCTGATCGAAGACCAAGAAATCGTGGGCAAATTGGACGCTCTTTCCTACTGGGAAGGTGCCTGCGATGTGCTCGACGAATCCGACGCAGTCATCGGCCAAGCCTATGTGGAGTTAGCGGGCTACGATGGCCGCCTGACAGAGAGACTACGCTAACATGGCTTATAGTCCCGCGTTGCTTCAGGATCATCCATAGAGAAGGGCACCCTAGCAACTTCCTCCCAAACAGCTTCGGGAATAGCCCACTCGGCCCACGCCTGAGTCTGCTCGATTCGGCTCGCCTTGCTCACACCACAGACTGTCGACGTCACGCGTGGATCTCTCATGGAAAATTGTAAGGCAACGGCACCTAACGGAACTTCATACCGAGAGCAAATATCTTCGAATTTTCGGATCGAATCTAACGTTTCGCCATCGGCGTTCTGATAAACATAACGCGGGTAATTGCTCCCACCCTTAGCGAGGACTCCGCCTGCGTACGGCGCTGCATTTAGCACACTGATCCCCCGCTCCACAGCAAGGTTCATCAGTGGCTCCGCATTGCAATTCGTCAGCATGAAACGGTTGTGGGTAATCAATACATCGAAATCCCAATCTCTTACGAGCGGGATCATCATGTCCGTCGGCCCTGCTGCCAGCCCCACCGCATCAGTCAGTCCCTCTTCCTTCATTTTAAAGAGTTCTGCCAACGCTCCATTGGGCCCAATTGTTTCCTCAAAATTCACCGCGTGCTCTGGATCGTGAAGCTGAAGGATGGGCACACGATCGACCCCTAACGCCGTCAGGCTTTGTTCTAACGACCGCCTCGCCTGACTCGCATCAAAGGCACCCGTCGTAACGTCGCGATCGATCTTGGTCGCAAGAACAAAGCCTTCTGGCACGCCTCCGAGTTCACGAATCACCTTGCCGATGCGCTCCTCGCTCCGCCCTTCACCGTAGACGCGCGCAGAATCTAAGAATCCCGCAGGACTAGCAAAGATTGCACGAACCGTTTCCAAGGCACGCTCTTCGTCTACTGAGTAACCGTAGGTATCTGGCATATCGCCGAGACCACTGGTGCCAAAGCAAAGCGGCCCCACGGAAACTGAGCTGCGGCCTATTCGTGTGCGTTTGTTAGATAAATTATTCATAGAAAACTACCTTAACTTCTACGAATCTTCGCCTACACGCTCAAAGTATTTCTCGATTGCTTTGCGGTACCTCTCAGGAGGGGTCGTTCCCCGCTTCTGAAGAAGATCTTCCTTGAGCTCAGAAGGCACCAAATTCCAGTCTTCACCTTCGCCGACATCGCCGGGGTCTCCCAATGTCGGATCGGCCACACCCTTAGCCCCTTTCTCCAACTTCGGGTTGGGTGGGCCATCCTTGGATCCCCCGCCACTGTTGCCTTGCGAATCGGGCTGAGAAGGCGTGGGCTCGCTTGGTGGACTTTGGTTAGGCTCCTCCGGAGTTAGCTCCTCAGGCGTGGGAGGTTGCTCGGGCGTGGGAGGTTGCTCGAGACTATCAGGCGCAGGCGGCTTCTCACTCGAAGGTGATGGCTGGCCTTGTCCGCGGCCCTGACCTTTGGCGCGTCCTGGCTGCACACTCACACTTTGCGAGGTCTGAGCTGTCTGCTACCCGGGTTGTTGAGGCTGACTTGGTTGGCCTTGCTGCTGACCCTGTTGGCCCGGTTGCGGGCTAGGCTGTTGACCTTGCTGCCCTTGCTGCTCGCCTGGTTGTTGTCCTTGCTGCTCGCCTGGTTGTTGTCCTGGCTGCTCGCCTGGTTGTTGTCCTGGCTGCTGACCTTGCTGACCTTGCTGCTGACCTTGCTGACCTGGTTGTTGACCCTGTTGCTGTTGACCTGATTGCTGGCTTGACGGTTGAACTTGTTGATCTCCTGGTTATTGACCCTGTTTCTCGCCTGGCTGTTGACCTGCTTGCTGAGCCTGCTGCTGGCCTGCCCCCTCAGCGAGAATCAGGCCTTCTCCCATTCCCGGGATCAATCCATCTCCAATACCAGGAAACGGCACCTGGCCCACTTGGGGGGACTGACCTTCACTAGGCTGCTGACCTTCGCTAGACTGCTGTCCTTGATTCGGTTGCTGCCCTTGATTACCAGCGTTGGGCGCACTATCTGGCGATGATGCCGTGGTGGGCACACCCTGTCCTGCTGGAGGCTGCGCCACATCGCTAGGCTGAGATTCACCATTCTGAGCCATTTCCTCAGGAAGAGAAGTTTGAGCTGTAGGGGCTTCTCCTCGTGAGTCAGCATCTTCTTGATTCGTCGTTGTGGCAGTCCCCACGTAGGGAGCGAGATCACGATTGTCAGTGACACGGATAGTGTAAGACACTTGCGCATCATCCTTTAGATTGAGCTTACTGAGATCCACTTCGGCCTCGGCTTGCACGGCAGTCGAATTCTGCTGATCCCCGAGAGCGATAGGAACCGTCTGCACAAGCTGAGGCTCTTGACCAGGCTCTGCCACACTCACTAACAATTCCGCTTCTCTGATCCCGAAGTCGTCCGTGGCTTCAAACGGCACGGTGATTGTCTCCGTTCCATCGTAGACGACTTCTTCATTGGCCTTGAGTCTGTCCGGCTCTAGCAACGACACTTCTGGAAGCATATCTTCGTAAACGTAGATTGAGCCCTTGGGTGGCGTCTTGTTTGCCAAGCCCGCTTTATCAACCAGCTGCACTTCAAAATGCATGGTTCCTGATAGCGTTGTCGTGAACTCATAGCGCTGGTCTTTCAGCTTCACAAGTACAAGTGCTCCATGGTGAAAGGCCAGCTGCGCCTTCTCCAGAAGTCGATCCGTAGAGAACGAAAGCGTGAACTGACTTCCAGCGATCGCAGTGGTTTGTCGCGAAAGCGTCTCCTGAAAGACCTCAGGCAGCTTTGTGTAGGCCGGTGGCGTGAGCTTCATGGAAATACCCGTGATACGCGGACGCGACACGGCTCGCACTTGATGCCAAGGCGTTTGGCCGTCACCTGCACGAAAGCGATACCGGAAATCGCGTCGCACGTTGGCCAACTCATGCAAGAACTGGCCATCTGGTTGACGCTGTAAGACGAACCGCTGCGGCTCCTCATTGCCATCCTCTATCCAAAGCACCGCTTCATTCACGCTGCGCCCTGACAAAGAGGCCGTCAGCGTCGCGGGCTCATCCTTAGGTGTGGCAAAGCTTCCTCGATCCGCTGTGATCTTTGCAAGGCTGATATTCGCCCCCGGAGCGAAGAGGCGTCTCAAGATGACCATGGAGCGCTCCTTATCTGACACGAATAGAACTGCTCCCACGGCTAGCGTGACAGCCACTGCCATCAGCGCGCGCTTAAGATGCTGCCGGGAAACCACCTTCCTTGCTTCCACCTGAGGTGCCAGTTCCTCAGCCTCTTCGCAGGCTCGCTCGATCAACTCCGGCGAGCCTAACAACGACGCGTCATCTTGACTCTGCGTCAGGGACGTCACAGTCGACCACCTTTCTTCCATGTCGGGCACCGTCTGATCTACCGTCTGCGCGATAGAGCCTAACTGAATACGCTTCAGCAATGGCCGAACTCCCCAGAAAACGAACGCCACAGCAATGAATACAAAGGTTGCTGCCGTCAGCGCCCAACGACCAGCTGGGGTAAAGAGCACGAAGAACCCATCCAACGCCATGGCAACAGCGAACAGAACGACAATAAGCGCCAATACCTTGAATACCACGGTCACGAACTGCACCCGACGCTCGGATCGCCGCACCGCACGGAGTTTGCTCAGAATGACTTGAGGGACCTATTTTATCACCTCGCTAGAGTTTTTCATGTCGCTTAAGAATTAAGTTTTTATACGAGACCAACGACCTTTCGGCCAATCCATTCGGCGAGCAGAAGAGCGACAATCAGCCAGATAAGAAGCCAGCGATTCCACAACGGCTGACGGCTGACACTTTCAGAGTTGATGGCCTCAAGGTTCAACTTGGTTAGGGCGTCCTCCACGCCAGCAGGGCCGACAACAACTCCACCCGAAGCATCTGCAATGGTTCGCAGAAGCGCCGCATTTGCCAAAGGCAACACGGAGTTCAGCCGAATCATGTGGATCCACAGATAAATCCAGAACAATCGGATCCTCGTATTTCTCCTCCTCAAGCAATCGCTCAATACTTGCACCACGCGCCTCCAAACGGATCTTCCCTGGAGGCAACCCCGTCAAGCTTGCTCGATACACTCCCATCGCACCTAGCTCCGGAAGGAACGACACCGATTGGATCAGTTCATCGTTGCTGCGAACAAGCAACTCACACTCGGCCTTGTCCACTGGCAGCCCATTCACCTCACTCAATCGCAAACGTACATTCACATCCGAGCGGTAGGGATAGCGAGTCTTGTCCGTGCTCAGCTTCACTGTGCGAGAGCCGCCACCAAGACCCCTAGCAATCGCCCATCTGAAAAGCTGCCCCCAAAACCGATAATGATACTCGTCGCCCTTCCGATAGCGCAATTGATAGGCTACAGGAGCTGCCAAATACACCACCCGCCCCTTCCCCACATACTGCCAAGACAAATACGATAGCGCTTGGCGAGACTGGCTTCCGGCATCCGCTTGGATCAAGACATGGGCCGTCGGCTTTGGAATTGAGTAAGGCGACAGGTCATAAATTGGCAACTTGGCACTCACCTTCTCCCAGACACTTAAACTAGTAATCTCATCCTCAGCCACCATTACTGGGGGCGCATTGGCTCCCTCAGCCGTCACCGTCAACTGGTACCCAGACTTGGCCAGAGCAACTCGCTGACTCCTGACGGGAAAGAGATCAGCCAACTGAGACTTAAAGAAATCTCCAGGCATCGACTCACCAGCAATAACGATCAAATTCCCCCCAGCTTCGATGACCCAACGTCGCAGACGCTCTTGATGAGCTGGCGTGAGTTCATTCTCTGTGAGGTCACCGAGGATCGCCACACGCTAGCGACTCCATTCCTCGAGACTCTCAGGTAAAGTTGCCTCCTGACTCTTGCTCGTTCGATTCCGATACGCGTGATCTGGATTGAAGAGAATCGAATCCATCTGCATCTTCTTATCCCGTTGGAGAATGGATTTGAGATAGCAAAACTCCCACCGAGGCAGGCGCTCAGCTAGCAGCACACGAATCTCGTCATCGATCACATTCACCTTCACACTCTCCTCATTATTGTCCCCGCTGAACTCACCTTCGACCGGCTTCACCCTCAAACGGAAATCATGGAGGCCAAGCTCCGTCGCCTTCCATCGCAATGACACACGGTGATCTGCCATCAATTCCGAAACCTCAAACACCTGCTGATCTAGAACGTCATCCTCATCTGCAAGAAGCTGCACCACGATCTTCTCCCGCTGACAGTCGTGCGCAGTAACAATGCCCTCAACCATGAGAGTGTCCTTCTCGATCACCGATTGAGGGTAATTCACGTGATGCAGAAAGACATCTCGACGCAACCTAGTATCACCAATGGGCACGATCATCGTCGCCACACCGCTCAAACTGGAAGCGAGTTCACGAGGCGAACCTCCCGTGTTGTGTACTCCATCTGAAACAATGAGGGCAGCATCGAATCGATTCACTTGCTTCATCCAAGCCGTCTCGTCGGTACCTTTATTAGGCTTGGCTTCCATCGTCACGGTGTCTTCCCAGTCGCGTCGTCCCATCGCAATTGCTTCACTATCAAAACGATACCTTTCCACACGAACATCTTCAGATAATTCCTTGATCCAAGCATCTTCCGAAGCCGTCAGCCAATCGACTGCCTTGGCCAAACGCGACTCTTTCCCACTTCCAACATGAGGTTTCTCGGCTACCTCATACTGTTGATCAAGCAAGACGCGCCAGCGCGAGGCCAAGTCGTCTAATCGTGACATCACGCTTTGCCTCGCCTCCTGATCCTTGAGAGTAAGCGTGTCCTTATCAGACAGCCCTTTGATCTTCGGGACGATCGCTTCCTTCAAGGTTGTGCGAAACGCTTCGAAGTCTTCGGGCAACGTCAAACCCTCGATCAGGTCTAACGCTCCACCGACAGCGATTTCCGCCGCGTCCTTGTCCGTGCTCTCCAAATTGAAAGCACCGGCAACAAGACTTCCGTGCACTTCATCCAGTTTCCTTCGAAGAGTAGATTCCCCGTCCTGACGAGCCTCTTTCCATCGCTGGAAATCTCCGGACCCATCTCCCGGGTCCTGAAGTGTCATGCTGGCACTGGTATCGAGAAAGATACCCAGCGACTTGGGACGATACGTCTTTTGTCCGTCGGCTCGGCCAAAGCCCACAGAACGATGAGCAAGGCAACTAAACGCAGTGCTAGCAATATCCATGCAGCTTTAGGCCGCATGATGAGTTTACTCTCACGCCAGGCAAAGAAGACGAGAATCAACGCCACCAGACCACCCAGCATGCCCAGCTGGGTCAGGCCGAGGCGGCCTTCCCACGAGAACTGCTGTAAAGTTTCTGTCCAGGCTTCAGGCATGAGACTTCATCGGGCTTTGGATAGGCGCGCTCCGGGCGTGGTTAGGGTTCGGTTCTTGGCGATCGAATAGGCAAGCGCGGACTCACCCACGAGAAACAGGATGACGCCCATCAACAACCAGAACCACAAAGGCTCCTGGCGACGTGCGACTGCTGCGGCCTCTACGGAAGTCGTCCCTGCTTTCTCATCGTCAAAGAGCATACCAAATTCAATACGCAGAAATTCTAACATCACATCATAAAATCTCGTTAAATCAGACTCCGAACGGCTCCGCTCTACCCTGAAGCCCTTCTCGTCGACCGGCTTGCCGTCACAGGAAAACTCAAGACGATAATCCCCTGGGACTTGTGTCTCCGTCACCCTAATACGGCGCGTGCCATCTGCTGCCGTCGTAATGGTCAACGGGTCTGACTCTCCGCCTGGCGAAGTCATCGTTACCTGTTCGATCTCGGAACGCTCGGGCAACAAATAGTCATAGGCTCCGCCCGAACTCAAATTAAGCGGCGATTGGCTGGGTTCGGTCAAATACCAAAGCCACTCATAGACCATGGCAACGTAGGCCTGCATACTCGGCAAATTGCTCCATTTCCCATCCAACGGAAACGCCTGCATAAGCACACGACCCTTGCCAAGAGTCTTCTCAATCACAAGCGGGTGCCCTTGCCCGCCTCGAAGCAAGACCGACAAATCGTTTGGCAACGGCGTCGTATAGAGATAGCGCCGATAGATGCGGACATCATCAAGGTCCAAGCGTTCGGTATCGGCTAACAACGCCGTGGCAGGATGCATCTGCGTTGGCGGTGAGATCACCTCGAAGTGTTCCCGTTGATCGGCATCTCCGGTGATGGTTACCAGTGATGCCGGGGACAACGGCGTTTCGCCTGAGGCCAAGAACTCGTTAAACAATGCTGGCGAAGATCCGGACTGCGGGGCCAACCAAAGACCGCCACCGCGCCGAACATAGGCCGTCAACTCGTCCACGGTCGGCGCTGTCAACTCTGTGATATCTGTGAGAATCACGGCTTCATAGTCTGATAGCGTCTCTTCTTCTAGCGCCCGGCTCGTCACTTGAGTGCCCCGAAAGACACTCCCCTTCTCCTGACCAAACTCACCCAGGGCCGCCTGAAGATAATGAGACGCACGAGACTGATCGACGATTAGAATAGGAATACCCTCAGCGACATGAACCTGAGTCTTGGCTTCGTTATCAGCGACTAAGCCATCTCCACTTTCTATCGTGGCAGACAACTCGTGCACTCCAAGCTCTGACAGGGGATGCTCTAGCTTCACAGTCGTAGACGCTCCCGAAGCAAGTGCTGGGACCGAGGTAATACCGAGAGCATCATCTTGTCCTTGGGACCACCGCAGCACGCTGGTTGGGCTCTGTGATTGGCCAAAGTTGTGCACCGTCGCCACAAGCTCAACTGGTTCACCTAACGAAATCACTTCACGATTCGGCACAAGAGCGGTCACAGCCATGTTGTCCTGAAGCTCGTCTCCTGTCCGGGACACTCGAAGCGTCCTCAAAACGCTTCCCGCAGGAGCCTCGACCACTTGCTGGGAAACAACCAACCAGCGCCCAT
The DNA here is from genome assembly GCA_938082635.1 of uncultured Verrucomicrobiales bacterium. Taxonomy (GTDB): domain Bacteria; phylum Verrucomicrobiota; class Verrucomicrobiia; order Verrucomicrobiales; family DEV007; genus JAACDM01. The sequence goes on from CALLLI010000319.1 coordinate 32,855, forward strand.
CTTTTTCTAACATCCACCCTTCGGCCTGAGCATCGGTCACCACAACAGGATGACGGGCCGCATTGGGATGTCCGGGTTCTGCTCCCCACGCCTCCTCGATACTCGTCAGGATATCTGCACTAGCTAGATCTTAGCCGAAAAGGGTTCGGGGCATGCCTGCGGGGTGATAGTGAGAGAATTCGCGCAACGAAAACCCTTCGCAGTGCATTTTTAGCCCTGTTCGATCATTTTAGGCTCGCGAAGCCCAAACTTCTTGATCGAAAAGCGCATTTCTCCGTCGTTTCGAGGTGGCATGGAAGGGATCGATCCCTCTTAGGCAGCCTTCTTCTTCCTCCGCTTCAGCGACTCGTCGCGTTCTGCCCGAGCTTTCTCCGCCCGGAGCCACACTAGTTTCCGTAGATTGA
>CALLLI010000320.1 GCA_938082635.1 uncultured Verrucomicrobiales bacterium
CTTCTTGAAAGAACATATTCACAGCATTCTGACGCTGCAACAATTGCTGCTCACTTGATAGTTTCCGCCCGTCTCGTTTCATGCAATCTCAAACCCATCAATATCAATAAAGTTGCATGTATTTGAAGGCCGCATTAATACTTACCTATCTTTGTCCTAGGAGAGCTGAAGTATGGATTCGCGAAAGGCAGCCAAGAATCTAACAATAACAAAGTGTTGGCGAAATTCTTACGACTGCCGACCACGCGTCTGCTCAACACAAGCTCCGAGACGGCATCAATCTATGCCCAAGTGAAAGCAGACCTTCAAAAGCAGAATCGCAAGATCCCTGAGAATGATCTCTGGATTGCCGCCATCACTCTTGAGCAGGGAGCAAGGCTTGCGACCTATGACCAGCACTTTCAAAATATTCCGGGCTTGCGCTTAGCCTAACCTGGACTGCGAGAATAGACAGAGTGCGTTGGGTTTGGACATAGCATCTATGAATTTCTAAGCAGGTCGGCCATTTCAGTACTCGCTTGCTCTGATCTCCTCTGCCTCAACGCCTTTTATCCTACAAACAGAAATAAAACCGAACAGAAGGTAACAGAGAGAACTGAGGTTAAACACGTTAGGCAAAAAGAGGCCTTGCTGGACTCTCACCTTGTGGAGGACCCGATGATTCTCTCTAACTCATTGGTTCTCTGTTTCCTCCGTTCTCTTCTGTAAAACCATTCTCCTTTTTAGGATTACTGAGCGATTCTCCGGCATGAAGCCTGTAATAACACGGCGCTGCGATCGGGCTCAACCATTTCCCAAATAGGGTAGTTCAATTAAATGCCCTTGTTATTTGGAGGCTCCTTGATCCATATGAATGCTCCTGTTAGTCAAAAGCTGATAGATCAGTTGAGCGGCTTCGCCACGGGTTAGGTTGGCTTTTGGATCGGGCAATGAGGGCTCTTTCTTCTGCAACAAGCCCGACAGGATCTTTATTGCTTGGGTGCTGCTTACCTCTTGATCTGGATGCCCAAGAGCCTTGGTGCTTTTGCCTGATTCTTTGCGCACTTGGTAGTCAAAGAAGGGTTCTTGGGATTGGGTGGAGTAGTCGTAGAGGGTCTCGATGTATTTGAATGCAGGATGGCTTCGCGGGACATCGTTGAAATGGGCGGCGGAGATAGTGAGCGGGACTTGCAAGCCCTTCACTGCCATCCTGGCAAACTCGCCTAAGGTCACGGGGGCGCTCGGGCGGAAATGGTAGGCTTCTTTGTTGAGATCTGATAAGCTGGTTGCTGGCCCGTCGGTGTCGAAACGATTTGGATCTGTGTTAGCGAACGCGCCGTGTAGACTCAGTTTCTGCACGGCCTCGAAAGCGGGCGCTTCCCTTGGAAGGTCGGTGTAGAAGAATAGGACACCGCCTTGCTTCACCAATTCATCCTGGATCTGAGCGACTGGGAGGTCACTGAGATCCTGGTCATTCTCGATTGCTAGTACGGCGGCGACTCCGGCGGCTTGGCCGAGGGCGGACCAGACGGGCTCCATCCGGACGGTGCACATCGCCACGTGAGTGCTGGAAATGCCCACTGGGAATAGGATGCCTTGGTGTTGCTTGGGCACCATCACGTGATAGGGAATTTGATAGGGCCCGGTCACATCGAACAAGTGGAGCGTGCCCTCGGCGGCGCCTTCGCCTGATCGCGGTTCCTTTCTGGAGGTTGGCCCTTGGACATTGTGCGCATCGATCCCATAGACCCCGATGGCCACGGAATTCGGGTTGAGGGGGCCTCGCAGTCCATTGCCACGAAGGTCTTTGTGAATGTCGCTCTCGGTCAGAGTGTAGCGGCCCTCGATCCGGCGCCCCTGACGTACGTAGAGTCGATAAGGAAGGTGGTTGTTGTCGGTGAATTCATCGTCAGGAAGGCCAATGTTAGGTGATTTACCCTCAGTTTGAATGAAGTAAAGCCAGCCAAGGTCGTAGTTGCGGAAGATCTTCTCGATCTCCACGCGCTTCTCCCAGTCCGCCAGCACCCACCGCGTTCCATAGCCCGTGAGATCGCCGCCCCAGCTGATTCCCAGCAAGTCGAATTTTCCGCCTGGAATGATGGGCTTGTTGTTGCGATTCCATTGGTACTTTGCCGGATCATAGTTCGGTGGCGGTTCGTTCACACGGTAATCGTGATCAGCCCTGCCATAGTCCTTACCCGTGAGACGGTAAGTGAAAGCTTGTGATCGATCGTCTGCGTCTCCGGTGCTCTCTGGGAGGATGGTCGACGTCAATGTTCCCGGAACACCGCGAAAGAAATTAGTGTAGATTCGCCCGGCGTGAGGTTCTTCCTCGGAACGGGCCTCTCGGCCTATGCGAAAGGGCACCTTGGCGAAGGCGGCTAAGTCGGCCTCGTAGGTCGCATCAATGATGACTTTGCCAATGTATGTCTGCTTCTTTCCCAATTTCCCTTGATTGTCACGATCCTGGGTTATCACGCCTGTAACTCGAATTCCTTTCATTTCCACATCGACCGCCACTTCATTGAAGCGGGTGGTGATGGTCTCTAACTCAGCGACCATTTCTGCATAAATCCTGGCGGCTGTGTGCGGTTCCCAGGCGCGTCCTTCTGCCACATTCCATGGGAAGCGAGGGTCTCGTGTCAGGTGAGCTTTCACCAGCGGATCCTCCGCCAGCTTGGTGCGATGATAGGTTCTCACACGTTGCCGGAATTCCTCCATGACGCCGCTGTTCGATTCCACATACAGATCATCCAACCGGATCACGCCTGACGAAAGCACGCCGCCTAGCACGGGAGATTGCTCGATTAGGATCACGGTCTTTCCGGCTCGGCCCGCAGCGATCGCTGCCGCGATTCCCGCCGGTGTCCCGCCAATGACTACGACGTCAGACTTCATCGTCGTGGGCGGATCCTCCGCCTGTAGGGCCATGGTCGAAAACAAGGCGATGGTGCTGCAGAAGAGGCGGACTAATGGGAGCATGGTCACAGGATGTACTAACTTTTGAACTTCCAAATAACAATCGGCTCCAAGGATTGGCGGTTTTTAACCGCTAGGCTAGCGTGGGGCGCTTGAAAAGCGCCGTTCCTTGGGGCTCCGTCTTATCCGTGGCGTTATTTCCGAGATGAGACCCGCAGGGTTGGGATGCTAACTACAGGTGGCTATCGTTTGGCTGCGGTCCAGTTGATCGCCGCAATCAGGTGGGCGCGGCCGAACTCGGTGTCGATCGATCGGATGTCGTGGCCGAGACCGGTAAAGAGGTAGCGGCCCTGGTCCACCTTGCGACGCCAACAAATGGGGTGGTCATCACCCATGGGTTTCTTGTCGACGTAAAGAGGGTGCTCTCGCACTGCGTCGAAGCTCTTCTCGTCGAGCCGCAAGAGAACCTCCACGCCCGGCAAGCCAGTCACTGGACGGTTGAAGCTCAGCCAGTCGGCGATGTAGGTGAATTCCTTAGACTTACCCGCCACGATGGGGTCGCCTTCGGCTTTGGGATCGATGGTGAAGCGCGCCTCCACGTATTCCGAATCCGCATCGAAGTCGCAACCGGCGATCTCGATCAGCTCCGGCCACGTGCCGTTCTGCACGATCCCCGCGTGCATGACCATGATGCCGCCGCCCTTGCGGAACCACTCGATGATGGGCTTGCGTTGTTCTACGGTAAGGCTCTCGCCTAGGTTGGTGGCATTGTTAAAGAGTATTAGGTCGTAGCGTTTGAGATTCTCTGCGCTCAGATCACCGGCGTCTTCGGTGAGGCTCACGTTGATCTCGTGCTTGGCGCCGAGACGCGCGAGGTAGCCATTGATGCGTGGGATCTCGGCATGGCGAAACCAGGAGGTGGCGGAATAGACGATCACCTCGATGGGCTTTGCCCAGGTCGTGGACATTAGGCAGCAAGCGGCGAGGAAGAAGAGCAGGAGGCGTTTCATCGGAGGTATGATTGAAGAATGTGACACAACGCTTGTCGATAGTTGAATAGGCTCGGTTGCACTCCCATCCGTCAGGGTTTCGGCGCCTGCCCAAGGCTTGCAAGATACGCTAACAATGACTGGAGTTCTTCCATCGTCAGCACGGTGTCGAGGCCGGGAGGCATGAGAGAAATGGCCGACAGGCTGGTTTGCTCAATCTGATCTCTGGCGAGACGACGCTCCGAGCCATCGGCAAAGCCAATGACGATGGCATCGGCTTTCTCTTTTCGGATCACGCCATGGACGGTTTCTCCATCATGGGTATCGATCTGCACCGGTTCGTAGCCGCGAGCAAAGCTGGCACCAGGAAAGACGATGGCTTCGAGTAAGTCCTGACGCGTACGAACCTCACCGATGCTCGAAAGGTCCGGCCCTAACGTGCCTCCGAAACGATCGATCCGGTGACAGACGCTGCACAGGGCTCGGGCCGAGAGGAATACTTCTTTACCTAGCACGGGATTGCCTCCCTCTAACGCAGGCTTGAGTTCGGCGAGGCGGCTGGCCTGATGCGCCGAAGCTTCTTCTAACATCTCCTTCAACGGCGCAGCGGCCTGCTTTACAGTGTCAGGATAGTTCGACACTAGATCATGGACAGAAGTCGCAGATAACGCATGGAGGCCAGGAGATTGAGCGAGTGCTTTCACCAGAGCCAGCCCGGTCACTTCGTCCTTCCCAGCAACCAAGGCGGGCAGTAGCGAACCAATTTCCAATGGGCCTGCCAGAGCGACAAGTGGGGCGATTCGTGCGCGTTGAGATTCGGTGGTGGAAAGCTCGCCAAGTAGCCGGAAGGTCATCAAACGCTGGTTGGCCTCCACGTCGGCCGTGGTCGCATGCTTACAGAGAAACACGTGCAAGGTATCGCTGATGGCAATGTCAGATAAACTCAGAGCCTCCGCGACTTGGAGACGCACCCTGGCGGGCTGATTGGCATCGTCTCCCAATGGCTTCAATTCATGGGCGAACGAGGCGGCTCCATGACGTTTCAAGACTTGAAGCGCCAAACTCTTGTCGTCGAGGCTCAATGCGAAGGCAATGACTTGTCGTGGGAGCGCCGCGTCCATTGATAGAGACGGAATCTGAACCATGGCTTCAAGGGTCAGCGTGCTGATCGTCTGATTGTCAGGATGGATCGCAAGAACGTCCTGCACACTTGGCTGATCCACGAACGCAGCTAGCAGAGGGCGCATTTCCTTAGGAGCAGCGGCACCTAACGCGATCTCAGCGCACCATTTCCCAATCATCTCGGCGACTTCGTTTGCCCAATCAGGATGCTTGGCAAACACAGCGACAGCGGTTTCACGAAGCGTCTTGTCCTTGTCCGCGAGCAACGGCGCTACCTGCTCTCGCGTGAGTGATGGCGTTCGCATCTGATCGAGCGCGATCAACGCCCCACGCCGTGTGAGACGGGATGCTGAGTCGAGCCCAGCCGCCGTTGGCTCTGGGGTGTTGATCTCGATCAAGGCGAAGATCAGTGCGTGCTCAAGGAAACGATCGTTCACCTGCGCTAGCGCATCGAGCAGCATGGGAATCGAGGCGACCGTTCCGATCCGCCCCAAGGCGGTAGCGGCTTCGCGCTTCTCCGCTGCATCACCGCTTTCAAGCAGCTCTTGTATTTGCGTTAGAGCATCGGCATCGCGTTCGCTGCCGACGGTTCGCAACGCCGCCAAGCGTACTCCATGATCGGTGTCCTTCAGCGCTTCTCGAATGAGCGCCTTCGCAGGATCGTTCTGCATGCGACTCAGCGCAAACACGCCCTCCATGCGAAGCTTTGCTGGGGCAACTTCATGGCGCATCAAGACGCCGAGGGCCTGAAGCGCTGATTCCCCGCGCTGGGCCAGGGTATCCAGGGCACGCTCCCGAACAACCGGTCGATGGTCGGCTAACAGATCCATCAATTGCGAGGCCTCAAGCTGTTGCCAGTCCAGTTTGGATCCCCAGGCATCGGCGACTTGATGAGCCCCCTTCTTCCGAATCCGGTAAATCCCGCCGGTGATCTCGGGCTTCGCAATCCGCGAACTGGGGCATCCATTGATGAACCAGCCTCCCGTATCGATCACGAGTAAACTGCCATCGGCGTCTTCGATCACCTCACAGGGCCGGAAATCAGGATTGGTGGAGGTTAACAGGTTCTCTTCCTCGGCACTGAAGGTCGCCCCGGATCGTTTCAAGCGTACCTGAGTGACATTCCGCGTATTGAAGTAGGCAATGAAATACCGATCGCGCAGGTGCGCGCCTAACTGATCGGATCGATAGCGGATGATCGACGAAGGCGCGACCACGCCGTAGCGCAGAATCGCAGGCATGAGCGGTCCCGTCCGTTGGAATTCATTGATCCACGCCTCCACACGTTTCGGATACACGCCCCCGTACACATAGTGCACCAGGGCATCGTGCCTCGCTTCGCCAGGATTGTACCACGTCATGATGCCTAACATTTCGCCTTCAGGCGTGAACGCGACTTCAACGGGATTGTACATGCCGCCACCACAGAACGTTTCGAGATTGCCACCATCGGTATCGCAAATGAAGACGCGTGCGGCCGTCCCCTTGCTCACGAGCGTTCCATCCGGGGCATGGATTTCATGGCCTAACGGAGCATCTGTGATGACCAGTCGCCCATCCGGGGCGAGGAAAGGCCCGTGGATATCCCCGGCATGACCCAGTGAGTGGAACTTCCCAAGGATCGGCGTGCGGACATCGGCCACGCCATCGTCATCCGTATCTTCCAGCTTCCAGACGTTGGGCGGACTCGCCACATAGAGGGCTCCGCGATGCCAGAGCGCTCCCGAAGGGAAGGTCATCTTGTCCGCAAAGATCGTGCTTTTGTCGAAGACGCCATCGCCATCCGAGTCTTCCACCCTGCGGATGAAATTGGGCAACTGTTCGAGCAATCCCTTCTCATCGAGATTGAGTCCGGAATTCTCACAAAGATACAGCCGCCCACGATCGTCGAACGCCCCTTGCATGGGATACTTCACCAGCGGCGGCCCAGCCGCGAGCGTCACTTCATAGCCATCTGGCACCGTGAACTGGGATAGATCGTCCGCACGTGACGGCGGAAGCCCGAGGTGGAGGAGAACGACGAGCGAGATCCAAAGTTGAGACGAAGCCATCTAAAATAGGGGATGAATAGAAGAAGCGATGGTCGATGCGTTCTTGTTAGGGCTGTTTTGCAGAGGGCACCTCGAAGTGGTGCAGCACGTTCTTGAACAGCTGACTCAAGGATTCGTCGTTATAGAGACTCCAGGCAGTGGCGATCGATCCTGTGTGGAAGACCTGGCCGCCCTCGGGGCGTTCCCAATAGATGATCTCCGCAATCGTCTGCTCATCACCAAACCGCGTCGTGTGGGCTTCGGCGTTGAAGTCGAGGACGTTTCGTTTGTCCTGACTACGCGCTAAGGTGGTGATCCCTTTGGGTTCGACGAGTCCCTTCAGTGCCGGGTTCTTGGTCGCTCTCAGCAAGGTCGATAGCCGCACATCGTACTCATGACCGACGGCACCTAGGGTCTTGGTGGCGAACCCGAAGGCGTCTCCCTCGTTCAACGCGAGCTTGTGGGGTTTGTTGAAGAGGAAATGATCCGGTAGATCGACCTGGTAGGGCTTGAAGTTCCCGCCAGACCAACCAATGCAGGTCAGACCGACCAGCTTCCACGCAGGGTAACCGCAGAAGCGCATCAGGCTGCCGCGCTTGAAATCGTGGCTATGATAGAGTTCTCCCACTTTGGCGCTTACCCGCCCGCCGATGTTCTTTCCAAACTTGCGGCACTCCATCACCTCGCCGGTCTCATCGAAGCTCACCCGCCAGAACATGGTATTGCCTGACATCACCACCGCTGCGCCCCCGTCCTTCAGATAATTGTCGAGCCCATCGTAAGCGCGGGCCGACCAGTACTCGCTATGCCCGTTGATGCAGACGGCTTTGTAGTCGTCCAGCACCGCAGGGTTCTGGTGCAAATCATAATCCGTGATCACGTCGTACCCATAACCGTGCTGGTCCAGCCAGAGGTGCAGGAAGCGTTCGCCGCGAAGCAAGTGGCTGTAGGAATCGTTGATGTAAGTCTTGTTAGGCCCGGCGGCCGGCCAAGGCACTTTCATGCCAATCTTATAGGTTGGCTGACCGTTGTGGTGATCGCTGTAGCAACTGTAGGTAGGTGCGTTAGGATGACTGTTTCCCAAGCCCCCCGTGCCCATTTGAAGGAGACCAGGGCCATGATTAACAGGAAACGGGGCTGAGTTGTAGGCTAGCCAGGTGTTGGAGGAAACAAGGACAAGCACCGGTGCCTTGGGGCGTGATTCGGGGCGGCGCACGATGAACGTGGTGTGATAGCGCATCGGCTTACCATCTATTTCGAAATCGAATCGGCCTGCGTAAATGCCGGACTTGGCGACGGCAGGGACGCGGAATTGATGATTGATCTCCCAGCGGGCATTGTAGAGTTCGTCGGCGGCCAATCTCAGCCCGTGACCACGTTTCGGATCTTTGGTAGGATCGTAGGCCGTATCGTGTCGGCCAATGGCTGCGGCGTCGAAGCTCGGACCGCCGATCATCCAAGTGCCTCGGTTGATGATCCGCCCGTCGCGTCCTTCTGAACCCGCATCGGCGACCTGCATGCCGCGTTCTTCGGTGAACGGCCAGCATCCTCGAACAGCGTCACCTTCTGGAATGGTTAGCCCACGATCGGCAACGCGCTTGGTGATCTGATCCTTATCGAGTGCTTGGCCATGCACGGCACACATGGCGAGATCACCGTTGAAGAAACTCGAAGCTAAGCCCTCACTACCATAAGCACCTAGCCGAAGCACTGTCTGCCCGGGTCGCACCACGCCAGTGAAGGGAAACTCGCCGGCCAGTTCGCCGTCGATGTAGATTCGTTTCTTCTTTCCGTCCCAAGTACCGGCCACGTGATGCCACGTCTGCGTCTTGATCAAACCCGGCTCAGTTTGATGAAGCGAAGCCGGATCGTAATCGCCATCCGATCCTGTCATAAACGCTATTCGGCCATCATTCACAAACAGCCCAATCCCACAATGCTCCGGATAATCGTGCTGGGTGATCAATCCCTGCCAACCCGCCAAGTTGAATGGGCGGATCCAGCCTTCCAAGGTCAGCTCGGTGAGCCTTCTCTCATTGGGTAGGCCCTTGCTCACATGCACATAGGATCCCGGATGAATGGGCTGAGACGTGGGCTTCTCGACACGGAATGTTTCGAGCACCGGATCCTTATCTCGACTCTCTGGATCCTGCCCCAACTGAACCACGCTTAAATCGTAAGGGACGCTGCTGCTAACCCGGAATGCAATTTCTTCTCCAGCAGCGATACTCTTCTGCGCATAGGCATGCAGGCCAGGCAAGGTCACCTGCTGATGCGAGGGAATATCCTGCTTTGCCAGAGGTTTCCCCTCGGAAGAAGAGGTGCCCGGCAATTTGGCGGCTATCAAGTAAGCCACCAGGTCGACGATCTCACCTGGATTCAAGAGACCGTCAGCTACCGGTGGCATCAGGGAGGCATTTGCATATTTCGCCGCTTTGATATCGCGAATCGGCACCGGGTGGACCACTCCGGGCGCGGGCGAGAGAATCATCTTATCTGCGGTGTCCGTTAGGATCAGGCCGCCTGTTTCTCCATCCTTCGTCTGCACCGTCACCAGCTCATAATAACGGGCAATGGATGAACTGGGATAGACGATCGCCTCTAACAGATCCTGTGCACTGCGGATAGAACCAATGCCGGTGAGGTCTGGGCCGAACTTTACCCCTTCATTACCCATGACATGACAGGTGAGGCACAGGGATTTTCCAGTGTTATGGAAGACGGTTTTTCCGCGTACCGGATCTCCGTTCGGCAGCAAGGCGGAAAGCTCTTTGAGGCGGGACTGTTGGCGCGCCAAGAATTCCGGATCTGGCTCGACAACGTCTGCCAGCTGGATTCTCGGTATGGCATGGGGAGCAGGATCAGCTTGGTCCACCTGATCCATGAGGCGGGCCTGTTTCACTAACGGATTGTCCTTAGGCAGATTCTCACCGTCTCCTATCTCGTAGAGCGCATAGGTGATGGCGTGCCTCAAGAACGCATCACTTTCTATTGAACCGGCTTCTAACAGAGGTTTCACAGATCTGCGATCACCTATTCTCCCTAGCGCCATGGCTGCCAGCCGACGATGCTGGTCGTCATCAGCAGCAAGCATCTCGATCAAGGGTTCCACGGCGGCTGGATCGCGCCACAGTCCCATGCTGTGGATCGCCGCCGCACGGACATCTGGATTTCCGTCGTCTAGAAAGCCTCGAACCGCCGTGCGAGCCGACTCACTCGGGATGCGGTGGAGCGCCCAAAGTGCGGGGACGCGAGCCTTGGCCGAGCAGAGTCCCTCGATGTTGCCTTCCTTCGCCAGGACTTCGATCGCTCGCTTGACCACCGAAGGGCGCTCGTCAGACAGCCAACTGATGGCGGTCCGTTCCCAATCCAATTCGAGACCGCGGGGATCTTGGGGAGCGGACGAATCCACTTTCTGAATTCGATAGATCGCCCCCAGAACATGGGGCTTGGCGACCTTTGATGTCGGACAACAGATCATGTACCAACTGCCCGTATCCGCAACGAGCAGACTGCCATCGGCATCTTCGATCACATCGGTGGGATGAAAGTCGCTTTGATCGCTTTCAAGAAAGGTGCTAGTCACCGTGCTGTAAGTCGATGCGTGCCGAGTCAGCTGATGCCTTGAGAGACGTCGCAAGTTGAAGTCGGCGCAAAGCAAATCACTGTTAAGACCGAGTGCCTCATTCTTTGCCATCACGATTCCCGAAGGGGCGGCGGGTCCCATCTGTATCAGGATCGGCAGCAAGCTTCCTGAACTAGGGTGCGGAGCCAGGACACGGTCGTTCTTCTTGCCATACATCCCGCCGTAGACCGCATGCAGAATGCCATCGCGTTTTCCCGGACCGGACAGGTCAAAGAAGGTACCGCTCAGAAAACGCTCCCCGGTGTCACTGAAGGCTAGTCCCACAGGATTGTTCATCCCCCCAGTGATCACCACTTCCAGATCACTTCCGTCGGGCCTAGCACGATAGATATGAGCGGCGCTCGAGTTGAACGTCTTTCCGTTGCCGAGGACATGGCTCTGGGGTGCAAAGGCTCCCTTGCACCAATAAAAATACCCATCAGTGCCTTTGTAAGGACCGTGCATATCGTTGCCACACCCCTCGAGGGAGCCCCCGTCAAACCAGATGGTTCGCTCATCGGCGACGTGATCGCCATCGGTATCGCGAAGTTTCCAAATATGCGGCGGGGCTCCCACATAGACGGCTCCTTCATGGACGAGGAGGCCTTCCGGAAATGGCAGCCCCTCGGCAAAGACGGTCGAGTGATCGAACACGCCATCCCCATCTCGATCGACCAACCTCAGTACGCGGTGCTTTGGATCTTTGAGTTGAACCGGTGCCTTGTCGGTGTTCCCGGAACTATCAGTGACATAGAGGACTCCATGCTCGTCGAAACCCATATGAATCGGCCTCTGCACCAGTGGCGGCGCGGCTACACGCTTCAACGTGTAGCCCTCAGGAATCGTGAATGTGTGTGGTTGGATCGTGATCTTCTCGGCAGCGCGCCCCTGCAGACAGAGTGGGTAAACCTGTAGAACCAAGCAGGTCAAAAGGAGTAGAAGAGAAGATCTCATGACCAATTTCTCTCAGAGAACGATGACGCGAACAACATCATTGTGGAAGGAGAATGGTCCACCGTTGCGGAACCCTTAGGAAATCACGGCTGCGACGAAGCACAGCCCTCCGGTATTGAATTGGCTTCGCTTTCTACTTAATCGCCTTTCCGATCCTACGAACACGGTCAGAAGCTATTCCCTGCACCGCCACAAACTTCTATTCGTTGAGATTCAGTGGCGGGGCCTTTTAGTCACCGCCGAATGTTTAGATTCTATTCTGTGGCGTTGCGAAACCCTTCAAGAAATCACAGCGGCGACGGAGCACAGCCCTCCGGTATAGAATTAGCTGCGCTACCTTGAGCTTCTTGAAAGCACTGACTAGAGGCCCTTCAGATACTTCATGCTTTGGCGGATGCTGGCTAGAGGATCAGGAGATTGGTCTTGCTCGACGTGGCAATGCTCGACACCCGCTTCGGCAGCCGCGGCAAGGATGGGCTCGGTTGGGATGATCCCATCGCCGAGTTCTTGGAAGGCATCCTTCGGCACGCTCGCGAAGTGCGGCAATGTCAGTCCATCTTTGAGATCTTTCAGGTGGACTTGAGTCACCCGTCCTTTCAGTTTCTTGATGAAAGAGACTGGGTTTTTCCCGCCCACTTTGATCCAGAAAGCGTCGATTTCAAACTTCATGTCAGAAGAAAACTCTTTGATAAACACATCAAAACCGGTGACGCCACCTTCCTTGGACTCAAATTCGAAGGCATGGTTGTGATAGGCTAACTGGATGCCTGCCTCTTTCGCTTTGACGGCGGCTTTGTTGCAGTTCTCAGCCACCTTCTTGTAGTCATCAACCGTCTTGCGATTGGCGTCCTGAAGATAAGGAATGACCAGGTGCTTGAGGCCTACTTTCTTCGCAGCTTCCAAGATCTTCATGAAATCGGACATGCCAGCATCCTTCGGATTGACGACTGAATCCCACTCAAAGTGCGACGAGTTCAATGCGAGGCCGACATCGTTCGCTGCCTTGACCATTTCATCGGCCTTCGGAAACCCATACATTTCCCCCTGCTTGTAGCCTGCATCAGCGACAGCCTTCAACGTCCCCGCCGTGTCCTTGGCGATTTCATTTCGCAGCGTGTAAAGCTGGAGACCGATGTTCTTGCGATAGGCGCTGTCCTTTGCCAGCGCCATCAAGGTCTCAGGTTGGCTTGCGATAAGCAAGGACCCTGCAGCGGAAGAACGGAGGAAATTGCGTCGATTCATGCCCACTACTGAACACGGGTTAAGGCGGTTTACGAGCGGTTTTCTAGTTCGCTCCGCGCGCAATGCGGGCCTCCAACTGGCTTTCCGGAGGTGTGAACGAGCCTTTGTGAGTATCCGCCAATTTAACCATGGCTTCGACCACCTCTGGATTCTCCTTGGCCAGATCAAACTTCTCACCAGGGTCTTCCCCGAGATGGTAGAGCACCGGTGATTCGTGCTTCGTGGGCTTCTGGCCCATGTATTCTGTCTTGGTCGTGAAATGAAGTTTGTACTCACCTTTGCGAACGGCGTAGAGTTCTGAGCCATGGTAATAGAACATTTCTTGGCGAGGCGAATGGCCGCGACCTGCAAGCACGGGCGCAAGACTAGCACCATCATAGGTGCGATCATCAGGAAGTGCTACACCAGCAAGATCAAGGAAAGTGGCGAAGATGTCTAACGTACTACCCATTTCGTGAACAATACCCGCCTCAACATTGCCGGGTCCCCAGAAGACGGTGGGCTCGCGCATGCCGCCTTCCCAGGTGCTTCCTTTGCCATCGCGCAAGTGGCCAGCTGAACCGCCATGCGTTTTGAAAGGCAACCAGGGACCATTGTCAGAAGTGAAGACTACCACCGTCTCATCATCGATGCCCTGGGCCTGCAAGGTCTTCACGACCTGCCCAACGGACCAATCGATCTCTTCAATAACGTCCCCATAACGGCCAGCTTGGCTGGTCCCTGAGAAAGCGCCTGAAGCAAAGATGGGGACATGTGGCATGCTATGGGCCAAGTAGAGGAAGAAGGGCTTCTCCGATTTGGCCTGTGATTCGATGTAGGCGACCGCCTGCTGCGTGTAGTTTCGAGTGAGGTACGATTGATTCGGAGAACGCTCGAGGATCTCCGTGTTGTGCATGAGCGGCACGTTCCAGTACTCACTCTTAGGCTTCATGAGTCCGGCCCGGCCTGTGGGTCCCAGGCCAGCGATACGATCCATGTCATTGGAGTAAGGAACGCCATAGTACGATTCGAAACCATTGGCCGTGGGAAGATACTCTGGCAAATGCCCCAAATGCCATTTACCCACCATGGCCGTGGCATAACCGGCGCCTTTCAAGGCCTCTGCCACGGTGATCTCGCTCTCGGGCATGCCTTTGGCCGAATCCGGAAAGAGCACACGACGTTTGCTCGAGCACATGCCATTACGAATCGGCAAGCGTCCCGTTAACAGGCCGGCCCGGCTGGGGGTGCAGACAGAGGCAGCCGCGTAGAAGTTGGTCCACTTCTGTCCCTCGTTGGCTAAGCGATCAAGGTTCGGTGTGTGAATGGTCGGATGCCCAAAGCAACTGAGATCCCCGTAGCCGAGGTCGTCACAGAACATAAGAACAAAGTTAGTCTTAGCCGTCGCCACGGTGGCGACGGCAAGGAGCGCGAGTGCAGTTCTGAAGATCATGTAAGCGTCTTTAAGGAGTCAGCTCTACCCGCCAACGCACGTAGCCAGCAGCATCGCCAACCGTCGTGGTGGTTTGGAGCGTCACATTCTTAAGACCCGCACCGGCACTTTGAGAAGACATTTCGACAAGATCTACCGCAGGAAGGGTGTCCCAAGCCTTAAGATCCGTAGACTTCTCCAACACATAGCTGAGACCATCAACCCCCACACGCTGGTTGAGCGTGAGCGTCAGGAAATCACCACTCACAGCAGTCTCCATGAGCACCGTCGATTCAGCATCATTGGGCAACGATCCGAAAGCGAACTCGGCAAGATTGCTGTCACCATCGCCATCGGGGTCTGCGGTGGGGCCGGCATCCAGGTCAGCAAGATACTGAGCCGCCCAGGCATCGAATCCTGCGGAGGGCTCCGGTTCGGCACCTTCAGCGCGTCCAGGGGTTCCACCAAGCGCCGCACTTGCCGTCCAGCTCTCACCCTCATTGTTATCGATGTCTGTGGCTAGACTGGTGCGCACGAGAGAATAACCTTCATTCTCACCATCATTCGCTGGCCAAGGTGGATCATTGCTATAGGTCACGCTGATGATCGGCTCATAAGAACCATTCGAGATCTCCAGATGTTCGCCACCATTCTTCAGCTTCTTGTTGAACTCCCCTAACAGATTGGCGGAGTCACCATAGCGCATGGAGAAGGCCGCACGGTCGTTGACAATCACCCCATAGGACTTTGGCCCCAGAGTCGATACATCACCTTCATTGAAGAGGTAATTAATCCCCGCAGTGAAACGTAGCTCGGCTAGATCGACCGACACATCAGACGGATTGTAGAATTCGATGTACTCGAAGTTTGATGATGAGAAGTCAGCGGCATCTTCTGCTTCGTTCGGCTTGGCTGGGGCAACCATGAACTCAGAAATGATGAGGTTCTCACCCGTAGCTGGCTCAAGACCCACACGGTAGGTAGCTTCGCGCAGTGCACTCCATTCTCCAACGGGATCGAAGAGGGTGGTGGTAAACACGCGGGACTTCACCGTCATCGTATCATCGACGACCAGACCGGTGTTCGCATCGCGATCATATAGGATAGCGCTAGGATTGGTGGCACCACCAGTTTCCCGAGGATCTAAGCCATTGGTGGTGTAGAAGATATCGCCATTCTGCTTACTAAAGAGCGAGCCGACCGTGATCTTCATGACTTGGCCTGCATCAACCGCGCCACCCCTCGGCGAGAAGGTCGGCACCTGCACGCCGCCCCAGAGATCTTCGTCTTCAAAGTGCGTATCAGACTTGAATAGCACATCCTCGCGGCGACTAATCCAAGAACGGATACTCGCTGTGCGGATGTTGCCGCTGCCCGAGAAGGACATGAGGTCCCTGATCTCAGCCTCAAGCTCATCCACGCGGCGGGTCAGGTTCTCCTCCGTAAGCGCGCCGCCTGGCGTGAAGAAGTGTTTCTGCAATCGATCTGCAAAGGTGAGGCGGAATTCCTCACTCTTCATGAGACCATTCCAAACCGTGGCTAGATCATCGCTCGGTGTTGTGCCCTTCTTGTTTTTGAGGTCAGAGCGAATCGTGTTGTAGTTGATTCCATGGCCACCAGCCACGCCGAAGGTGCCCTCCGCATCCCACATGTAGCCACGCCAACGCCCTTCTTCGGAAAGTTCACGAGCAATAACGAAATTGTTATGCGGCCAGTCCCAGGTCGCGCCGTAAATATTCACGATGAAATAATCGGCAAAGTTAATGGGATCGAGTTCCGCCAGGACGGCCTCGTAATTCTCCATCACCTCAAGATCTTTGGCTAACAGTTCCTCCAAATGATCCCACTCGGGCGTGTCCCGCAGGAGATCATCCTCAAAAGGCGACCCGTCTGCCCAAACATCAATGTGCTTCACCTGCCATGGTTCATTGCTGCCATAGAGGTCCTGAAACAGCTCCTCACGCAACCGTGCAACCGTGTTCCAGTAACCTTTGTAGCTGCCGTTGACAAAGAGCCCATTCAAGATGCCCACCGAACCTTCTTGGCCAGTATCCACCATGACACGACGGGCGAGTTCATCCGTAATCCATGGATTGGAAATGTCGTTCTTACCGGCACGCATGCGCAGTTGGCGGAAAGTACGGACAGGGTAGTTCTCGACGACTGGGAAGTTCAGCGTGTCGTCTCCATAGTCACCACGGAAGAAGATGTTGAAGGAAGGCTTCTCACCTGCACTGTGCGACCACGGACTCCTATCCGTATTATTCAGTGTGAAGCGACCACGCGACCACGCACTGGCGGCTAACCGAATCCCAGCATCGATCTGCACGTTGGTCTGGTCTTCCGGATAGATGAATTCCATCGACACCGCGCGCTCGAAAGGCCGGCCATGCATATCCGGCATGTAATAGTCTTGTGCGTCTCTCGCCACCCAATCATTTCCTTTTCCCGAACCGCCTTCAATCGCCGTCATGCCGTGAGGATTGTAGAATGCATAGCCTGCATCGGCCACGACACTCACAGATGGGATCGTCTTAAACACTTCATCCACACCAACGAGGTAAGTTTGCGTGCTTTCGCTAGAGGGAATGAGCCCCTCCTTGAAGGCGCGCGCACGAATCGGTGTGCCGGTTTTATCATCGATTGCCTCAACCGTAAGCGAATCCGTGTAGATACGCCCGCTCTCCAACGTCGGTTCGCTGCCATCTAGCGTGTAGCGAATCTCGGCCCCTTCCGTATTGCTGGTAAGGGTGAGATTAACGGAATCATCATAGACGCCGCCCGGAAAATCAAACTTCGGCTTCTTCACTCGATCGTTTAATTCATCGCCGCCATTCACAGCGCCCGGACTAGGCTCCACAAAGTAGGCATAGCCACCTTCTGCCGTGGTACTGACGCCATACGAATGGAAGCTGTCCTGCTTCGGATAGCCTCCTTCAAACTGACTAACAAACGCCCCACTAGCATCTGCTAGTCCGAGGAATTCTCCATCACCAGCCAAGCCAAAGCTTGCATGAATGTAATCTCCGCCAATCGTCGTATTTCCATCAGCTAGGACCATTAAGTAACCACTCTCGGCAATTTTGGTTCCATCAGGGAAGGCCCAGAGCTGAGGCGTGTCCTTGTCATCACTCAAATGCCAACCCGCAAGATCGACTTCACTATCACCGTTGTTATGGAGCTCGATCCAGTCAGAGAAACCCGCCTCCACATCAGCGTTGGCGGCATGGGCCCAATCAACAAGCCCCCCGGAAGGCTCCGTATAACCAGTGCGATACTGCCAGTCACTGTCAGGCAAATCAATCACCGTGGTTGATTCCCCCGCAAAGATGCCACGACCGATGACGAGCGAGCCCTCAAATTTCAGGGTCGCATCCGGCTTGGGATCACGTTCATTGATCTGCCTCGGCACCGTGTTCTGCACCTGCACCGCCAAGACGTTCTCACCCTCTTTCAAAACCATATCCGCCGTGACCTCGGAATCATAACGAATCGATTCGTTTCTCTCCGCACTGGAGAAGGCAGACTGATCATGGAAGACGAATCCATTCAATCGACCGAGATTCGCTCGGGCGATCTCATGGCCATTGATAAAGGCAACAAAGCCACTATCCGCAGCAGCCGTTAGACGAAAGGGGAACGTCTTGGCAGCTTCATCTGCCGTCACCGTGAACGTTTTCCTTAGATAGAGAGAAGGCGTGCGCCCATCCATCTCCACTTCAAGATCCGTCTCGACCCCATCGTTGCCATAGCCGAATGGAGCCGTGCCCACACTCCAGTCGGAGGCGTTAAAGCTTAGCTCAGACCAGGATGGCCCCCAACCTAACCGAGAGCGCCCATCAGAATGGCTACGAAGAAGGCGCTCGCTACTCGCGGCACTAATCTCATTGATCACGATGTCCGCGAAAGACGTTCCTGGGACCACCACCGCGAGCAATCCGACGGCAGCAGAGAAGAGATTTAGGGACTTCATTCCCAAACTAAACCAAACGAACGCCAAGAAAGGAAGAGTGAATTATCCGATAGGAATCACGTCATCCAAACCAGCCCGCAAGGCCGCCACAGCAAGCCTGAGATCATCAAAATCAGCACAAAGCGGCAGCATCAACACAAGCGTGTCATTCACCGGCCGAGTAAGCAGCCCATGCATTCGTGCCGCTATGCAAACTTGCCCCCCCACTTTGTCGCCAGGGGGAAACGCAGTTCCCGAAGGATCACCTATTTCGACTCCTGCGATGAACCCACACTGGCGAACGTCACGTACTCTACGATCCGCGTCCCGCCAGTCTCTCAACAGTCCGCCAAGGTAGTCGATCTTGTTAGACAACATCTCCAGGACCGACTCTTTCTCGAAGATCTGTAGCGAAGCCAATGCCGCCGCACAGCCTAACGGATTTCCGCAATAGCTATGGCCGTAGTAGAACGTCCTATCATCTCCTGGCTGTGAAAGAAAGGCATCGAAGACACGCTGAGTCGTCAGCGTCGCTGCCAGAGGGACGGTCCCTCCCGTCAGCCCCTTGGCCAACGCGATGAAATCTGGAACCACGTCTTCATGCTGACAGGCAAACATCTTTCCCGTGCGACCAAAGCCCGTCATGACTTCATCTAAGATCAGAAAGACCTCGTGCTCGTCACACCATGCCCGGAGCTCTGCAAGCATGCCTTTCGGCCAAAGCCGCATGCCAGCGGCGCCTTGAATGAGTGGTTCGATGACCACTGCAGCCAGCTTCGAAACTTCTTCAGACGGCAAGGCTAGCAAATGCGCCATGTCTTGCACATGACACACCGGCACGCCCAACTTGCTAACACGCTCGTGAAACGCCGCAATGCCTCCGAGAGCCGCCGCGCCCATGGTGTCACCATGATAGGCTCTATCAAATGCCGCAAAGCCCGAGCGTTCCGGCTGCCCTTCCATTTCCCAATACTGAAGCGCGAGTCGAAGCGCACACTCGATCGCAGTCGAACCATCATCCGTGTAGAAGACCTTCGTCAACGTCTTCTCGGGGAAACAGCCAACCAACGCCGCTGCGAGTTCGGCCGCAGGTTCATTTGCGAAGCCTAAAGCTGACGCATGAGCCAACGTGGCTGCCTGCTCCTGGATCACAGAAACGATATCAGGGTGTCCGTGACCATGAATATTCGTCCAGATTGAGGAATTCCCGTCGAGGTAGCGCTTCCCGAGGTGATCCACAAGATACGCCCCCTCTCCTCGCGCGATCATCAGAGGCTGGTGATCTGGCGCACACCAATCCCGCATCTGGGTAAAAGGATGCCAAACATGCGCCTTGTCCTGAGCGATCCGGGTGCTGGACTCATCTGGGGAATTCTCCACCCGATGAGTATCCGCACCCCAGCCCAGCCCTCAACCAAGATTGCAACCCAAACAGAAGCCTGTATCCTGTATCCTGTATCCTCAATCCACGTCTCGTCCTCATGGCTTTTCCCAACGTTTCTCACTGCTTCATCGCCCTACTGAGTGGTCTCCTACTCGATGGGAGCTATGGCCAAGACGCGGAATCTCTCCAGAAACAATTCCTAGCACTACAAGAACGTCATTTAGCCCAAGACGAGGCTGTGACAAAGTCCATGGAACAACTCTACGGCGCGCGCCTCCGCGCTCTGAAACTGAAAGCGGCGCGCGACGGCCACTATGAAGCCGCTCAGTTTTATCAAACAGAGCTCGAGAACGCTACCAGCACGCCCCTGACATTGACCTTCTATCCGGAAGAAGCAGAACCAACGGGCGGGCTTCGCGCTAGGATGCGAGCCGGCACCCGTGTCCTGGCTGGCTGGACAAGCCAAGCCAAAGCCACGTGGACTAGACTAACGCTACCTCAAGGCGGCTACAAAGTGATGGTCGTCTACAGCGGAAACGGCACCAACCCGATTTCCGCAACCGTCCATGAAACCAAGTATCATGTCACCGCTTCGCTCCCCCCCACCAGTGACGGCCGCCGTATAGCCTCGCTGGGCAATCTTCGCTTGGCTGAAGACACGAACACGCTCTCACTCACGCTCGGCGATGGCGTTGCCAACTCTAGCATCAGCGTTCATGAGATCATCCTTATTTCTCATGCGCCTTAGCACCATCCAAGCCCTGGTCTTGAGTTTGGGAATGGCCATCACAGCAGTCCAGGCCCAGGATGAGAAAGCGGAGAATGCTTTCATCCTCCGAAGTTTGCTATCTGATAGACACGAGAAATTCGAGGCGAAACTGGCGAGCGCCACCGCGCCTCTGAACCGGGCGTTTCTCATCAGGCTCCGTCAGTTCGAACGCCAAGCCGCCGATTCTGACGACTTTGCTCAAGCCATCGCCTACCGTGACCGCAAGCTCGCTCTAACAGAGCAAATGCAGTGCCACGATCCGAAACACACAGAGGAACGTGCCACCAACGCCGTAACGCTATTACTATCAGAAGCATTACTCACAGGTGCCGTCACCTTGCAACGTGACATTCTCAAGGGCTGGAAGACAAGCGCCACCGCAGCGACATGGAATCTCCGAGGGATGAAACCTGGAAGCTACGAGATCGTCCTCACCTACAGTTGCTCCAAGGCAACGGAAACGAAGAGCGATAAGAAGGTTCTCTTGCGCGCTGGCGGGCAGCTCGCCTTCGGCGAGGCAAGCCGACTACTAAACGACAGGCAGCAACCACTAACACACGAAGTCCTTCCCACTGCTGATTGGGGCACTTATCGGAACGTCTCTTTGGGAGAACTCACCTTCTCGAATGCTGCCATTAGCCTGCGCCTGGATGTGATCGAGGCAAAAGCCCTAGGGCTCATGCACCTTCAACAAGTTCAACTTCTACCAAGTGCTAAGCCTGTCGAAACCAAGCCCCTACCCCAAGCGGCTGATCTGCAGCGCTCATTTCAAAACGCCGTCAAACGACGTAAGGAGAAGATTCAGACGACCTACATTGAAGATCTGAAAACGCTACAACAGCGCGCTAAGGCGACTGGCAACAAACAACTCATTCAAGACATTAGCAGCGCTCTCGAAGCGGCATCAAAACCCTGACATGAACCTACGGAAACGCCAATGCCTTCTACTCGCAGCAATCCTAACAGGGATCTATGCTCTTTATGTCACCGTGATGGCCACCCAGCAAGACCGCATCATCTTCGCAGGTCAAGGCCTCCCGATGACCACTGATCTAAGAGAGGAGAATTCGCTAGCTCTCTACACGAAACTTGAAACGAGATTTGGTGAAGTCCATGCCTGTTATCTAGAAAGCGAACGCGAATTCGATGATTGCCCCATTGTGATCGCCGCTCATGGCAACGCTGAAACCATCGGCCACTGGGACACCATCGCAGGCCATCTCAATCAGTTAGGCCTCTCCGTCCTGCTCGTCGAGTACCCCGGCTATGGAGGTTCCGACGGCCAACCTAGCCACGAAACTATCACAGAGACGTTCGACCAAGGGCATGCCTGGTTAGACTCTCGTGGACTATCACGCCGCAAAATTCTCGGATTCGGGCATGGCTTCGGCAGCGGCCCTATTCTCGATCTCTCCACCCGCAAGAGACTCGACGGCATCATTCTGACAGCCCCTTACACAAGTCTAAGCGCGCTTACACATGAAGCGGGCTTGCCTAGCTTTCTCCTCAAGACGCGCTACGACAATGCAGAAGCGCTTTCTGGCTACACGCGCCCGGTACTCCTCATCCATGGAATGCATGATCGGCTCATCTCTCCCAAGCATAGCGAACGCTTACTCCAAATAGATTCCAATCGGATCACCCACGAGCCCATTGAAGCTGCACACAAAGACCTATGGAAAGCACCTGAGACGATGGTGGCAATCCTCTCTACATGGCTCACGACACACAGCTTCCTATCATCACCGTAGGCTGTCCACTTGCACCGCGCTCTCCTAAAGCATACGTTTCCTTATGAAATGCCTATGGGCAGTCGCCTTTTCATGCTTCTGCAACTTCGTTAGTTCAGCAACCTTGCAGGCTGATAGCTTGACCGGAGACCCTCTGGCCAGCTTTCCCCCGTTCACGGAAGAATCGCTTATTCCCTTCGCCCCCGAAACTCAAGAGATCGTCGATGACGCCCTAGTGCTCACCCATGCAGGAATCGCCTACGCAACCTATGACCAGCGACTGACAGACACGTCCCTCGTCGTCGAAGCCGAGTTCGCAGACGACGACGCGGAAGCCCTCTTCCTAGGCTTGCGCATTCAAGCACGCCTCCCTCTAAGTGGGTATGTCTTCGATCTTTCTAGAAATGGTGACGTTAGGTTAGTCACGCTTATATCAGGAGACGATACCGAGCTCGCGACAGGCAATACCGGTTTCAACGCAGACGGTGACCCAATCATGATCTGTTTCCGTGTGGTTCAGCAATCTCTAGCAGCCTGGGTCTGGCCCAAGGGCTCTGCTCAGCCCACCGAACCAGCGATTAAGACCACCCTCGATATCCCGATCACGTTTACAGAAGGCCGTCCGCTAGTCGGTGTCCGCAGTGGCTCTGCCCGCTATGCCAGTGTCGACATCCATGGAATCAATCACCGGCCACTCAATCTTGGGTTCCAACCACTAGAAGAAGAGGTCAGACTAAAGATCGACTGGCCATCCGAGCCTGGACTCGTCTACCGCATCGATAGCTCGACGGACCGCGTCGTCTGGGAAGGACTCTACCTCGTCAAAGCAACCGAGGAGAAGACTGAGGCCGTGATCGTAGGATCCTTCACCACGATCCCTGCGTCATTCCGCTTCTTCCGGATCGTCGATGTCGCCAGCAATTCACAAGTCCAAGGAAATCCTCTGCCCCTCAACCCAGCAACACCGCGCTTCGCCATCGCCTGGAAGTCCGCCGAAGATCGAGTCTACGGATTCGAATGGTCTCAAGACTTAGAAACGTGGACACCCTTTCGCGGACTAGCAGTACCAGGAGCCGATGGCACCACCTTGACAGACACCATCCTGCCATTACCGCAAGAACTAAACAAACAAGACGCAGATCGCCTTTACTTGCGCATCGTAGATCTCGACGATGACGACGGCTTCGGCATCACGCCGGTGATAATGGAGCCCTAAAGAATATTCTCTGGTGAGAGCGTAGTTCTCGCTCCGGGAATCAGGCGACAAAGCGCCTACCATCGCGCTCATGCGAAGTCTATTCTGTCTAGGATGAATTTTCGCAATGGCATAGCGATGACGCTATAATGCAGAAATTCAGAAAGCGTATTCTTCAGGGCTTCCGACACCACCATCTCTGAAGGTAAGACATCGGGACGAATCGTCCGTATCCACGTGCCAAAGTGTTTCCATACAAGGTCGTCTCGCGTCATGGAGAGATACTGCAGCATCCCCTGAG
>CALLLI010000321.1 GCA_938082635.1 uncultured Verrucomicrobiales bacterium
GTCCCGCGTCACTGGAGAGTTCGGGTTCGTCGAACTTGATCGACCAATCACGGCCGAAAAGCGGCACGGATTGCAGCGGGTCGAATCTGTTTTCGGGTTTTGATGCATTCTTCTCTAGTGTGCTCATAACACACTATATTACAACGCGTTAAAATGTACAACACTTATCTAATTATTTCTTTATGAGTAATGCAGGATAGAGTCAATCGCTACAAACTTTAGTGATTTTTTTTAAACTTCACATTCTGTGTAACTTTCCTTAATGAATGTTGATAATCATGGTGGATGAATGTTGATAATAATGGAGGAGTGATATCCCGCGCTTCTTAATGGGTTATGGAAAATTAGCATATGTCGCCAAGAGATAAATTCACTATAGCCACTGCATTGTGTGTGCTGGTGCTTTCTCCGCTGGAAGCCGCAGAGGGGCCGGCTTCGCTCGAATCCTATTTGGAGAGCGTCCTGGCATACAACGAGCAGCTTCAGGTTCAGATCATGGACTACGAGATCAGCCGACAAGCGGTCGATGGTGCCCGTGGGGCTTTCGAGCCAGAGTTCGTCTTGCGCACGCAGTACGATGACACCTTGCGGCCGAACAACGCGGAGGAACTTCGGAATCTAGGTGGCCTGCCCTTCTACAAACAACGGTCGATGCTCTATTCGGCTGCTGTCGAAGCGTTGGTTCCGTCGGGGGCCCGTACGCGGGTCGGACTCGATATCCGGCAACTCAATAACAATCTGCAGCCGTTTCGGGCGGTGGATCATGAGTGGAGTAGCTTCGTTGGTCTCAGCATTGTGCAGCCATTGCTCAAAGGTGCTGGAAAGAATGTGACCCTCGCTGCAGTGCGTGTGGCTGCGTTAGAATCGGATCAAGCCTATCAAGAGTTCCGTCGGCAGATGATGGTGATTCTGGTAGGATCGGAAGTGTCCTACTGGAATCTCTATTACGCTCAAGAGCAGCTCCGTTTCTACGAGGAATCTCTCCACACAGTGAAAGCGCTTGCTGCGGATGTGGAGGGACAGTTCTCCGTGGGCAAAGTCAGTGAACTCGAAGTGCTCAATGCGAAGGTTGCTGTGAGCGGTCGCGAAGCGCAGTTGGCTGTGGCGAAGCAGAGTCTAACGGAAACTGTGAACATGGCGTCAGGCTTTCTGGGAAATGAAATGGTGGAGTTGCGCGCCGCCGCACCTAATCCTTCGCCCGCCACCGAGACGGATGCGGGTGTTTGTTTTGAGAAGGCGCAGCGTTTTAATCCTGAGTATCTTGGGAGGCAGCGGCAGATTGCGATTGAGACGCTTCGATTGGACGTGGCGCAGAACCAAGGGAGGCCTTCGCTCGATTTCTTGGGTAGCTTTGGGGTGACTGGTTTGTCAGAGAACTTTGCCGATGCGATGTCAGACCTGGGACAAGCTC
Source organism: uncultured Verrucomicrobiales bacterium (assembly GCA_938082635.1). Lineage (GTDB taxonomy): Bacteria > Verrucomicrobiota > Verrucomicrobiia > Verrucomicrobiales > DEV007 > JAACDM01. The sequence continues at coordinate 1,412 of CALLLI010000321.1, forward strand.
AGAGTCCCACCTGGTCTGTGGGGGTCGAATTGCGGGTTCCACTTGGTGGTGGCAAGAAGGGGAAGAGCGATGTACTCACGGCCAGCCTTCGTCGGAAACAAGCCATTCGGCAGCTCAGTGTGTTGAGAACCCAGATGCGCGGCGCGGTGGAGAATGCGCTTTTCAAAGTGCGCTCTGCTCAGAGCAATGCGCTTAGTTTCGCTAAGACGACCGGGCTCAACCAGAAACTACTCGATACGGAGCTGGAGCGCCTCAAAGCTGGAAAGTCCTCTGCAGGTAAGATCCTTGAGGTGGAACAAGCACTCTTCGAGGTGCGTAACTCGGAGTTGGAGAATCTCGTTGGTGTCCAACGTTTTTTGTTAGAGCTGGATGTGATCATGGGCACCGTTCTTGAGAAGAGGGGCATCGAGTGGACTCGAGCTCAGCTCGCGACGAGAACAGCTTCCCTTTTCAAACAACAGCACATCGCTGACGATAGCGTCGTCGCCTATCGTGAATCCCTCGACTCTTTGATCCAACAGAACCCATGATTGCACGTCTCACCATTTGTTTGTTCGTTAGTATTGTTACGCCCCTGCTAGGGCAGGCGTCTTTCAATGGCATCACCGAGCCTGCGTCTGATGCGGAACTTAGTTTTCCCGTCTCTGGCGTGCTTGCGGAACTGCCGTTCCGTGAAGGCCAGTTTGTCAGTGAAGGAGACGTTGTCGGGCGTCTGGGCAATGAGAAAGAGGCGCTGGAAGTGTCCAGACGCCAGCTCATTCTGGGCAATGCGAAGATGGACCTGAAGCGCACGCAACAGCTCTATGATAAGACGGGCTCGATTAGTCAGGAGGAGCTCGATGAGAAACGTGCCACGGTGAAGGTGGCAGAGACTGAGTTGGGCATTGCGAGAGAGGATGTGAATCGGCGTTTGTTAGTGGCTCCCTTTGGTGGGCTGATTGCCAATCTCCATGGCTACGACAAGGGTGAGGGTGTCGAGTTGCTGACGCCAGTCGTCCGATTGGTTGATGCCAGCATCTGTGTGTTTGTCTGCAATTTGCCTGCGAAAGCTGCAAAGACGGTGAAACCGGAAGCGAAGGTGTCCATCGTGATCGGAGAGGTGACCGTCTCCGGCTTTGTTAGCTTTATTTCGCCAGTGATCGAGCCCTCTAGCGGTCTCCTCAAAGTAAAGGCTCGTTTTGAGAATCCCGAGCGGCTCATTGTCCCAGGGGCGGCAGGCCAACTGAACTTTCTTGAGTAGTGATGCGTGACGATCAGATAGAAGATCTTGGCCAGTATGCGGAGCAGCTCGATGCCGTCGTTCAGGCAGAGCAGCCCGTGGCTGAGTTCTGGGAGAGGTTGTTAGAGAGTTATTGCGTGCTGAGCGGTGCGAAGCGGGCGATCTTGCTCGTGACCAAGAAGGCGGAGACGCAGTGGCGTAAGGCTGCCTATCACGAGCGTGAGGCTGCGGTTGTTGAGATTCCTCTAGCGAAGTTTCAGCAGCTTGCCATCAAGGCTGCCACGAGTGCTGGAAAGCCTGTTTCCGCAGGAGACGGAGCCATCGTATTGGGCGTGCAGCTTCGGCTGCTGACGGATGATAACACGTGTGTGGCGGTCTTCTTGATCGAAGGACGTGGTGACGCAGCGATCCAATCAATCCTAGAGCGCCTGCAACTGGTCTCGACCGCGCCGCGTGTCTATCAGATGCAGCAATCCGTTCGCGCCAGTCATCAAGATGCCGACAAGTTTGCTAAGGTACTGGATCTCATCGCGCCGATACACGAGGAAGATCGCTTTGTGGCTGCTGCGCTTACCTTGTGTAACACGGTGGCGACGCGCTTGGAATGTGAACGTGTGAGTCTTGGGTGGTGGGAACGTGGCTACGTGCGCCTGCGGGCCGTCAGTCGCATGGAGAAGTTTAATCGTCAGATGGCCGCTGCGCAGACGTTGGAAACGGCCATGGACGAGGCTCTGGAGCAGGACGCGGAAGTGCTGTGGCCTGCGGTGGATGCCTCGGTGATCGCACGCGATCACGAGAAGTATGCTCAAGCGGAAGGTTCAGGGAATGTGCTCTCTGTACCATTGCGTGGTCATGGCGAGGCTCTTGCCGTGCTGACTTGTGAACGCCACGATAGTGAGTTTACCGAGCTTGAGGTTCAGCAATTACGCCTCGTCAGTGATCTTTGCGCGCCGCGCCTCACGGATTTGAAAGACAGGGATCGCTGGATTGGCGCGCGTTGTGCCGATGGGGCCAAACGCCGTTTCGCTAGTTTGTTAGGGCCGGAACACACATGGGCCAAGGTCCTTGGCTTGGGCTTGGCAGTGTTGTTGGCTGTCTTGATCTTCGTCAAGGTCGACTACCGCGTTGAAAGTGATTTCATCCTGCGGAGTGATCAGGTGGCTTATCTGACAACGCCCTTCGACGGTTACATCGAAACGGTGTATTTGGAGGCTCCGGCCACGGTGAAGGAAGGCGACCTTCTTCTGACTCTTCAAACGGATGATCTCCTTCTGCAAGAAGCTGCCGAGCTGGCAAATGTGAACGCCTACGTGCGGCAAGCGGAGCGAGCGCGCGCGCAGAATCTGCTCGCAGACATGCAGATCGCTGAAGCGCAAGTCAAACAAGCGGAGGCGCGTTTGGCGATTGTTAGGAATCATTTAAGGCAGGCTGAAGTGCGTGCTCCTTTTGATGGCGTGATCATCGAAGGCGATCTCAATGAGCTTCTAGGAAAGCCCATCGAGAAGGGGAGTCCTTTGTTCAAGCTTGCTCAGCTCGATAAGCTTTGTGTTGAGGCGAAGATCGATGAGCGCGACGTGCATGAGGTCTCGCTCGAGCAGCCAGGTGAGATTGCCTTCATCAGTCAGCCCAAGTTTAAGTTCCCTGTCAAAGTCACTCAAATGGAAGCGGCGGCCTTTCCGGAAGGAGAGGGGAATACCTTTCAGGCCCGTTGCGACTTTACCGAAGCAGTGCAGCCATGGTGGCGGCCTGGCATGATGGGCGTGTGCAAGATCAAAGCTGGCAAACGTAGCCTTCTGTGGATCTTCGGACATCGCACCGTCGATTTCTTCCGTCTCTGGCTCTGGTGGTAGCAAGGACATGGCAACAGACGAACAGACTTTTAGTGAATCTTGGTACCGCGTCGGGAATGAACGATTGCATCTGCGGCCAGGCATTAGGGTGCAGCGTCAGCGCTATCGCGGGGAACTCTGGTATGTGTTAGAGAACCCTTGGAGCAATCAGTTCTTTCGCATGAGTCCCGAGGCCTATGCCTTGGTTGGTCGATTGCGGCCTGATCGTACGGTCGATGAAGTTTGGCAAGAAAGCCTTGAAAAGTTTCCTGAATCGGCTCCTGGGCAAGGGGTCGTCATTCAGCTGCTCACCCAACTCTATCATGCCAACCTGCTACAATATCAGGTGGCGAATGACAGTCGGGAACTCTTTGAGCGCTTTCAAAAACGTCGCCAGCGGGAGACGCGCGCGCGCTTCACTAATATCATGTTCATGCGGATTCCTCTGGTGGATCCGGATCGCTTTCTTGATCGGACCCGTCAGTTAGGACGCCTCGTTTTCTCGTGGTTTGGTGGGCTTGTCTGGCTATTGATAGGTTTGTTTGCGCTGAAGATCGTCGCTGAGAATTTCGGGGCCTTGAAAGATCAAAGCCAGGCGTTGCTGTCCCCAGGAAATCTTCCGTGGCTCTATGTTTCTATCATTGTGGTGAAACTCTTGCATGAGTTCGGCCATGCCTATGCTTGCAAGCGCTTCGGTGGTGAGGTGCATACCATGGGAATCATGCTGCTGATCTTGACGCCGATTCCCTACATGGATGCGACGTCTAGTTGGGGCTTCCGTAGTCGATGGAAGCGTATTCTGGTCGGAGCTGCGGGAATGTTAGTCGAAGCCTTCATTGCGGCGATTGCGACGATTATCTGGTATAAGACGGGGCCTGGCGTACTGCACAATGTCTGTTTCAACGTCATCTTCATTGCGTCAGTCTCGACCTTGCTTTTCAATATCAATCCGCTCTTGCGATTTGATGGCTACTACATCCTATCAGACTTTCTGGAGATCCCGAACTTGCACCAGCGCTCTGCTGGACAGCTGAAACACCTTTGTAAGCGCTACCTCTTTG
>CALLLI010000322.1 GCA_938082635.1 uncultured Verrucomicrobiales bacterium
AGCCAGAAGGTGAACCCGTTCGGGTTGTGACCAGTCTGGTCTTTGGTGTCGGACGGCGTCAATCCCGGTCGACCAAACTCACCACCCCAGACGACGAGAGTGTCCTCCAGCAAGCCACGCTGATCCAGATCTTCTAACAAGGCGGCAATCGGAGCATCGGTGGATTCGCAGTTCGCGCGCGTGTCACGCCGGTGATTAACGTGTGTGTCCCAACCGCCGTGGTTGACGCCAATGAAACGCACACCTGCTTCCGCGAAACGACGCGCCAGCAGGCATTGCCGACCGAAGTCGGACGGACGGCAGGTGCCGACGTTGATCTTTCTACCGACGCGGTAGCGATCGAGCGTCGCTGGCGATTCGTTGCTCAGATCAAGCAAATCGGGAGCCATGGTTTGCATGCGAAATCCGAGTTCCATCGACTGGATGACGCCTTCAAGCTTCGCATCGTCTGGTCGTGCGGCGAGGTGCTCCCGGTTCATGGCCTGGATCAAATCCAGCTGGTGACGCTTGGCATGGTTCGGAAGGTGACCGCTGACGACGTTGGCGATCGTAGCCTTGGACATGTCTTCGCCGTTCAGCCCGATCGGCGTGCCTGAGGATTGGGACGGCAAGAACCCACCAGAATACACAAGACCTTCGTGTGCATTGAGGCTGATAAATCCAGGGAGGTTCTGGTTCTCCTCCCCAAGCCCGTAATGGATCCACGAACCCAAGCTTGGCCGGTGACGCAACTTCTCGCCTGTGTGCAGCTGACGGAACGACTGCGCGTGGTTTCCGGTGTCCGCATGCATGCCGTTCAAGACGCAGAGCTTGTCGGCATGCTTGGCGATCTCGGGATACAGCTCCGATACCCAGAGTCCGCTATCTCCATGGCGGCTAAAGTTGAAGGCTGAGCCGAGATGCTCCTTATTTCCGATCTGCGGTTTGTAATCAAAGGTGTCCAGATGAGCCGGCCCCCCGCTCATGCAGAGAAAGATCACGCGCTTGGCTCTCTGCTGGAGCGTGGGGGGCGAAGCCGCCGACGAATTGCAGAGGGCGTTCAACGCCAGATAGCCAAATCCACAGTAGGTGGATCGTAACACGTCGCGTCTGGATAAATGGGGGTTCATCTCGGTTTTGGGCTGATCTTAGCATCCTCTGTGCCGACTCGGCGACACCTTAATCGATATAGCGAAACTCGTTGCTTGCCAGGAGAGCCTGACAAAGGCTCTTCCACGCCCGAAGTTCAGCATCCTTGGAAAGCTCACTGGCGATGCCGTGCACATGCGTGAGCGTGCGTTCGATCTCACTTGAAGTCGGATCACGCTGTAGCGCCCGATGATACGCCGCCGTAGTGTCCAGAAATTCGATTGCGGCGTAAGTTGCGGACCTTCAATCGGTTGCGGACTCAATAAGGATGGGATTCCGAGGTGTGTTTTTTCGGTTTGGGATTGCAAGAATCCGAAATGGACGTGTTACATACTGGTAATGGTGTCTCTGGCAGGCTGGGTGAACCAGCAACAAGAGCACGTGATCGATTACTTGCAGGAGGAGATCCGAGTTCTAAAGGAGCAGCGTGGCGGAAAGCGAATGAGATTCACCGACGAACAAAGATGTCGATTGGCAAGGAAGAAAGCCTATCAAAGATGATTTTGATCGGGGAGGGCTCATTTAGGCGAGCGGTAGGGCAGTTCTGCGAGCATTACTATGGAGAGAGGAATCACCAAGGATTGGAGAACAGGATTATTGATGCCGAGTTCACTTCGCCAAGTGAAAGGAGGGTTGAATGTCGTGAGCGGTTAGGCGGATTGCTTCGCTGCTACCACCGGGAGGCAGCATGATTGACGGGCGATTCGAATTTCCGGACAGTACGCGGAACGCGCGAATGGAACGTAGAACAATTCGTTCAGCGCTCTGGCAACGCGCGAAGTTTCTTCTCGGCTAGGTCCCACTGGGGACGTGCTTTCAAGGCGGCGCGATAATGTTGGATCGCCTCGGTGTGTTTGCCAGAGTTTTCGAAAGCCAAGGCGAGCTGATAGTGGGAGATCGCGTCGTTCGGCTCGAGCTTGAGGGCACTTTGAAAATAGGGGATGGCCTGATCGGATTTCCTAGCACCCAGGGATGCTAGCCCTGTATTGAAGAGGAGTGCTGCCGTTGGTGTGCCGTGTTGGGTTGCTAGGACGAGATGTGGCAGGGCTTCGACGGCCAGGTTCTGGGTGAGCAGGCGCTCGCCGATGGATTGGTGCGTGTCACCGTCCTTCGGCGCCAGCTTCTGAAGATTCGCGTAGACGCGTGCTGCTTTCGTGGGGTTCTTCAGCTTTAATTGGAGATCGCCTAACAAGAGATGCGAGGTGGTCACAGTTGCCAACTGCTGATCGTTGGAGCCAAATTGATCTTGAAGGTAATCGCGAGCGCCCCCTAGGAATTGCTCTAGGTAGGCAGCCGCTTCCACGTGTTGTCCAGCCTTCTCAAAGGCTCCGGCAACGCGATTGGGGTCGGGTGGAAAGGGATTGGAGGCCCAACGGCGGGGCCAGGGAACGGCGCCATTTCGTTGTGTCGTGAGATCGGCGCGAATCAAGGCGACATCCTCTAACAGGGTTTCCACGGAGACCTCGCCCTTGTAAATGGCCGCAACGCGGCCTTGCGCGTCTAACAAGAAGCTTGCGGGAACGGGTAGAGGCTGTTGGAGTTCGATAAAGGTGCGATGGACGATTTCCATGGCGTTGACCTGGGCTTGGGTTGCCTTGGCCCGCGTGAAGGGAAACTTGATCTCGTTGAGGAAGGCCTCGCTTCCCGTCGCGGGATCACCGCTGAGATGATCGACCGATAGCGCGACAATATCGAGTCCAGCGAGGCCGATTGCTTTCTCTGCTTGAGTCCATTCCCCGAGCTCAGAAGCACAAGCACTGCAAGTGCTCGACCAGAGATTGAAGAGCGTCGGCTTCTTGAGGTTCTTGTCCATGCCAGGCATGGGAACTCGACCGATGATCCACGTGCGAGTGGCTGTGTTTGCTTTTGTAGGCACAACGCTAGGCGCATTCGGAGGTAGGCTTTCCATCCAATCG
>CALLLI010000323.1 GCA_938082635.1 uncultured Verrucomicrobiales bacterium
GAGAATCGAACTTGCGTTAGGAGGCGGACTCGAGTCTTCTCCGTCTGAGGGCGCTCGGCGGATGGGTTTTACTTTCACACGTTACTCATCTGCCGGGTCATCCTCACTGGCAAGGCCTAACCAAATCAACTCTATCGCTACAAGTTTTTAGAAAAATGCGTTTCAAATCACAAGTTAGAATCACCGTAATGAAACCCTTTTCGGATACGTTCTAGCTAAGATGCCCCATGGCAGTATTGTGATAGAGAATGGAATTCTTCACTTCAACAGCCTGACCGATGTGGCAGCCATCTCCTATCATATGCATACCGCGGAGGTAGGCGTTAGGCCCAATCTTACAATCACGACCGATGACCGCCACGCCCTCGATGTAGACTCCCGGCAACACCCTCGATCCCTCGCCTAAGACAACAATGCCATCAACCGTAGCGCGAGCGTGCAAGTCGCCCTCGATTCGTGACTCCGTCAAACGCTCCAACACACGCTCCTGCAAGGTCAATAAATCCCAAGGATAACACACGAGGACACCGGAATCACTGACATCGACGCGCTCGTCAGAACTTCCCGAACCCCTAGCAACAACCTCATCGCCCATTACTAGAGTGGGAGGATCAGCTTCCAGCAAACACATCAATGTCTCCGGAGCAATCCACACATTCTCCGCCAAGACAATGGCCTCGCCACCGACGAGCTCTCGACGCATCGAGGCCTGCAGCTCGCGAAAGGTCATTCCCGCGACCAAACAATCGCCCAGTTCGCGCCCACAGGTGAGCGGCTGTAGAGACTCCGTTAGTTGCATAGCTGCTCCTTGATCAACGATTCGAAGCGGCCTGCGAAATCCTCTGCCTTGGCAGCGTCGGAACACTCTAATAACACCCGCAGCATATTCTCAGTGCCCGAATACCGAATCACGTTTCTTCCCGTATCTCCAAAGTCAGCTTCGCAATCTGCGATCAGTTCGCTCATGCCTGTAATCTCCTCGAGCGGACGCTTCTCGGGAACGGTGATACTAATGAGACGCTGCGGATACTCTTGCATGCAGTCTGCGAGCTCAGCGAGCGTCACATTCTTCGACTTCATCCAAGTGAGGACCTTCAAAGCAGCCAGAATGCCATCACCCGTCGTCGAATGTTGACCAAAAATGATGTGGCCAGAATTCTCACCACCAAAGACATAGCCATGTTGGCGCATTCGCTCGATCACTTGGCGATCCCCAACACCCGTGACCTCCACGTTAATGTCACGCTCCTTCATTGCTTCCATGAGACCGAGATTGGTCATCGAGGTCACGACAACGGTGTCTCCAGTAAGTAGCCCCTCTTCGTGCAAACCAATCGCAACGAGACACAACAAGCGGTCGCCGCTCACCTGCTTGCCTGTGTGGTCGATAAAGATCACACGATCGGCATCACCATCAAACGTCACTCCCACGTCTGCACCATGCTCTTTGACCAGGGCCTCCGCAGTTTGCGGGTAGAGCGCTCCACAATTCTGATTGATGTTCAATCCGTTAGGCGACACACCCGTGGAAATAACTTCAGCCCCCATTTCCTGAAGGATCAGTGGCCCTAAATGATAGGCAGCACCATGAGCGGCATCGACGACGACCTTCATGCCCTCGAGGTTCTGATTGCCCACGATTCCTTTCACAAATTCGATGTAACGCCCCGTGCCGTCATCAACACGCCGTGCCTTTCCGATATCCTGACAAAGAGACGCTTCTTCCTCAGGAACACCCTCGAGAATGAGACGCTCTATCTCAGCTTCGACTTCATCAGAAAGCTTGTAACCATCCGCGCCAAAGATCTTAAGTCCATTGTCTGATGCAGGATTATGTGAAGCCGTTAGCATGATACCCGCAGCACAGCCCATCGACTTTGTAAGATGGGCCACGCCCGGTGTGGGCAGCGGCCCCACAAGCAAGACGTCCATCCCATGGGAAACCAAGCCACTCGTGAGCGCTGTTTCCAACATGTAACCCGAGATTCGCGTGTCTTTGCCAATGACCACTTTGCGCTGAATCGCTGAATCACCACCGAGCACTTTGGCAATGCTCTTGCCAGCCATCAGCGCCACATCAGGAGTGATGGGATAGCGATTTGCTGTGCCACGAATGCCATCAGTGCCAAACAGTTTGCCCATGGAAACTCCCTACCAATCAATGCTCGCACCGCAACGAGCAATTCGGCAAACTTAGTTAGTTACTCACTTGTGTGCGCTACCGATTCATAGTCAACCACCCACCCCGGAGATACGACATCGGTGATACGCACCATCGAAGGGTCTTTAGGATCCTCTGGGTAGGCAACGGTTAGAATGGCAGGATGTTTCTCAACACTCTCTCCCGCGAGCAGTGCTGCCAGCTCTTTGTCTAAATCCGATCCTCTTTTCACATAGCCAGTTAGCTTTGGCAAATCAGTGTCAGGATACCACAGGCGATATCCCCGAAACTTCACTGGATCTCCGAACTTATAGTTATGATAGGGCGAATCTTGCAATCCGAGAACCACGCGAAGATTGGTCGGCTGGCTACGCTGCTCGTTGTAGAAGGACAGCCAAGGTACTTCCTGATAATCCACGGCCACCTCCCAATCAACTTTCAGGTAACCGCGAGCATTGCGCTCTATCATCAGCTCCAATACTTCTTTCTGAGGTAGTATCGTCGCCTCGATCTTGAGAAGATCGAGACCGTTCATAACCACACGTTCAACCCTCTCAATGATTACATCTTCCCCAAGCCGAACTGCGTTGCTCGTATAGTAGTCGCGAAGTTTCTCGACGACATACCCAGCTGCGCGCACCTGCTTCAGCTTCTCTTCTCATGTAGACGCCACGGTGAACGCCCGAACCGCCGCCTTGATCTCTTCCATCGGCACGCTCTTGGCCGGCTCTGTCGGGGTGATTCCCGTATTCACACTACGAAGCCGATCCTCATCATCCACCATTAGTGAGAGTACGAGCCAGAAGATCAGCGCGTTAATCAGAGAGAAGATGACGATAAAGACCGTCAACGGACACCAAGCCCCATCCCTAACAAGAATACGACCGATCAGAGGAATCTCTTCGATCACCCCCAGCACATTCTTCCCTCCATAGAATTTCTCAGGTGCCCCTTCACCTCCAACACGCTCACCACCCCACGTCGAACCTGCATCAGGCTCCGGCATCGTCTTTGGCGCCGTTGAAAGTACATTGCTGGAGGTATCGTCAGCCTCTGACTGACTATCACCCAGTTCTGCAGGCAAACGGTCCGCTGGTTGCAGCTTCTCGTCGTAGACTAAGGGCGCACCCGCTAGAGAACTATCTTCTAACATCGCATCGATCTCTGACTGCAAAGCATCCAGCTCGCCTATCGTCTCTCCTGATTCCTTGAGCGGAGGCTCCTTCGGCTGGAGTGGCACGTCCTGGAACTCCGGCTCATCCCACTCCCCCAAGCTGAGGTCGTCATTAGGCAATTCGGGTTTAGGAGCGGCAGCGGGGCGAATCTCGATCACCTCGGCCTGATGGACGACGGACCTGATCACAGGAGGCGGCTGAACCACTTCTGGAGCCGGAGCAATGACCACATCCGCCTCCAAGGCTTCGATCTCAGTCTCGACGGCCTCACAGTCAGAGACCTTTGGGCTCGGTGCCGCGCTTGAAGATGCCGATTTAGCTGCCTTCTTCTTGGCTTTCCCTTTCCGACCTCGTAACATACGCACCATTGGCTAGAAAGCTATGTAAGAAATAGATCTTGTAAAGAACGCGCTTAGTCCTGCCGGGTGAGCATCAACAAGCGAAAGTCCATGACTTCCTCGCCTACCACATCCTTCGCTTGCAGCGTTAGAGGACCGCTCCCCTGCTTCAAATGAATCGTTCCCAAACTTAACCTCCCAAAGGCCTTCACATAGGATTCCGCTCGAAGGACGCGATCGTGCTCTCCACCGCGCACTGGCGGATCATAGGCCTCCCGGATCACTCCGGTCAATACACTGTCCCCACAGGTCAGAGAGACCGTCGAACCCACCGATTCCTGAGGGCATGAGTAGTGGATGTCCACCTGATAGTTGGCGGTGTGGGCCACTTCCACTTCCCACATCACTTTGTCCTCGGTCGTCTTCCAGTTGGTGAAATAGGAACAGTTAGGAAAGCGGTTTGAACGTTTGATTCCCCCATGAGCCTTCCCATCACGAGCCGGAATCTGAGTGTAGCGATAGTCGGCATGACCAATGAGAAAGGGGCGGTCGTCATCCCGATACCCCGTCAGTACATCTTTCTTCCAAACATCGACCAAACCAGTCAGAGTCTGCGTCATTTCAGGATACCCCGCGCCTACATTTGTGAGCTGCTCAGGATCTTTCACCAAATTGAAGAGCTGACCTTGATGGTCGAGCATGTAATCGCCCTTACGAACAGCCACCCGATTATTCCAATGGCTGTATACAGGACGATCTTTCACCCAGGCCTTTACTGGCTCTCCTAGAAGGGAATTCCTCACACTCACGCCATCAAGCTGATTCGCCGTCTTCACATCGACCCCGGCGAGTCCCGCTAGCGTTGGAAGCAGGTCAATAGCACTCGCGCGCTCACCGTGAACATAACCTTCCCGAATCTTTCCAGGCCAGCGAATGAACAGCGGTGAGCGCACGCCGCCCTCGTCAGTCGATCCCTTACGCCCTTTCATTCTCCTATTCCATCGCACCCCATTAGGCCCGTTGTCACAGAAATACACTACAATCGTATCTTCACTCAGCTTGAGATCGTCCAGCGTCTTCAATACTCGGCCCACATTCCAATCAATGTTCTCACACATAGCCAATGCAGCTCGAGTGTGCCCAAGATTCTCTTTCTTCGCGTTGAAATGACGCATCGCTAACTCTTTGTTCTTGAACTTATCCCACCATCGATCTGGCACCTGCATCGGTGAGTGCGGCGTGTTGTAAGGCAAATAGACAAGAAACGGCTTCTCTTGATTCGCTTCAATGAACCCCATGGCCTTGTCCGTAAAGTCATCGATGACAAACCCCTCACCCTGAACGATCTTGCCATTGTGATCCAATGGCGGGCTGAAATAGTCTCCCCAATGCCCTGAGCAGAAGCCGTAAAACTCGTCGAACCCTCGACCATTGGGATGATAAGGATACTGCATCCCATTGTGCCATTTGCCGAAGGCAGCCGTAGCGTACCCTGCCCCCTTGAAGACGTCCGCGATGGTGGTCTCATCGAGGTCCATGCGTTCACCCCCTGCCGAGGTACTGTAAACGCGGCTTCGTGGATGATAGCGACCCGTCAGAAACTCTGCCCGAGTGGGAGAACAAACGGGGCACACGTAAAACTGATCAAACTGGGCACCAGCTTTAGCCATCGCATCGATGTTAGTCGTGCTTAGATTCGTATTCCCATGAAGACTCAGATCCCCCCAGCCCTGATCATCTGTAAGAATGACGACAACATTTGGCTGCCGAGCCATGCCCAATGACAAGCTCAAACAGAACCATACACTAGCAATGATCAATTTCATAATTCACTAAATCCCCAGTGACGACCCTGCGCAAGACATTCAGCAGAAGATCGCATAGCCTCAGAAGGAGTTCCCTCCCCGAGACTGATGGCAGCGGCACACACCGCATGTTCTAGGCAGGCAGGAATATCCCACCCCTCATGAACGCCATACAAGAAGCCAGCGGCAAAGGCGTCTCCCGCTCCGGTGGATCCGACAATCGCAGAGCCAGGCACAATCACCGAGGATTGTTTATAGACCTCGCCAGACTGTGTCTTGGCGATGGCGCCTTCCTGAAAATGAACAACAACCGTTTCGTTCACACCGAGTTCCAACAAAGCTGACGCTGCTTCCTCGATCGCCGAAAGGTTAGGGTTCCCTGCATTACGTAGGTCTCTTCCGATTACCATCCCGGCTTCAATCTCATTGATAAAAAGCAGATTCACATGAGGTAGGCTTGCCGCTGATATCGCTCGAATCCGTCCGTCAGGAACACTGACAAAGTCCACGACCGTTTGCATACCCGCAGATTGTGCACGCTCAAGCACTCGACTTGCTTCCGTCCGCCCCTCGCCATCCACGGCATCCATCCGATCCAGCAACAGCATGTAGCCCAAATAGAACCATTTCGCCTGGCTGGATTCCAAAGCAACGTTTGCTTGCCCAAAGACGGCATTGGCCCCTCGATGATGAAAGAACGTGCGTTGCCCTCCCTTTGCCACGGTCATCGCATCCGTGTACGACGTAGCCGCAGCGGAAGACCGATTCAGCCCCCATGTGGCAATCCCATGCGCCTCGCAATCAGCCGCGATCCAATCGCCATGCGCATCCTGCCCGATCAAGCCCATCGCCTCTAGCGGAAAGGGTGCTTCCATCTTGGCGAGATCTTTGAGCACATTGTAAGGCCCCCCACCATTACTACTAGACTGCGAACGAATGTTCGTCAGCATCTCGGGCTCAGGATAGGCATCAATCATCTTCACGTGATCGATGATGAAGTTACCCGCCGCGAGCAGTCCCGTCCTCTTAGGCATAATTCAGCTGGATCACACGACTCGTCTGCTCCGACTCCAGAGCGGCACTAAAAAGCTGATGACTCATGAGCGCTTCTTCCGGAGTGACACACCCAAAGTGATCTCCCAGCAACCCGCCACGCTCTAACAAATAAGCCGCCCACATTTGCTGGATAATATCAGGGAACCCCACCTCAAAGATACCTCCCGTCACCGCTTTGAAAGGTGTGCTGAATCCCAACTCCGTCCGCTTCCACACTTGCTGCCCCCCCCGCTCGAACGTCCACAAGGTCTTCGGCTCCTTCGTGCTATAACGATAGCCCCCATCGGTCCCGAGGACTTCAATGTACCAGGTGTTCGTCGCACCGGGAGCCAGCCGCTTCATCTCCAATCGCATGGCTGCGGGGTGATCCCCCACCATCGCCCATGTGTGCAACGCCGCGTTATCCCAAGTATCGCAAATCACTTCCGCCTTCTCTCCTGAACCTGGCCGACGTGGATAGCCTTTCTGCAACTGAGCGTATACCGTCTGTGGCCGCCACCCAAGGCGCAATGGAAGATGCACGACATGCATGCCAAGATCTCCTAACACACCGATGTCGCCACACATGGAAGCAAGTCGCTTCCAATTCGCAGGCTTGCTAGGATCAAGATCACTGGAGTGATGAAAGCCAGCATTCACCTCCAACACACGCCCAAGCGGAGCCACATCGCGGCAGGCCTGATAGACGGCGTACGCTCCAGGCATGAAAGGAAACTCTGAACTACACCGGACAAAAGAGTCCGACTTCTTGGCCGCTGCCACAATGCGCTGTGCCGCCCCCAGATCCACGCCAAACGGCTTCTCCGCCAAAAGATCTTTGCCCGCCTTAATCACATCAAGGTAGATCTGTTCGTGGAAGGTATGTGGCACCGCAACGTAACACACATCAATGTCCGGATTGCTCAGCAGAAGGTGATAATCCGTCACACGCTGAGTCACTGAAGGGATTTTTTCAAACCACTCCAAGACATCCTCATTGGTATCGGCCACGCCCACGAGGACCGGCTGCACCGGCATGTCCTGCAAAGCACACCAACGCGCAAAGGCACTAGACATTTCGCGTCCCATGAGACCGCCACCGATGATGCCTACGTTAACCGTTTCCATTAGTAAAAGTTTTAAAACGTTAAACCGCCTGCAACGCTGCTAGAGCATCCTTCGCCGTCGCCCCTTCGTGGACGATAGACATGAGCGCTTTGGTGATTCCAGCAGGACTTTCATGCTGGATCACGTTGCGTCCATAGACGATACCCGAAACGCCTTGGCCCATGAGGGCTTCAGTACGATCAAGAATGACTTCATCTGTCGCCTTACTCCCGCCACGCACGAGGATCGGCGTCCCACCGCAGGTCTCGACAACGCGATGGTATTGTGAAATGTCATCAGTCGGATCTGCCTTAATGATATCCGCGCCTAACTCAACCGCTTGGCGCACGAGGGGGATGATCTTCTCAGGAACACCATCCACCATGTAGCCACCGGCTTCCGCATTGGGCCGAAAGACTAGCGGCTCCACCATCATGGGCATGCCGTAACGGTCGCAAGCCGGCTTCATGGCGAGAATGTTAGATACACACTGTTCGCCCACTTCCGGTTCACCCGGCACGGCAAAGAGATTCACACAGACACAAACAGCATCTATCTGAACGGCTTGAAGTGCGGCGTCTTGGATAACGCGGCTATAGAGCGTGCGGGGCAACTTCTTACCATAAACATTCGCCACGTCCGTTCGCAGCACGAGCGACGGCTTTGCCTTTCCTGGAATACTCTGCAGATGACGCGCCTGACCAACGGTGAGTTGGATCGCATCAGGAGCGGCCTCCACCACGGTGCGAACGGCGTCGCCCATGGACTCAATGCCACTTAGAAAGGGGGCTTCATTGAAGAAGCCGTGATCGATGGCTACGTCAAAGCATTTGCCATCAGGCCCGAAAAGTCGATGAAGTCGTCCCTGTTTCATATAGATGCCCCTCCGTAGTATGGAAAGGCCTCTAGGCGCAACGAATTTGTGCGCTGCAGAACAACAAGATCAAAGAACTAAGCAGAAGCCGCTGCCGCTTTCGAAGCATAGCGTGACTTCATGCGGCTCGAGTAGTTCGCGTGCACTGCGCCACGCTTGACGGCCCGATCTGTCATAGACAAAAACGTTGTCACCGCGTCGGAAATCTTTGCAGCATCCCCT
Organism: uncultured Verrucomicrobiales bacterium; assembly: GCA_938082635.1. GTDB lineage: Bacteria > Verrucomicrobiota > Verrucomicrobiia > Verrucomicrobiales > DEV007 > JAACDM01. The sequence goes on from CALLLI010000323.1 coordinate 8,718, forward strand.
TCAGCCAAAGCTGCATCCGCAGCTTTACGAGTGGTCTTGATACGCGTCTTGAGCACGCGGCTCTGTTCGGTGCGTGTCTTCGTCTGGCGAACACGTTTGAGGGCGGATTGAGAATTGGCCATAAATCAGTAAAGTAAAAAAGTGGTTTGTGGAAGGTAGGCGAAATTAGAATGCCGCGAGCGGATGTCAACACTAGGATTTGTTTCTCATCCCACCGCCGAGCGTGGCCACATTGTAGACGGCGCCGCCTACCGCGCTTGCGGCACGCTTCATTTGCTGAGTAACCTGAGGAGCTGGAAGAGAGCCGGTCGTGACCTCGACTTTAGTTCCGACGCCAACTTGGTGATAGAGACGAGCAACGTCGCGAGAGCGCATACGAATGCAGCCATAGCTGGCTGGGCGCCCAATCTTACGCTCTTCCGGCGTTCCATGGATATAGATAAATCGGCGGTAAGCGTTCCTCGTCTTCTGCTCCTTGCCTCGGAGCCAGAGAATTCGAGTCACGATTGGATCCCGGCCTGGAGCATTCGGACGGAGAACTTCACCGGTCGGGCGGCGACCTTTGAAGACCATGCCAAGAGGCTGTCCTCCACCAATCTTACGAGCCACCTCCATCTTGCCGATCGGTGTCCGATTGGAGCCAGGCTTGTCACCTAGGCCGAACTTCGAAGTCGAAATCGGATAGGTCGCTACGCGGCGCCCCTCCTTATAAACAGCTATCTTCTGATCCCGGACACTCACCAGCATCACATGCTTGGAGGTTTTCGTAGCGCAACTAGAAAGCAGAAGCGTCGGGATGAGGATGAGCGCAGCTATACGAGTCATAGGCGGGGAAATGCTTCAATCAAATACGAGCGCGAACGTACCAGCAATTATTACCAATGCCAGTCAAACCGCCGCAGGCTTCTCATCTTTATCATCACGAGATGCAAACCATTTAGCAGGAAGGTATTGCGAGATCGAGCCCCAGGCCACGTAGAAGAAACCAACCTGAAACAGGAGCAAGAATGGGATCGACAGCCAATAGCCTTTGGCGATCGAAAGTCCGATCAGAACGGTGAAATACACGGCAAAGAGTACCTCGAAGACCGGTGCCACTGATTTCAGAGCCGTGTAACGCAGATTCTGCCAAGTGACCTTCTTCCTATCGATCCCGTATTTCGGCGTCCGCACGAACGGCGATTTCTTGTTAAAGATCGCTTCGATGACCGCCTTGCCGTTGTTGATCGACATGCCGATGCCCAAAGCGAGCAGGAGCGGTAAGTAGATCAGCTCTTTCAGCCAGCGCTTCGGATGGAGCACCCGCTGAGCAGACGCATAGAAGATTGAGACGGAAAGCGATGCCGCAATGAAGATCGGCACGTTGATGATCAAGGCCCAAATTCCCTGAAACTCCGGGCGCAAGTCGCTTGGATAAAGCAGGAATACCAGCAACCCGAGCAAGAGGTAGGCAAAGTTGGAGGTCAGATGCATGGTCGCCTCAAGCTTGATTGGAAGCGATTCATTGCTCTTCCACACACGGAAAAGCATCTTTTTGCAGCATTGAATCGAGCCCTTCGTCCAGCGATGCTGCTGGGTTTTGAAGCCGTCCATGTCCACCGGCAGCTCTGCGGGCGTGACCACGTCTTTCAAGAACACGAAATTCCACCCCTTCAGCTGAGCTCGGTAGCTCAAATCGAGGTCCTCAGTCAGCGTGTCGTGCTGCCATCCTCCAGCATCTTCGATGCATTCGCGGCGCCAGATGCCACCCGTGCCATTGAACTGAAAGAACCGGCCACTACGGCTGCGAGCGGTCTGTTCAAGAATCAAATGACCATCCAGGAACATCGCCTGGATCTTGGTCAGGAGAGAGTAGCTCTTATTGATGTGTCCCCAACGGGTCTGCACCATCCCGAGCTTGGGATCCGTGAAGAAATGAACGATATCGTGAAGAATGTCCTTCGGCGGCACAAAGTCAGCATCTAGGATAAAGATGAAGTCTCCCTCCGCAGTCTTCATTCCCTCCTCTAGAGCGCCCGCTTTATAGCCTGTGCGATCCGTCCGGTGATGCACGTTCGCATTCCATCCTTGAACTCTGAGGCTCGCCGCCTCTTCCTCACACAGCGTCGTGGTATCATCCGTCGAGTCGTCCAGAATCTGGATCTGAATCTTGTCCTTTGGATAGTCGATCTCACCGACAGATCGGATCAATCGTTGCACCACATACGCTTCATTAAAAATCGGCAACTGAACTGTGATCGTCGGCAACTCTTCAAACTGCTTCAGCGGCTTTGGGACGTCCTTCCGATGCTTCCAATATAGGAAGATCATCATGAAACGATGCATTCCGTAACCCGACAGGCCGAGAACAGCCACGGCGTAACAAACGGTCCAAATAATCTGCGGCCACTCCATGTGCTTTAAAAACGGGAGAAAGCGTCTCACTTTCCATCCCTCGATGGTCGCCAAGATGCTTGTTTGCACCGTACCTTCAAGGAACTACTCCCGGACAGGGACATAAAGGCAGGTAACCGAAATCGGAAGCCATTTATCGACAAATATTCGTTAATGAGAATGGAACAACATGGCTGCCTAAAAATTAGATTTGCTTTGGCCAACACCGCTCTAGGTTTCCTCAGAAGTATGTTTCCCTCTCGTTCACAGTGCCGCGCATCGATCGCCATCTTTCTCATAGCCTTCGGAGGACTGAGTATGTCCTGGGCAGAGGAGCGAGCGCCCATTCCAGAAGACCTGCTGTTCGATGAGCACGTTCGTGAGGAGTTCGGCGTTAACGAGATCACGGCTCCCTCTATCGAGCGTATCTTTAAAGATCTCGAGTCACTCGGAGATCTTCCTTACAATGAGCTCATCCGAAAACTGCCAGAGAACGCTCCAAAACAGCGTTCCATCGCAGCCCTCAGCTTAGGGATGATCATCGCTGACGGGCTCCTCACGGTGCAATGCGAGCAAAAAGGTGCCCTCAAGCCGATTGGAGAAAAGCTCAAAGCACATGCCGAGGCCTTAGGAGCTGACAAACGCATGAATCGGCACACCAAGAGTCTCGTGAAACTCAGCCTTTCTGGGAAGTGGGATGATCTGAAGGAGGAACTCGCCTTGACTCAAGGCGATGTTCAGGCAGAGCTCATTCTCCTCAGAGACGTACGAATCGCCCACCTGATCAGCCTCGGCGGTTGGCTCCGGGCCTCGCAGATCGCCTGTGTGGCGTTGAATAAGAATTTCGACGCTGAGAAAGCAGCCAAGATTATCCGAATCGACGTCATCGGTTATTTCATCTCGGAACTGGAATACTTCGAACCCGACCTTCTCTCGAAAGGGAAGTTGGCCGATCTTCGCAAGGACCTGAAGAACCTGAGAAAAGAAATGGAACCCAAAGGCGCAAACAACGCCTACACGGCAGCCCAAATGAAAACTTTAGGACGACAGGTAGACATGACACTCACAAGAGCACTCATGGTGCCTGTGCCAGTGAGATGACACACGACGAACTTGTTGAGGCCGGCATCCGCTTGCACGCCATTGTCGCCATGGCACCGAACCGCGTGATTGGTCGCAACGGCGATCTTCCCTGGCACTTGCCCGAAGACCTCAAGCTCTTCAAAGCACGCACGCTGAATCACCCTATCATCATGGGTCGGGCCACCTTTAAATCACTGCCCAAGCAACGGCCCCTTCCCAAGCGGCGGAACATTGTCTTAAGCTCCACTTTGGAAGAACGTGAAGGAATCGAAATTATTCGAGAACTCAGCGAGCTGATTCCCCTTGGCGTAACTGGAGATGCTTACCTCATCGGCGGAGCAAGGGTGTTTGAAGCGTATCTCCCCCTCTGTGAATCTCTCGTTCTGACGATTGTCAACGAGGCCCATGAAGGCGACACCTTCATGCCCCCTTTCGAGGACACTTTCAAGTTCGCCGAAACGCTAGAGAAGTTTGATACCTTCGAGGTTCACCGCTACGACCGTAAACTAAGCGATGATCTCGGTACCGACGCCGCTTTTGGTAAAGATCTCTAACAAGAGAGAATGAGGGATGCGGCCGTCGACCATGTGAACCTTGCCGACACCTGCATCTAAAGCCTCTAAGGCGGACCGGCATTTAGGGATCATCCCACCAGAGATGATTCCTTGATCGATGTGCTCTTCCACTGTTCTGCGATTCAGACTCGGAATAAGGCTCGACTCATCCTTAGGATCTATCATCACTCCGCGCACATCACTTAGGTAGACGATCTTTGCCGCTTTCAAATGGGCACCCAAGGCACTCGCCGCCAAGTCGGCATTGACGTTCAGCGTCTGATTAGTGTCTTTCTCCAGCGCAATCGGAGAGACTACTGGCACTTTCTCATAGTAGAGCGCCTCGTCAATCGGCTGACTATTAAAGTCGGTCACTTGACCCACGAAACCCAAGTCGGCAGTCTCTCCCGTCTCAGGATCCACCCCTTGAAGACGCTCGCCAATGAAGACCTGGTTTCCAGGAATACCTATTGCTTCACCGCCCGAAGCACATAGCCCCTCCACCAAGCGCGGGTTGATCACATTGCTCAACGTTTGCTCTACAATAGCGATGGAATCGGCATCGGTCACACGTAGGCCCCCAATGAACTGAGCCTTCAAACCCGCTTTCGCCATGGCCGCTGAAATGGCCTTGCCACCGCCGTGAACCAATACCGGATTGATCCCGACCACCTCCAGAAAGACAACATCACGGAGCAACTGATTGACCAACTCAGGATCGTCCATCGCGCTTCCGCCAAGCTTGATAAGGAAGGTCTCTCCACGAAACTTCTGGAGGTAGGGAAGGGCCTCAATGAGCACCCCGGCTTTCTGAATGTGTTCGTCCATGTTTATGCTTAAATAGTCCAAGAAAACGTGACTTCTCAGGAAGGTTACCACGAAGGTAACAACACCTTCATGGCCTCAGAAACCACATCGCCCATCTAAGCACAGGTCCTCAACCTGGCCAGCCTAAGGCGTTGGCATTGCTCTCCTATCAGTGAAGCGATTCTTCGGGTAAATGACCACTTTCGATGACCATTAACCTCGAACCTTCACCGCGTTCTCGATTTCTTAGGTGCCCTGGCCTTTGGCATTCGAGGCGTCTCGCAACGTTCTCTGTATGCTGCCGATCCCAGAATCGATCCAGGAGATTGAGTAATCTGCCTGTTTAGCCAACCTCGTTGTACTTCCTTTCGCTCCGGTTGGGTTCAACTCCCCCCATGCCACTAACTTGTTGATTATAGGGTGACCAACAAGAGTACTGCTAGGGAGTTGAGCCCCTGTCCTAAATAGATGTCGCCTGAAATGGCTTATTTATAGGCATATAGAAGGCAATTGTTACTGTTTTGGTCACGTTTTTGGTCACACAAGCTATTGGGGCAATGAAGGTTCATTGGAATAGTGAGGAGAACGAAACTTGGTCTAGAGAGACCTTGGTGGCGTCCAGATCTTGGGTTCGACCTGCTACTTCGGGGCGGCTATCCAGCGGCTATCAATAAGATGTGAAGCACTGCAAGATGGCCGATTGTAAACGATAACAACCCAAAGCGTATCGGTTTTAACCCGACGTTTACAGTGACCGTGGTCTCGCCAGCTTTGACGGTTTCGGCCTCGCGGCGGCCCTAACTTGTCACTCAGAGTTTTTTTCTGTAACATTGGGATGTTTCGATTGGTATCTTAGCGGAGCCGCCACTCCTTACCGAGACCCAGACGATGCTATTCAGAGAGAAAGATGACCCGGCCGAGCTGCAGGTCTGTGTCAAGCTGATGACCAAACATCAGGGTAACCTGCGTGCGTTCATCATCTCGCTGATGCCAGGCAGCGCGGACGTCGGCGACGTGCTGCAGGAGACGAATGCCGTGCTCTGGCAGAAGCGCGACCGCTTCGAGCACGGCACGAATTTCCTTGCCTGGGCGTTCAAGATCGCGCGCTACGAGGTCATGCACCAGCGCGATCGCACGAAACGCGACCACCGGCTAGAGCTTTCCGATAAATTGGTCGATGCCTTAGCAGAGATGGTTCCTCCTGAAGAATTAGATGAAGAAGTGATGTCCGCGCTCGACGGCGGCCTCGCTAAACTGACGGAAAAACAACGCCAACTCGTCGAGGCGCGCTACACCCCGGGAAGATCGCTCGAGCAACAGGCTGAACAGATTGGCAGCTCGCCCGGCAGCTTGCGCGTCGCCTGCACCGCATCCGCGCGGGACTCAAAGACTGCATCGAACTCACCCTCGCAAACCGATCCGCATGAACTCGTCCGATCTGGAATCGAAGATCTTGCAGATGCTCGACGGCGAGTTGCCTGCCGACGGGGTCGAGGCACTCGAGGCGGAACTGCTGCAGAACGCCGAGTCGCGCGAGATCTACCGGAAGCTTGTGCGTCTGCACTCGAGTTTGGAGATCCGACACGAATCTCTCGCGACCATCGCGGATGCGAAGGTCGCGCGGATCTCGACCCGTCAGCGCATCGTGAACCTCGCCCTCGGTGCGGCTGCGGCGATCGCGCTGGTCTCAGTGATAGTCTTGTCGCTGAAGAAGGGCCCGGATCCACCGAAGGGCCCGGATCCACCGATCGCTAGCTTTCGCACCTCCCCTGGCTCGCTCTTCACCCTGACGCACGAGGTCGCGGATGGCGAAGAGGTCCACAAGGGGCAGGAACTGGCTGTCGGTTCCAGGCTAC
>CALLLI010000324.1 GCA_938082635.1 uncultured Verrucomicrobiales bacterium
GCTGGGACTTTTAGTCACCGCGGAATGCTTGGGTTCGATACTGTGGCGACTAAAAGTCACCACCACCAACCAGTCAACGCGACTACGTTAGTATTGGGCTGGAAATTAGTGACGGCGCTTAGTATAGCTCAACGTTGATAGATAGGGAGCAACTGATACGGCGGCGTAAGCGTCAAGATTGCTAACGATGTGAAATAGACCTCCCCGAGCTTATCCTCCTTGGCCCGCGAAGGGATCTTCCAGTGACCATCCTTGCCCTGATGGTCCAACACTTCCGCTACAACCACCGGATAGAACGCCTTCCAATACTTTCCTCCCAATTGAGCCATCGCTTGGGTGCAGTAATAGGCGGTGTAGTAATAGCGGCCCGTATTACGATAGAAGTCATGATCCAAGGGATGGCCCAGCAGCCAGTCGCCTGCTTCGACGACTCGCCTGTCTTTATAAAGGCCGCCCAACGCTAACGAAAGCGCACCGATCCCTGTCATCGCTTCATTCGCCTCCCCACGATCTCCCGGCGAGTAGGTGAAGATGCCGTCACGATCAGCAATGTAGCAGCGCTTGATGTAATCCGTAGCTGCCTCGATAAACTCCTTAGGCACATCAAACTCAGCATTCTTCGCTGAACGAAGAAACATCAGATGCCAACCACTCACAGAAAGATCTGATTCCACCTCATCACGTTTGTAGAGATAACGCCAACCTCCAAGATCCTCGCCTCGTGACTTCCTGGCAAACTGCAGTTTCCAAGTAAGATCTAAGCCGCGCTCGATCGCCTGCCGTATGCGCGCCGAACGCGGGCCCTCACAAAGCCCATACACCTCGCCTAACATCAGACCCGCAATCGCGTGATTGTAGGTCGCCGTATGCGAAGGCTTCCCCTTCTTATACGGCCCCACCGCATCCTCGTACGTGAAGAGCCCATTCTCTCGCTGCGTGGCTAACACAAAGTCGATCCCACGTTCGATCACCTTGCCATAAGGCCCAGCACCCGGTCGATGCCCCCTCGAAAGGTAAGCCATCACGGCAAACGAGGTGATCGCTGGTTGCCCAACCCCATCACCCTCAAAACTGCCGTCCTGCTGCTGCTGCTTGGACAACCAATGAAGGCATCGATCCACACTATCCTCGACTGCGGCCCACTGGCGCTCATTCAAAGCCTCCGGCAGCCCAGTGTCTGCCGCCCTCGCAACGGACGCTAGAAGAAAGACAACGAGAACTCCACAGCACCTCCACATGAGCTTGAGACTACTTAGTGAGCTTGTCCCCTGCAAGAAACGTCGTAGACTCTTCGTCATGAAGGCTCGTTGGATCACGCTCATCACGCTATCGATACTTTCCCTCCTCAGCGGAGGAGAAGAACCACCCACGCCTATGGTGCATGAGTTTCGCAGCAAATCAGGCACCAAGATGAAGGCCATGGTATTAGGGACAGACGCCTCAGGCAGGGTACTGCTCCAACCTTACGCACCCAAAGCAGTGCCTCTCGAGAGCCTGCGCCCCGAGGACCAAGCATTCGCCAAAGCTGAACAAGCACGCCTCGCCAAAGAAGCTGAATTCATCCGACAAGGCTGGCTGAATTTCAACTGCGCAGACCCAGGAATCAATATCATGAAAGGCTCCCTGCGTCTCTTGAGCAAAGAAGGGAAGTGGGTCCCCTATGAGCCAGAAGACGTGCAGAAACTTCGGTATGTCGCCTACTACTTCAACAAGGAACACGATAAAGACAAGTTCATCAGCGAACTGTCTGACGCTTATAAAAAGATGCGCAAACGCTCACCTCATGTTGAAGTTGTTTATGTCAGTATCGGCGATTCCGACAAAGCCGTCCGCGAGTATGTGAAAGCCAAGAAGTTCGAATTTCCGGTCTATGATCCCAGCTTAAGAGGGTTCCTCAGTCAATCAGCAGCCATGGCAAGCTTCAAGAACGTGTATCCGCAACTCGTGGTGATGGATCGTCTCGCCCAAGTGAAAGCAGACTCTTTCAAAGGCAGAAATGAAGACCCCGATCATCGAGGAGCCTTGGAAATTCTTGAGAAACTTGTCCGAGACGCTTCTCGTGAAGAGAAAGCCAAATCAAACCCATAAACGTAAACGGAATCCCTTTCGTTCTCCCAACGTCTCATGAGCAGCCTAGCCCCAGAATTACACGCCCTACTGAACGCCCAGATCAACAAAGAGATGGCGGCGTCCTACAGTTACCTCGCCATGTCCGCCTGGTTTGAAGAAACCCCCTACGGTGGTTTCGCCCAGTGGATGCTGGCCCAAAGCCAAGAGGAAACAACGCACGCCATGAAGTTTTATCACTTCCTCATCGACCGAGGCTCCCAAGTGGAATTCGACGCAATTTCGGCTCCAAATCGGGACTACAGCAGCGCTCTAGAGGTCTTCGAAACAAGCCTCGAGCAGGAAGTGGAAGTCACAGCCTCGATCCACAGACTTTACGATGCCGCAGAGACCCATCGTGATCACGAGAGCAAGAATCTCCTGAACTGGTTCCTCGACGAAGAAGTCGAAGAAGAGAAAGCCGTTCAAAAAATGATCGACCGGCTAAAGCTAGTCGGAGACAACCCCGTGGGCCTCTTACAGCTCGACCAAGAGGCAGCTCTGCCCAAACTTCTCATTGCGACAAATGCCCCCGAAGGAAACTGATTGATGCGTCTGCTCCTTGCGATTTGTTGGCTCTCCCTCGGCCTCGACGCCACGGCAGATGACTATGAACCAAGGAATAGTCAGCGCCCTGGAGAAGAACCACCGTCTCCAATTGAGGCGCTCCATCAACTGTCCCTCCCTGAGGGATTCGAAGCCACCCTCTTCGCGCACGAGCCCGCTTTGCGGCAGCCCATCGACATAACCTTGGATGATCGAGGTCGACTCTGGGTCATTGAAAGCTATGCCTACGAAGAATGGGAGGATCGTGGCGAAGACCGCATCCTCATTCTCGAAGACACCGACCACGACGGTCGCCATGACAAACGCACCCTCTTCTACGACCAAGGCAAGCACTTCGCGGGCCTAGCACTCGGCTTCGGCGGCGTGTGGGTTGCAGACGCGCCTAACATCCTCTTCATTCCCGACCACAATAACGACGATATCCCCGACGGCCCTCCCGAAATCGTCCTAACAGGCTTCACCAAAGACGCCAAACACAACATGGTGAATGGCTTGCAGTGGGGTCCAGACGGGTGGCTATACGGTCGGCACGGTGTACTCTCCTGGTCCAAAGTGGGCGTGCCCGGCACTCCCGAGGAAGACTGGCTCGATATCAACTGCGGCATCTGGCGTTACCACCCACAGAGTAAAGCGCTAGAACATGTCGTTCGAGGCACCACGAATCCCTGGGGGCTCGATTGGGATGAGCAAGGCGAACTCTTCATGTC
>CALLLI010000325.1 GCA_938082635.1 uncultured Verrucomicrobiales bacterium
TCAGCGCATGGGTGGCCCCTCTGCGCGACAGTTTTACACGAGTCCAGGCGTTCACGTGACGCCAGTGGTGAAATACAAGGAATTTGATCCAGACCATCCTGCGAACTTCCGCCGTGGGGTCTATCGCTTTGTCTTTCGCACCGTTCCCGATCCATTAATGCAGGCGTTAGACTGCCCGGATGCCTCTCAACTTGCTGCCAAGAGGGAGAGTTCATCAACGCCTCTGCAGGCGTTGGCGATGCTGAACAACCGCTTCATGGTGCGCCAATCGGAACACATAGCGGCCCGGCTCCAACACAATGCCGAGGAAATGCAGGCGCAAATTGCACTCCTGTTCAAGCGGGCCTACGGTCGCTCACCGAGCCCTGTTGAAGCGGCACGCGTGATCGACTATGCGAAAACACATGGACTTGCCAATGCGTGTCGGGTCATCATCAACAGCAGCGAGTTTCTCTTCGTCCAATGATTCCGCCCATCGATAGACGCCGTTTCTTAAACCAAATCGGAGGTGGCTTCGGTGGGCTTGCCTTGTCGTATCTGTTAAGCTCGGATTCCAAGGCGAGCCTTCTCGATGGTCGCTTGCACCACGCACCCAAGGCCAAGCGCGTGATCCAATTGTTCATGAACGGCGGGGTCAGCCAGATGGACACCTTTGATCCGAAGCCGAGACTGACGGAGTTACACGGGCAAGCATTCGATCCCGGGGCTGGGCAACTTGTGGAGTCGGTGACCAATTCACCTGGGTTCAAAGTGCTTAAGAGTCCGTTTGCGTTTCAGCGTCATGGGCAGAGTGGGAGCTCGGTGAGCAGCGTGTTTCCGCACATGGCGGGCATTGTCGATGAACTCGCGTTTCTTAAGTCGATGGTTTCGAAGACCAATGTCCATGGTCTCGGAAGTTACATGCAGAACACGGGGTTCACGCTGCCGGGCTTTCCTTGCATGGGTTCGTGGATCAGTTACGCGCTCGGCAAGATCAATGAGAACTTGCCAGAATTTGTCGTTCTGCCAGATCCGAATGGTCTGCCTTACAACAATCTCGGTAATTTCACCTCTGGATTTCTTCCTGCCAAGCATCAGGGCACGGTGATCAATGCCACGAGCGATTCACCGATCCACTATCTCTTTCCTCCAACCGAAGCGAAGCACATCACCCCTCAGGCTGATCGGGCAGGTCGAGAGCTCTTGCAATCTTTTAATGGCGATTACGCCTCGTTGCATCCACACGACACCCAACTGGAAGCTCGCATTGAATCCTACGAGCTCGCCGCCCGCATGCAACTCAGCGCGCCGGAGGTCTTCGACCTCACGAAAGAAAGCAACGCCACGACCGGACTCTACGGCTTAGGTGGTGAGAAGACGGATGACTTTGCCAGACGTTGCCTGGTGGGAAGGCGCATGATCGAGCGAGGCGTTCGTTTCGTCCAAATCTGGAGCGGCGCAGGCGGCCCCACTCGGAATTGGGATAATCATTCTAACATCCACAGCGAGTTGCCCTACATGGCAGAGCAGGTTGATCGACCCATCGCCGGATTGATCAGGGACTTGAAAGGCCGTGGCATGCTTGATGACACCCTGGTCGTCTTTACCACGGAATTCGGTCGCATGCCCTTCAGCCAGGGACAATCTGGCCGCGATCACAACGGCGGAACCTTTGTTTCCTGGCTTGCGGGGGCAGGCGTCAAACCAGGCTCCACCTATGGCGAAAGCGACGAGTGGGGGTGGAAAGCCCGCAAACCGACTTATTGTTACGATCTCCACGCCACGATCCTACATCTGCTAGGAATTGATCATGAACAGCTCACCGTTCGTCACCACGGCATCGATCGACGCCTAACGGATGTTCACGGGCACGTGATTGAGGATATCCTTACGTAAGGGGTTCGAACCACTAATCTCACCTTGTCACTCGCTACGTGAGTTTTCGATCGGGTCCAAAACTAAGGTTCGCTCTCGATCACCTCAACGACATCTCCCTGGCCACTCCACCAGAAGCTTCCCACGGAGCGCCCGACAATCGGCAGTGATAACAGGAACCTCGCCTGCTGGCTGTTGTTCTTGTTTCCTTCTGACAGGGAGATCTAAAGGCGACGTCTGCTTTGAAACTGAAGCAGGCGCTCTTGATGCCAGTAGTGGAGTCGAAACGACTTCTGTCCCTTGGCTTGAAGGCGCCCCTTGAAGCCAGGCGTGCGAACCGTGACTCCGTCAATCAATGAGATGTTTGCTAGAAAGCGCCCCTCGAAGTGCGCCTCATGGCGTGTCGCATCGAGAAGCCCCATCGCCCAGACAGCGCTCATGAGGAGGGGGACGACCAGCACATGCCCAAGAAGCAGCGCGATTGACGACGTGTCCTGACGTTCGCGCCGGATCGTTAGCCAACACACCAACACGAAGACGCCTAGAATGAGTGCCAGGCAAAACAGTTGTGGCAGGACGGAACTGTTAGTTATGGCCGGAATGAACAGTCCATACGTCATAAAGATAGCAAGGTGAAGGGTTAGGATGAGCGCCACATCCCGCCACCCTCGACTGACCAAGGCGACACCGCATACGAGCCGCATACCGCCAGGTAGAACATCCCTCTTCGTAACGCGAAGACAAACGACTCTAACCAACCCAACTGCGCCGTGAAGGTGGTTACGAATTCAGCGGCTGCTGGCAACAATCCTCCAAGAAGGTCTAACCAAATGATCTTTGCACGCAACTGAGCGTGTGGCGATACAGGACGTGTCTGCCAGAACGCCTTGGGTTGCCAGAGAGAATCTTCCATCCACAATGGAATCAAGACGAAGAGAAGCAGGCGCAGGTCCAAAGGGCCGGACCAGGATTCTATGAGCTGAGTATACGCCGATACTCCGGCAGATGGACTCACGAGAGCCTGGTGAGTGGAGGTCAGCAACGTGGCGAGCAACACCCAACCAATGTAGAGCAGAATCAATGTTCGAAACTGCCGTCCATACTTTTTGAACTCACGCCAGATGATGACTTGGCCCCCGGTGCTGGGATCACGTAGCGCTTGATTTCTGGATCGAAGGTAGCAACGTCTGCGATTTGGTCCAGCCACGCGGCCGCTTCGGGAAGCTTGGGAGGGCAGTCACTAACCGTCGAAAGAAACTCGACGAGCTCGATCGGCGTTTGTTTGTAGTGAAAGGTAGACTTGACCACGTAGCGAAGGTTGACCAGGGCCTCACTACTTCCGAAAGCCAGTCTGTCCCGGAGGATCTCGGCGAAGGCATCGGATTCTTTGCCGGCGTTCCAGCGCTTTTCTAACAACGCGTGAGGTGGAACGCCTGACACTTCATCGATGATCCGTAGAATCCCCTCGTCGTCGTAGCGTCGTGTCGAAATCGTCAAGGACGAGCTCTTGGTCCATGGGCCTTTCCGCGAGAAAGAACGCATCCCAAGAGCGTTGGGGCTTACGATACCTGCTCTCTTCTAACATGCCGGCCATGGCCTCTTTCTCCCAGCCGAACCTTTGGATGATCTTGAGAAGATTGAAAATCACGTCGGGGCTGGCGAGAATCAGCGCCTTGTGTTCAGGCCCTACGTGTTGATTGATCGACTTGATCACTTTAGATGCGGCGTAGCTCCAATAGTGTCCTGTTAGTTTTCTTCCTACCCTAACCAAGTTGGGTACGTCTTCCCGGCCAAGGACATCCAGTTTCTCTCGGAGCCAAGCTTGGCAGAGCTTCTCCTCAGGATGGGTCATTTCGAGGAAGTCCTGCGACCTCGTCTCGATGGGTTCGTGTAAAAGAAGGCGGCCATGATTGAGGATGGCCACGTGATCGATCAGGCGTTCGATGTCATCGATATCGTGTGAGGAGATGACGATGGTCTATCGTTCTTGTTCTGTCAGATCGAGGAGTGCGTCGATGAGATCCTCTCGGACGATGGTGTCGAGGCCGCTGAAGGGTTCATCCAGGAGCAGCAATTCCGGGCGATAGGCCAAGGAACTCACAAAGGCCGCTTTCATCCGCATTCCCCGCGATAGCTCGCGAATGCACCGATCGAGCGGGAGTTCGAAGAGATCGACCAGCCTGTCGCAGAAAGCGTCATCCCAGGTAGGATACATGGGTTTAAGATAGTTGAGGAGGTAGGCCAGGCTCATCCACTCGGCAAGGGATTGGCTCTCTGCCACGTAACCAAGTTTGGCAAAGTCCGCTGAGTTCAGCGAAGAGGCGGGTTTGTCGAAGACTCTGGCTTCGCCTCGAGTTGGGCGGATGAGATTGGCCAGCATGCGCAAGGTCGTCGTTTTACCAGCGCCGTTTTTACCTAACAACGCCGTGACAGTGCCTTGACCAACTTGCCAATTCAGACTGTCCACAGCCGTCTCAGCCTTATAACGTTTACACAGATTCTTGCAGTCGATGACTGGTTTCGTTTTAGATATAATTACGATTAAGTTAGAGTTTGTCCCATTGGTCAGCGACCGCCTTCTGCAGTTCTTTCAGGCTGAGCTGGAGCTGTTTCGCACGGAGGACGAGAACCCACATCTGGCCCCAACACCTGCGCACGTGCCTCCAAGGAGGCCTTTGGGGCCGCGCAGACGCGCGCCCCGATCCCAGGATGAATCTCGATGAGGCCATCCTGCTTGAGCACTGTGACTGCCTTCTGGACGGTGTTCGGATTGATCCGGTAGGCTTTGCTCATGGCACGCACGGAGGGAAAGGGATCGCCGGGCTTCAGTTCACCCGAAATGATCGCCTTTCGCGCCGCATAGAGAACCTGTTCGTAAACGGGTGCCCCTGCTTTCAGCTCTATTCGGAACGGTGTCATAGGTGTATTACCTAACATAATACACTTATGGCCTTAGTGTGCAAAGAGATAGTTTCCTAAGGCCACATTCGGCAACCGAAAGATTCGGCTGCAAATATTCCAACGTTAGAATTGGGAGCCAACGTCATCGCCACGCAATACGCGGGAGCAGAACGAAAGCATCAAGAAAGGAGAACGCCCTGCCGAATTCGACGCTGAACCTCCGAAGGGAAGCGAGAAAGGTAGTGAAGCGTTCTACAGGATCCTATTTAATGATCTCCACGTCATCGATGTACCAACCGGCACCATTCGGCTCTTCCGCGTCACTGAGGAGCTGAAACTCTAGGATCAACTTCTGTCCGCGTGCTTCGGATGGAAGCGGGCGGTTGTATTCGATCCAGTCGCCGGGGTTGCCCCAGAAGATGAGATTTTCATCGTTGAAGAGTAAGTCGCCATTCTCATCGAGGAAGTTCAAGCGTCCTTCTTCGACGCCTTCTGTGGAATCAATGTAATACTGAAACTTCAGCCGAGAACGCCCTTCCTGGTTTTATAGGTCAATAATAGGAGACAGCAATGATAGAAGAACTCCGGGAGCGAAGGTGTCATCCAAGTCTGTTCCGTAGACGTTGTCTCCGCTAAACGCGTTGCTAGGGCCAGTCGTTGGCGTGCCGAGTTCCCATTGGGTGTCCGCTGCGTTGATGCCTCCAGCGATCCAGCGATCCAGCCTTCCGCGCCGCTCTCGAAGTCTTCGCGGTAGAGGGGTGGCGTTTCTAACAAGACCGCGAGCACATACTCAGCAGCGACACCAGAATGGGCCGTCGTTCCTTGCAAGAAGCCTTCGCCGAGGTCGGTAAACTCGGCATCCAGTGGAATCCACGCGTGTCGCTATCACTTTGCCCGCCGGTCGGATTCGTAGGATGAATGAGATACTCATTGAAACTGCCATCGACGACACCTTGACCGGCGGCACTTGAGAAGGGTGCTCCGATAAAGCGGAGGGCATAGCCTTCGTTACTGTGAATGCCAATGCTCCAGTCACCCGTCTTGGGGATCTTCACTTGCCCATGAGCGATACTGACGTAATCGCCTGTCGGAAGTCCGTCTGACGCTGCGGGCATCAGTAGTTCGTCTTCGGTGAACAGGCCTACCCCCGTGTCTGGATCCTCGGAGAAATTCACGATCGGCTCATTGCTATCAAAGATCTTGCCGGAGAAGCCTTCTTGGTTGGCGGCAAGAGCAGCGTCCACTGCGCCACCCAAACTGTTGATCAAACCACCCGTGTCCCAGACCTGACGGAATCCCCAAACACCGGCACTCCCTTTAGGGCCACCAAGGCCTTGCAGTGAGAACGGTGGCGTCGGGATGATAAAGCTGTCTTCGCCGCTCAAGGCATTCCCATTCGTGTCCTTTCCGGTGACCTGATAGTTGTGCTCGGAGCCGGGAGCGTAAGGAGTTGGAGGTGTGTAAGATAAGGTGGTAATGTCACCGTCTTTGTTCACAGAGGCCTCAACGAGTTTGCCGTCCACGCGCAGCTCCAACGAAGCAGGATCGACCACACTATCACCGAAATCTTTGAAGGCGACACTGACGCCGCTCAGTGAGGAATCGATGCGATTGACGGAGGTAAGGTCCGCACTCGCCTCATCAGAGACATGAATGTCGAATCGGTCAGCGGTTACAACACCAGTGCCATAGACCGTCACGCGCAAGACATGTTCTCGATTGGGCAACTGCGGGCTTTCCCAAACCAGGGCTTGTTCGCCGCGCTGGTCGGTTTGATAGGAGATCTCGGCTTCAGTGCCGCCATCGATCGTGGCGGTGGCCGTGCCATGATGGCTGGCAATCGTCGCGTAGACATCGATCTTGACGCCCACGAACTTGATTTAGAACCAGTTGTCTTTGTTGCCCGAGTAGTGATCGTTGTTGTTGAAACGCGGGTCGTTCTCATTGCCAGGTGCCAGGGTCCAACCATCGGAGTAAGTGATCTGACTCACCCCATCGCCGATGTCTGCGTCGTCATCGACTTGCACAATGCGTGTGGTCGGGACGTGGACGTCAAATCGGTCCGCAGTGACGACTCCTGTGCCATCCACTGTGATGCGCAAGGTGTGTTCTCGGATAGGCAGCAGCGGGCTGCTCCAGATGAAGGCCTGCTCACCGCGTTGGTCTGTTTGATAGGATAGCGCGACCTCCGTGCCCCCATCTATCTTTGCGGTGGCCGTACCATGGTGATTGGCCACCGTGCCATAGACATCGATACGCACACCGGTGAACTTCACTTCCAGCCAGTTGCCCTGGTTGCCAGAGTAGTGATCATTGTTGTTGAATTGATGGTCTCCACGCCAGACCACATGAGGTTTGTGGCCGGGTCATGTGTTGATTCTGCTGTTGCTGGATCATCCGTAAAGCCGAGGCAATGGATGAGCCCTTCCGCAGAGTCCTCACCGTTGGACACGGACACTGCCTGAGGGGTGATAAAGGCGGACCAACAGGGAGAAAGGAGCGCAATCGATGCGATCGCTGCGAAGAGAATCGTAGGAGTTTTCATGAGTTGGTACTGAAAGTTCTAGCATATCATCTAATGATGATATGCTAGAATCGTGATCAGATCGGACTTCCGGCGTCAAGCCCTTTCGCCTCGCTGCCGCTCATGTTCGCAATCTCTTGCCGCGGCGGGACGATGCCAGACGTCGAACAACTAATGGTGATGGTCTTGCGCTGACGTGGCGTCGTCGTGTTTCTTCTTCTCCGTGGCCTCGAGCACTTGTGCGAAGAATAAGGCGTTCAAATAGAGTTTGTTCGTCCCATACCAGAAGCCGCGGAAGTTTGGGTTGTCTACGAAACCGATGACTGCGCCTTTGCCTAACTTATTTGCCACGATGCCAGCGGTGTTCTTGAAACGCTCCAGGTTGTCCGCGTGGACATAGCCGCTGATGAGAGGCTCGTCTGTGTAACGCAACGGTGTGGAGTAGGCGTTCTTGCTAGGGTGCATGCGGAGATTGCTGTTACGGAAGACCGCGATCTCGGGCTTGTCGTAGCCGTAGCCTAACGGATGGGTAAGATCGAGTTGGGCCCGGAAGATGGCGCCGGAGGTGCGTTTGGCATCTTCATGATTGTGAAAGTCGGCGTAGGACTGCGGAGCCACGGTTGGCTCTTCTGCCTCTTTCTTCTTCTCGTGGTCTTTGTGAGCGTGATCATGTAGGTTGTCGTCCCCGAAGCGCACTTTGAGCAGGCCTTTCTCAGCGGCCCAGCGTGCTGCGCGCTTCTGCGTGACGAGAATCCCTCCGCGCTCGATCCAGGTTTTTAGTTTGGAGACACCGTCGTCGGTCAGGCTACCATAACTGCCGTCGACCAAGAGGAGATGGGTGTAGCGATTAAGGTCGAGCTTGTTCAGTTGAGCCGTTTCGATCAGTGGCAACTGAACGCCCATGCGATGATCTAACAAGTGCCATATTTCGCCGGCCTCGTAGTGACTCACCCCGCTGCCAACGATCAAGGCTGGGGCCACGGGCTTGAGAACGCGAATGCGCGAGCTCCCAAGATCGATACCGTGTTTGGTCAGGCCCGTTTCGATGCGGTGAACCTTGAGCCCAGTATCGTGGGCGACCTTGGCAATGGTGTCGGCGATTTCGCGAGCTTCGCGTTCTTGTCTGGCGGCGGGAATCAGGAGTGTCCCACGCGGGAAATCTTGCTCGCCCTCTGCTGTAGACACGTGCAGAGGTATCGTCGCCACGGCGACACGAATGGACGCTTGTTGTATCCGATAGAGCGCTTTGGGTGCCAAGTAGTCGCTCCATTCGATGGCGTAGGCATAGGCTTCGTCGAGCCAAGGATGAGCGTCGTTAGCCTGTGGTTTCTCATAGGCATCGCCTAACCAATCTTGAGGTGGGTTCGTCACCTCGGCGTAAGGAATGCCGAAGGCCAACGGCAAGGTCCAGGTGGAGACGTCGTAGAAGATGTCGTCTGTGAAGCTAGTGCGCGTTTCAAAGAGAGCTTTGATCAGACGGTATTGGGGCTGAGCCAAGGGCACCACATAGCTGGTGCCAGGTTGAAACGTCTTCCATGCGGCTCCCAACGAATAGACGTCGATCTGGTGCCGTTGAAGCAAGGTGAGCATCTCTGCTAGGCGAGTCGAGTCGTTGGTTTCGCCGAAGACGTAGCCTTGAAAGGGCTCTGCATGGGCCAGGGCTAGGCTGTCCTGATAGAAGCGCTGCTGATAGGTTAACAATGTCAGGCGTTTGGTCGCAGCCGCTTCTAGAGTGGAAAGTGAGGTGCGCACGTGATTGCGGATGGTGAAGGCGAAATCGAATTCGCCATGCGGGGACTCTCGCAGATGCCCACGGCTGCTGGCTTGTTCAAAGAGAATGCCAACGCCTCCGTGAACGTCTGGGTAGGTGGAGCCTTTGCCATAGTAGAAATCATCGAAACGCTCCTCCGTGAAATACAGAGACTTGATGCGGTCCAAGGCTGCCGCGTGTTCCTCAGCGAAGGCTTGGGTGAGCTGAACGTTGTCGTTTGGCGTAAGAGGATGCTTCCGCTCGGGGACACCCGGCTGGAAGAAGTAAGTCGCCTCGGAGCCCATCTCATGAAAGTCTGTCAGGACGTTGGGACGCCAAGCATGAAATTTGGCCAGGCGTGCATGCGATTCCGGATGTTGGGCTAGGAGCCAGTCCCGATTGAGATCAAACCAATAGTGGTTCGTGCGCCCGCCCGGCCAAACGGCGTTGTGTTCCCGATGCTCCTCGTGGGGCACGCGTTGCTGACCACGATGACTGTTCGCCCATTGGGCAAAGCGTGAGAAACCATCCGGGTTCAGGCAGGGATCCAGGAGAATGACGGAGTGCTCCAACATCGCTTCTACCGCACCACCTTTCGCTGCCGCAAGGTGGTAGGCGAGCAAGGGCACGGCATTGGATCCGCTCGATTCGTCGCCATGCACACTGTAGCCCATGTTCACAATCGCCGGCCAACCCTTGTCTGGCTTGGCGTCGCTCTCGGGATCGCCTAACTGAAGGTGTTGTTTCTGAATCTCATCAAGCCGCTCGTGATTGCCTGGCGACGTCACGGTCACCATGATCAAGGGACGTTGTTCGTGCGTGCGACCCGTTTCCTCAAAAGTGAGTCGCGGACTCTCTTCACTGAGACGTTTCAGATAGTCGACCAACTGAACGTGTTGCAGATGCCAGTCACCCACATCGTAGCCAAGGAAGTCTCGGGGTGTCGTGACGGACAGATCGTAAGTAGTGCCATTGGGCAAGTAATAGTCTATCCCACGGGCATCCGCCGTGGCTGCAGCGGTGGAGAAGAGAAGTGCAGCAAGAGTGACAATGAATCTCATGCCACAGTATAGCATACCTTGACCGAATCGCGGCCATTGTGGTGGTCGTAACAAGGAAGCGTGGTGGATTTCCGAGTTCCAGAAATGCCAGACGCGTGACGCTGGGCGAAGCCGAATCGAACCTAATGCGTGGTACGCATGAAGTAGGCGAGCGTGCTGTCGAGGTTTTGGCGGAGGAGCCAGGCTCGGCTGTCCGGGTTCTTTGTCATCTTGGCCTTGTCTAAAATTTCTGTTAGTTTTTCGCGGATGTAGTTGTCGACATTGCTACCGTTCACGATCGTTTCCATGCATTTCTGATAGACGTCTGCGCAGGCGGCGGGATCGCCGTTGTTGTAGAGGGGGACGCCCTTGTCGATGGCGACGAGGATGCGGTTAGTAGGGGAGGTTGTTTTTGTTGTCTGCTTGGCTGCCGCTTGTTTGGTCTCGGGAAAGAGAACTGTGTCGATGATGTGAATCACGCCGTTGGTGCATTGGATGTCGACCGTAAGCAGGGTGGCCCCGTTCACTTTGAGGGTACCGTCTTTAACCGAGAGGGTGACTGGCTGGCCGTTCACGGTGGTGGTCGTTCCTGCATTGAGGGCGTCGCCAGCGGTCACTTTACCAGCGATGACATGATAGTTGAGGATGTCCTTGAGCTTGTCACGGTTCTCTTCTTTCAAGAGCTTTTCCGTGTCCTCTGGCAAGGCGCCGACGGCAGCATCGGTGGGGGCGAGGACGGTGAATGGGCCTTCACCTTCTAGCACGGAGGTCAGGCCTGTGGCTTCGAGAGCGGCAAGCAGCTTGGAGAAACTCCCGGCGGTGGCAGCGGTCTCAAGGAGACTCATCTGCTTTGGCTCGGGCGGCAGTAGGACGGAGTCGATCACGTGAATGATGCCGTTCGCGCATTGGATGTCTGCAATGACGAGGCCAGCTTCGTTTACCTTGATGCCACCGTCTGAGAAAGCGATCGTCACGGGACCTCCTTGCACGGTTGTCACCTCGGTCGCCTTGAGAGCGTCGCCCAATGAAGCTGCTCCAGCGACGACGTGGTATTTCAGGATGGCCTGGAGTTTGTCGCGGTTACTTTCTTTGAGCAGCTCGGCAACCGTGCCTTCGGGTAGTTTGGCGAAAGCGTCGTCGGTGGGAGCAAAGACTGTGAACGGGCCATCACCTTGCAGCACTTCGACGAGTTGGGCTTCAGTGAGGGCGGTCGCCAAGGTCTTGAATCTTCCATCAGAAAGAGCGGTCTCTACGATGTCGGCATCGTTCGTAGTGGCGACCTTCTCCCTCGAGTTGTATGTGCGAACCCAATCCACCTCGAGCTTGAAGGTGCCGGGGTTTTTATCGCCTAACAGAAGGGTGAGACGCTCGATCTTGCTCGGGTTAAAGGCGTCCTTCAGGAGTCGACCACGCCAACTGGCTTGGAGTGCTTTAAAGGGGACTTTTACTTCTTTCCATTTCCCTTTGGTTGTGGGGAACTCCGCTTTGAATCCGACTTCGCCTGAACGGTAGCGGGCATCCGTGGATAGGCGCACTTGATAGGTCCGGCCATCGCCTTTGACGCGCATGGCCAACCCTTCACTATCGCTGAGATCGAGGTCGACATCTGCGCTGCGCACGGACGAGAAACCGCCGTTGTTCTCAAGAGAGAGCGAGCCTTGGAATGTCATGGTTCCGGCTTTGGAGAATGACACGTTGCCTTGGGAGAGGCCGCCCATGACACCATCATCCACGATCCGCCATTCGAGCGCGTCGTTCTGCTTCGGCTCGAATTCGGTGATCGATTCACCTGCGATGGATAGTGAGAGGGGCGCGAGGGTGAACATCGCTGCAGATCGGAGGGATTTCGAGAGTGAGATCATGATAATTTTAACTTACGTGGCTCACGTCGGCATGGATCTTACGTGATTGGTGGGCTCTTAAGTCCGGTCAACCAGCGGGAGGGCCAGGCGGGGTTGCCATTTGCAGCGCCAAGAAGTGCTCCTAACACGCCGCCACGATGCACGTTATCGCCACCCAAGTTCGTGTTGGCGATGAGGCCCTCTTCTGGTCTATCTGCATACTTGAGCGCGAGGTAGATGACTGCAGGGACGGCTTGGTCAATGTAACAAGCGGTGGAGAGTCTCTTTCCAATCACCTCGTGGTCTTCAAGGTCTAACCATTTGAAGAACGGGAAGCCGAAGAGCGGATTGCGCTGGCGCGTGCACTCGTTGCGAATGACTTCAGTGAGAGAAGCACCACCAATGGTGGGTAGAAGTAATGATAGGATGGCTTCCGTTGCGAGATGCATTTCCTTTCCAGGATGGGTCAGTGCAAGGTGCTCAAATGCGTATTGGTATGCCTGCTCATCATTATGAGCATAGTGCAAGGCGACAGGGAGCATCATGACCAACCCGCCGATGTGCTTCTCGGGAACGCCGCATTTCTCTGGGGGAAGGCCACGTCCGAGATTGGTGAAGAAGCCGCGGTGACATTCTTCAAGATAGGTGTCGTTGTGTCTTGAGGGCGGTGCTAGGAAATCGATGTAGCGTTGGCGGTAGGCTTTGGCGTCATACTGGCCTAGGGTATTGAGTATCTGCCAGACTTCGTTGGCTAGTTGAACGGTGACGGTGTTTTCTCCCGCCTTGAGGTTCTGATGGTAGTGGACGCCGCGTTGGCCCCAGAATGGACGTTGGTCGCCAAGGATATCGAGTTCCTTGCAGGGAGCGGTCCATTCCGAGCGCCAAAGGATGCTATCGGGATGAGGCGTCTTCGGATCTTTGAAGTCGGTGACTCTGCCATAGTCACGATGCAGCGCTAGACGGTTGTAGTACCAATGCGTCGGCATCGCGAGCGTGTCCCCGATCCAGGAGCCTAGAAGAGCAGCACGAACGGCGTCTGAGTGGCCTGCGGGGGGTGGGGGCGCCTCCATTGCTAGGGATAACGATTCTCGGCTCTGAGGTGAGGCTCCTTTGTTGAGATAGTTTGTTCAATTTTTGTTAAGAAATCGTAGGAGTCTGCATGAGATCCTCATTGAGGATGCCTAATTTCGAAGAGAAAGAGCAGTTCTTTGAGATCAGTGCGGTGTCCGCCTAACTGGGGTCTCGACACCAAACATTCGTGTCTGGGAGAAACGCCACGGGGTGGTGGCGCCAAAGCGCTCGGAGTCGAGACGGCGTCTCTGCACTGCTGAGGATATTCAGCGGTTGCCGTTGCTCAAGGCGCTGGTCGATCGGGGGCATGCCATTGGAATGATCGCTGGCCTGAACTCTGCTCAGCTTGAAGAGCGCCTGGGGATTCAGGAACAGGCGGATGCGGGCTCGGGCTCGGGATCGGTGCGGAAACGTTCTGCAAGCTGTTGGCTTCTCGTCATTGGTGAGGTTCTCCATCAGCAGTTTGCCCAGCGAGACTTTGTTTCAGGAACCGAGATGGTAGCGTCGTATGGCTCATTGGAAGAGGCGGATGGGTGGAGCGGAGAGCCCGTGGATGTGGTCTTGATCGAATGCGCAACCCTCTTCGACGAGACGATCCTCATGGTACAGAGCCTGACCAAGCGCGTTGGGGCGCTGAGAGCCGTGATTGTGTATCAGTTCACCCAACAGGGCACGGAGCGGAAGATCGATCAGCGGGATCAGCGGGATCAGCGCCCTGCCTGCGCCGGTAGACGCTCACGAGTTGCAGGTGGTTCTCCAGGCCAATGTGTCTCTCGCCACCCGGGCAGCGCTTCCATTGCCGTCGGCTGCGACAGGCGAACATATCCCGCCAAGGAAATTCACGGATAAGCAGTTCGCTCAGGCCTCTCAAACATCCACGACGATCGGCTGCGAGTGCCCACAGCACCTAGGGAACTTGCTGACGAGTTTGGCAGCGTTCGAGAAATACTCTTCTGAGTGTGAGAGCCGAAATGCCGAGGACGAAGCCCTGCATCGGTTTCTACATCGGACCACGGCTCAGGCTCGGTCTATGATGGGACGTGTGCTTCAGGAAGTCATTGATACTGAGGGACTTGCTATCTGAGATGTGACTGATGTTGACTATTTGTTCACTTTTTATCTAGCTTTGAGCATCCTATAGGCGTTTCGAGTTTGTTCCAGTGAGTAAACATTGAATACTGCGATGAATAATCCTCCTCATTATCCCTTCAATTCGTGGCAGTCCACTGCGGCGCCTCGGCTGGCTCAAACCCCTCACGGCGGTTGTTGGTCGAGATGAGGCTCTAGGCATGTTGGCCAAGGCAGGTGCTCCTGAACAAGCCGTCTCCGTGCGCGCTAATACTGCTTCGTCTTCAGTCAACTCATGAACTCTACAGATTCAGACGCACGCTTGTTTCAACTGATGGAAGGCGTGAAATACCAGAACAAGGCAAGTTTCAACGAACTGAGTGAACGTGTTCTAGGAATACTCTTTGCGACCATTTATAAAGTGTTGAACAATCGAGAGGAAAGCGAAGACATTTGTCAGAATGTTTTGATCAAAGTGGGGGAACGTTCTTATCTCTTCGATCGTGTGAAGGGGCGGCCACTCACCTGGATGCGCACATTGCGCTAGGAACAGTGCGATTGATCAACTGCGACGCCGAACGACGCAGTTCAGTTTTCAATTCATCCGCTGGCGGCATAACGACCTAGTAATTCAGGCCTGGCACCGAGCAAGCCTGCCCGCGCTATGGCCAGATATCTGTGAACAAACGTGGACACCGTTGTCTTTCTGCGACGCTGATCATCTTGAAGAGCGGGCGCATCTTTAATCGCTCTCTGGTAGCTCTGCCAGCATCCACTCAAGATTGAAGCGGGCATACTTGATCGACTTCACTTCTTCGCCAGCGTCGTTCTTGACGAAGTAGCTGTAGGTGGCGTGGAGCATACCATCTTCCGCTTGGGTAATGGAGGGATAATGATAGCGTCCACCGTTCGGTGGGTCTTTCTCCAGATGGCGGGTCCATTTGTAGGTCTTGCCTTCGTCTTCGGAAATGGAGACAGCGAGCGAGTGGCGACCGTCTTCAGTGTCGTTGTAGATGGCTAGGAAACGGCCGTCATGGAGGTTCATCAGCTCTAGGCCGGAGCCGGGATTCTTGAGCTGTGGGTGATCATAAACCATGCTCCAAGTCTGCCCTTGGTCTTTTGATTCACTCACGTGCACGCGTTGTGGTGGTGGGCCGTTGTCGCGCATGTAGGTGACGAGAGTGCCATTCTTCTTCTGCGCGAAACTCGGTTGGATGCTGCCGCCGCCGACGATGGGTTCGCTGTATTGCCAGGTATCTCCCCAGTCATCTGTGTAAGCAACCGTAGAGAACGAGAAGCCGTCTGAATAGAGGCCGACGAGCATGCGTCCTTCCGGCGTAATGTAAGGGTGAGCACGCGTAAACCAGCCGAGTCGGCGTGTGAGTTTGTCGTCGGCTTGTTGGAAGTTGTGATAGGCCCATTCGATTTCTTTGGGATGGAGGGTCTTACTACTCATGTATTCAGCAGTCTTGCGCCTAACGATCTCGGGAAATTTCTCGCCGGGTTTCATGTGCAACACTTTCTCCTTCTCCCAAACGGGCGTTCCAGGTTTCTCGTAATTGGACGAGATCTTGTAATTCATGAGCGCCGATTCCCAAAGATTCGCCTGAATGGTAGGCCAGAGAAGCCACAGCTGATTCTCTGGATCGATGATCATGCAACAGTTGGTGTCGGGAAAGCCGGGCGTATCCGCCATGGGAAATGGCGCGGACCACTGGCCCGTGGTGTGACTGCGTCTGGCCCCGAGAATGACGACGTCATCGGCCTTGCGCTCCCCGGAGCCATGAAACCAGCAGACGAGCAGGTCTTTGTTAGATGTCTCGACAATGCAGGAGCCGTGATTGTGCCAAGACTCCACGGGGAAGATCAGTTCGCTATGGAACTTCGGGGCGGCATTGGCGAAAGCGATGCCTGCGAGCCAGCAAGCCAAGTAGTGTTTCATCGCGCCATTCTGCCGAAGTGCAGCCAGCGTCACAACGCGCATTCGATGCGGAAGGTGATTATATTTTCCAAATTCACTCCATCTTTGAGAGTGGTTTCCCGCTCCGTGTAAGGTTCTCGTCAAGCCCGCCTATGATTGAGTGTGAAGATTGCCCCTCCCCATATTTCTCTTTCGTGCCTAGTCGCTTGGACGGCCTTGGCGACAGCCATCACTCCGGAACAGTTTGCCACCTTACAAACTCGGAGCCCCCTGCCCTCCGCAGCCTCCTTCCAAGGGATCGCGGCGAGTGGCTCCAGGGTCGTCGCCGTTGGTACACGTGGTGGTGCTGTCCGCAGCTTTGACGGCGGTCTCACTTGGTCGGCTATGCAGGATCTCCTTGTCCGGAACAACCGAACGGACCTGTATGGAGTCGCGACGGATGGCTCGCGCTTCGTCGCGGTTGCAGTGCAGCGCTCACGTCCGACCTGGATAGTTGTGACGTGAGCCCGACTTCACTCGGTGGCTTCCGTTTGGATGTGACTTATGGAGCTGGAAAGTTCGTGGCCGCTGGACGAGCGGAAAACGTTGCCGTGAGTACCGACGGGATGGAATGGACCACCGAAGCGTTGCCCGAGGGCACCAGCTTGGAGTCGAACGCTTACGGAAATGGCGTCTTTGTAGGTGCAGGGGTGAATGCTCGTCTCGTCCGTAGCGCGAATGCTATCAATTGGGAAATCGTGAAGGAAAATGATAAAACGGCAGGGCGATACCGTGGCATCAGTTATACCAATGGTCTCTTCATCGCTGGTGGCGACAAAGGCCTACTCTACACGAGCCCAGATGGGATTACTTGGACAAAGAGGGTACATGAGAGTGCCACAAACATGTCCAAGTCCGTCTATCTTAATGGCCATTACATTATCAAAGATACTCTCAGTGCCACCCAACGCGCTGACATCGACGACATTCAGCTCACCGCAGATCTTCACAGTTGGACTACCGAAGGCGTCTCCCTAAGCGACCGTCATCCTGTCGGCAACGCCCATACCTTCACAGCCCGGATCACCGGCGAAGCCGGCACGGTTGACGAACGCTACATCCGCATCCGCTGGTCGCTCTTGCAGTGACCGAAATAGCGTGGTAAGCCTTTGTTAGACACATGCTGAATGTAGCTCGGGCATCTTGCCCGAGTCGCCTACATAAACTCCCCCTCAACGGCAATCGGTTCGAGTGAGTGCCAGCTGTAATTCGAAATTGCGTATTAAAGGCTATGTTAGCTTTTTTATTCAAGGTCCAGATGATAGCAGGCCTGTCCTTCTATGCTGTTAACAGTGACTCGCATTGAAATTGCTGACGAAGTTGCCAAGCCAAAGTTGAATCTAGGCGTGAAGTCGATTGGCCTTGCTTTGGATGCATCGAATCTCCAAGTTGTGGGTTATGAGGGAGGCTATTGTTGGATTCGTGTGCACGCTTCTTGTGAGCTGCGCCTCGGGCAACTCTAGGCGCCGAGCCCTACCAATGCCCGTAATTTCGCGCCACCCACTCCTGATGCAACGTTAGAGACGGGTGATCTATTGACGTCGGAAGAAAGGAAAGCGAGTCGGATGGTATTGATGACGACCACAGTCTATCCAATATTGAAGGCAGTTCCGTTGGTAGTGCGGCGCCTGGTATTCGTGTTCGCGAGGCGCGGAACGAAGAGTTTTTTGGAGTGGAAACTGAAAGCCATCGGACTGGGTGATACTCGGGAACTGCCGTTAGGCGTGGGGTTTGACAAGGCTGGGGAAATCACAAGCCTTCACCCGTTGGACTACCACGCAACCTCTGCGGAGTTAGAGCCTCACGGAACCATGACGCCACGGTTGTTACAAGACGGCAGGAACGGCATCCGCGTTGCGATCGAGAACCGCGCTCTCTTCGGTTTTGTCGATCAGGGCAAGTCGCTCCTGAACTTGCGAAAGCCATGGGACAAGGACGCCCATCTCTTTCCCGATTTCGAAGACCAACGGTTAGACAAAGAAGCAATCGTCCGCGAGGGGCAGTACCTGCTTGTAGGGCCATTTATGGATTCGAACATGAATCGCGTAGAAAATCGAAAGCCCAATGCCGACGGCGACAGGCAGGCAGCGCCATCTTTTGGTAAAAGTGGCCACGTTGCCACTAACGCAAAGTTTGTAGTGAAAGGCTGGTGTGGTTCATGAATGCACACTTTGGAGAAACTCGTTGCAACACGGGTATGCTGACACCATCTTAAACCGTGTGTTAACTATCAAGTGATACTTACGCTGCTGTGTATAAACAACGTTAGGTCATCAGAGCCAACCAATGAACACAACCAAACAGCAATATCTCACCGCAATCCGTGCCGACACAGCTTATCCTACTTATCGCGCAATTATCGGAATCATTACAATCCTTGGATACCTCTTTGCAGGGCTTTGCTTACTCGGATCCCTCATCGCAGGGGTTTCCGCGATAGGCGATTCGTTTGTCGCAGGAGTCGGAATCATCATCGGAGGAGCCATCTATTCGGGATTGATCTTTCTGGGAGCGAAATTTGGAAAAGAAGCTGCAATGATTCTTGCAGATATTGGCGACTCGATCACTGACGCAAACAGTCGTGTCGCGCGTTAATGTGAACAAAGATCGAACAAGCGAGTGCAGTTAACTGCGGAGTTCCCGGCGCGGTAGCTGACTCTTGACGTTTCCCTAAAAAAATGAGGCATGAAAGAGGACGATCCATATCACCTTCAACGCTTTCTAACTGAAGGCCTGACGCGGTGATAGTCGGCCTGAATAAGGCCTGAATAAGGCCTTCAGCCTTGGTGTAGTGAGATTAACTTAGCTTAGGGCGACGCTGCGCTCTGCCCTAAGCTATACTGAAGCTGGGCCGATTGGCCCAGGCAGAAATTTGTGGCGGTTCGCAGTATAGATTGCGTATGATTGGGCATCGCAAAGAGATCTAGCCTGGTCGCCTTGGAGGTGACTCAGAAAGTGCTGGAGGCACGGCAAGAAGTTAGCCAGTTGTGAAGCGGAGCGGAACGACCGGGCCATGTGTTCTAACATGTCGGCACTCTGGAGGAGTGCGAGAAGCGTCTTCCATCACAAGCTTCTCGCGCACTTTCAGCGCGCTTGCCTAGGCGTTGGTGTCTCCGGTGGTTGCACCACCGGCTACCTTCTTTAGTCCCTCCGGGACGCCTTCAATGGAACCCAGGTGATGATCGACAGTTTATTGAGCGAAAGAGAAATGGGCGGCTTTCAGCACATCCCATTGCCACTCTTGGGATTAACCCAAGTTTCTTATGACCGGCGTCTCGCCCTATAAAAAAAGGGCTCGCTCCGCAAAGGCACTACAAAGTCGTCGGCCCCTTCAGTTCTGACTTCACTGCTGGGCAGGCACGTTTCCAATGGATCCCCAGGAGTTGGTAGACCCGGCTTTGCTCCGCGTCTGGTAGGCTCGGCTTTCGCACCGTCACGATCCGGCCATCCTTCAGTGGCAGTCGGGTGCTAACCAGCGAGTGGGTGCTGAGTAGACGACGCACTGTCTTCCACTCGCGCGGATCCCCTGCCTTTTCCAGAGGGAGCCTTACCCAGCTCAGCAAGTGATAGCCTAGCACGCTGATGAAGATGTGCGATTCGACTCGGTGCTCGAGTTGGTGGAAATTCGGGCGCATTCCCAGCGTTCCTTTGAGCATCCGGAAGCCGCTTTCGGCTTTGAGCAACGTCATGTATAAGCTCCACAGTTCTGTGGCTTCTAGGTCTTTGTCAGTTTTCAAAACATAGTCTCCGCAGAGCGCGAGGGCTCCTTTGACTTTCGCCTCGTCTCGCGTCACTTCCAAGGTTGGCTCCAACTTCTTTGGCGCCTTCTCTGTGGTCGCATTCTTGGTCGCCGCCTCCGTGGTGTCTGGCTTATGCGTCAATTTGTAATAGCGTTGTACTCGCGGGTGCTTCTTCTGAAGGTTTCCGATCTTGCGCTCAATGATAGCCGGTCTCTTCAGCTGGCCCTTCTCAATACGTTTGCGCAAGGAGTCGACGTCCTTCAGGAAGCGCGCTTCAGCCTTCGAAATCATCGCTTCTTCTTTGAGCCGACGCTGAGCGCTGCGACAGAGAACCAAACGGCTATCCTTGTCATCCGGGTCGGTGATCTTTTTAACTTCAACTTTGAGTGCTGGCTTCCTTCCGGGTAGCTCTTCAAATGTCTCTTGCTCGAAGAATTCGGCGTATTTACTGCGGTTACTGCGCGTGATGTTGATCAGATACGAGTAATGGCGCCCTTTCAATAACTCAATGTTAGCTTTGGAGGCAAAGCCAGCGTCGAGCACAACGACGGGCTTCATATCGGCGCAGTCTGCGGGCGCTAACCTGTCGAGCAAGGCCCCGAGAGTCTTCGTGTCAGCGACATTTCCCTCGAACACTTCGTGTGCAAGTGGTAGT
>CALLLI010000326.1 GCA_938082635.1 uncultured Verrucomicrobiales bacterium
GTGGGTGCTTTCGTGAAGGGCTTCGCCAAACATGGACCACTGGAGGGTGAAGTTCGACAGATGATCGGTATCCATGGTGCCATCCACACCCCAAGTCGCCGTGATATGATCGAAGATCACGTCCTTCGATTTAGAAATGTGAAGCGTATCGCCAGAGGTCTTGCTTTCATCGCCTAAGCGGAAACGCAGGAACCGAACAATGATGTTAGAAGAATCTTTGATTTGAAAGGTCTGGTCTCGCAGTGTGATGCCATCGCCTGGGGCCGTTTGCCCAGCAATGGTGAGTCCGTCTTGATTCTCCACGCGGAGCGGCTTCTTCAGTTGAATGGTTCCACTCACCGTGAAGATGATAGTGCGCGGCCCCTCGGCATTCTCAATGCCAGCGCGCAATGAACCCGGCCCAGCATCACCGAGTTGCGTCACCTGATAGACATCACCGCCACGCCCACCAGTTGCGAAGCGTCCATAGCCTTCAGCCGTGGGAAAGGCTAGTTGTGAGGGAGCAGCGACGGCGCCCTGAATCCATAGGGCAGCCCACAAGGAGGCTCCGAGAAAAAATCGATGGGAATTCATGGCGCTATTGAACGCGATAGGGAGTGGGCAGGCAATGACGGAGACTGGCGCCTGTTAGGGAAGGAGCTACTCGCTATTCTTGTCCGAGTCGGCAACAATGGCATCGGTAGTCGCGCGGATGAACTTGGGAAAGTACTTGCCGTAGTTGCTGCCACGTTGGGGGCGTACCATGGTGATCACGAGGTCGGTCTCAAGGTCCACTCGGAATGTGGAGGATGATGCGGAACCGTGGCCGATGGTTTGCTTGCTTAACCCGTCGTGGACCATGTGAACGAGACCGATGCCCCATTCGACTTCTGTTTCATTTCCTAGCACCGATGTTAGTTTCTTGGGAAGCATGCGCTCGAACGTCTCCTCGCTGAAGAAGCGTTTGTCACCGTAGGCTCCTCGATTCGCTAGCATTTGCCCCACGCGAGCAAGATCGATGGCGTTGGAGTGAGTCGCCGCAGCGGCATCCACACTTTCGATGCCCTCGCAGCCTAACGGATCAAACAGATGCTTCTTGTAGAGTGCAGGCAAGGTGTCTCCAGTGATTTGCTCCAGACACTTCATGGCCATGGCTAAGCTCGTGCCGTTGTCGCGGTGTTGTTTGCCAATCTTCAGCGCAGTGTACCACTCACCATAGATGTGTTCGATATCGTTGATGAGATCCAAGAAATGGCCATCCATGTCGGCCCCGTGCGTGATCTGCTGAAACACGGCATACATTGAGCTGACAATCTTCATGGCCGTGAACTTGCCTGGCAAAGTCTCCAGCTCATAGGTCGTCTCACTGTCTTTGAGATTGAGCCCCTTCTGACCTGCTAGAGCCAGCTCTTGGGCCACCAGCTTCACCTCTTGGTCAGACATCTTCGAAATCTGGGTGAGCACCTCCTGCATGTACATCACCGCATCCATGCGGAGCATCTCCTTCCCATCGCCATCCGCTGGTCTCAGTTCCCGATTGGTGTGGCGATTGATTCCGGCTTCGGCCTGCCCAGCCACGCCATCGGACGGGTTGAGACCGAGGCACCGTTTGAAGGCGTCGATCGATTCCTCGGTCTTGCCCAGCGACTCGCGAATCTCGCCCAAGCCTAACCAACTGATCGGGTCCTGGGCCTGTAGCTCTAGCGCATTCTGAATGGCGGCTTCGGCTTCAGGCAAGCGCGCTTCGATCAGGCGCAGCGTTCTGCCGAGCGCTCGCCACACGTAGGGATTCTGAGGATCACGTTTCGACGCTTCCTCGAAGACTGGAATGGCTTCGTCTAACCGTTGCTCACGGGCATAGGTGAGTCCTAGCGTCGTTCGTGCATCGGTGTGATCAGAATCGATCGCGAGCGCTTTGTTAAGATGCTCTCTCGCTTCGTCGTAACGCTGAAGGTCTGACAAAGCGGCACCGAGATTGAAATGCAGGTTCGGGTCATCGGCATTCGACGGCTCCAGAATCTTCAGCATGCGAACGCCGCGCTGGTAGTCCCCTTCACGGAGCAAGGCCAC
This sequence comes from uncultured Verrucomicrobiales bacterium, assembly GCA_938082635.1. Taxonomy (GTDB): domain Bacteria; phylum Verrucomicrobiota; class Verrucomicrobiia; order Verrucomicrobiales; family DEV007; genus JAACDM01. The sequence continues at coordinate 2,050 of CALLLI010000326.1, forward strand.
CGCATTCTTCACCCCATCCATCTGGGCTCCCACATCCTGCCAAGTGATCGAAATCTGCTTCGCAGTGACGGTCACCGAGCCATCGAGACCGAAGGTGCTGAGGTCGCCTCCAATCAAGTCTGACACCGCTGCCGCAAACGCATCGGTTCCCGGCTCGCGAGCCCCTTCGGGCAAGAGCGAGAGATCGAGCGCATCCGGCGCAAAATGAACGGTGTAGGATTTCCCCATGGTTGAGTTCAATCGGCCGCTCCAGGCCTTCAAGGTCAACCTGAAAGGCCACAGAGTGCCGTTGACACTCACAGTCCCGACGTGGATTCTGGCAGAGTGGAGAAACTAGAAGTGCTCTTTGATCCAGGCCGCGTCACCGCCACGCCTGGGGCAGTCGAAGCCCTCAAGCGCTGCGGGGTTGACCCTGTATCGCTGATCGATCGGCACGTCACAGGCGATTTCGGAGACGTCGGTAAGATGAGCCCCGACAGCGTCAATCCAAAGGGCAATCCACAACATGACGACGGCCTCGAACTCAACACGTTGGCCGTCCTCAACGGTGCAGATCGCATCCTCAGCATCTACACGGTCGCCGAAGGAACCACCGCCTGGATCGAAACGGTCTCAGATCGTTCTTACACAACGCTCATGCTGCCTGAGGACTATTGAGTTACCAGTCTTTGGTTCCTTTGCCCTTAGCCCAAGTTTCTTATTACCGGCGTGGCACCCCTATAAAACCAGGGCCTGCGTCGCGAAGGCACTACAAAGTCGTCGCTCCTTTCAGTTCCGACTTTACCGCTGGGCAGGCCCCTTTCCAATCGATCCCGAGTATCTGGTAGACCCGGCTCTGCTCCGCGTCTGGCAGGCTCGGCTTGCGCACCGTCACGATCCGTCCGTCCTCCAGCGGCAGCCGGGTGCTCACTAACGAATGCGTA
>CALLLI010000327.1 GCA_938082635.1 uncultured Verrucomicrobiales bacterium
TTACACGCACAAGATGAGGAGTCGCACTGAGCATGTCTGGCCCGAACATGTGAAAGAGTTGGGCTCCGAGAACGCTGAGTATAAGAAGTTCAAACAATTGACAGGCGAGTTGATAGATCTCAGCATCGAGTTGTCGAAAGGGAAGATGGCCCGACTACGAAATCAGTCTGCCGATTCATGAGAACTTCCCACTCACGAGTTCACCTCTCTTTTTCACAAATCTTGGCACGCGGCAGTATACTCCTTGGTCTTCGTCACCGCTACGATAAAGACGGCTAGCAAGTAAGGCCCGATTGCCACTGGTCTTCTTCCGGCATCTGTTCATGATTGCCAAAATGATTACTACCGTATCTAAGGGCCGTGGCTACCGACTTCTACGTCTTTGGCCCGCATGGTTGTTCGTAGCCTGCATATTGATCGCTCGGTACGGGACTGGCTTCATTGATGATGGCCCATCGATGCTTTGGATGATCCCTGGTATTGGCCCATTCATCTTCAGTATATTCATACTTCTGTTCTGGCTCTTTGCCAGTCGCGCCACCGGCCGAGAGCGCCTCTTTGGGTTCTTTGGCATAGTCGTGGCCATTGGCATCATTCAAGTGCTGGTTCACCCATCGATGCGCGGACCTGCAACCTCGATGCTCACGGCGCCGATGACTGCCATCGGCTTCGTCATTGGTGCCACACTTGGAAATTCCTTACTGACTTTCAAAAGAACGCGGCTCGCGCTCTTGTTAGGCACCTTAGGCGCAGCCTACTCGCTCACGCTTAGGAGCGAGGGGATGTGGGGCGACAATCTCTCTAACGAGTACACTTGGCGTTGGAACAAGACGACGGAGCAGCAGCTCGTCGAATCTACGAAAGAAGCCTCATTCACTAACGACACGCCTACGGACCCAACTCTGTTTGCTGGTCTTGACCAACCAGAATGGCCCGCCTTTCGAGGTCCAGATCGCTCTGGGATTCAACGTGGAACCAAGCTCGCGACAACATGGGAGACACAACCTCCGAAAGAACTCTGGCGAATCAACGTGGGGCCCGCGTGGTCATCCTTCGTCGTTGCTGGTCAACTGCTCTTCACGCAAGAGCAGCGAGGTAATTACGAAACCGTGCTTTGCTATCACGCAGACACAGGCGCGGAAATCTGGAAACACTCCATTGAAGGCCGTTTCGACGAACCGTTAGGCGGCCCTGGCCCACGAGCGACGCCCACTCTGCACGAGGGCGCACTGTACGTGATGGGTGCCAGCGGCTGGCTTCAACGTCTCGATGCCCGCAGCGGTGAACTCACCTGGAAACAGGATCTTCGACAAATAGCCAAGCGCAAGCCTCCCATGTGGGGCTTTGCTTCGTCGCCATTAATCGTTGATCAGCTCGTGATTGTCTATGCAGGAGGCGAGGGTGACAAAGGCACAGTTGCCTTTGATTGTGCCAGTGGAGACCTAAAGTGGTCGGCACCAGCAGGAAGGGACTCCTATGCCTCGCCGCACCTTTGCACTCTTGCCGGCAAGTCCTATGTCACCATGCCGACCAATCTCGGGTTCGACCTGCTTGATCCCACAACGGGCCAAGTAGAACTCGCTTACGATTGGAGTCACAAGGGCTACCGCTCGATGCAACCGATCGTCGTCGGTGAGGATTCCTTAGTCATTCCCACTGGAATGGGTTCAGGCACTCGGCGTATCCGCATCACAACTAACGAAGGCGCTATCACCACCGAAGATCTTTGGACGACGCGAAGACTGAAACCCGATTTCAACGACTGCGTGTCCTTTGGGGGCAACCTCTATGGATTCGACAATTCCATCTTCACCTGCGTCAGCCTCGAAGACGGAGAGCGTCGCTGGAAAGGCGGCCGCTATGGCAAAGGACAGGTGCTCTTGCTTGAAGATTCTCGCTTGCTACTCGTCGCGTCCGAACGCGGTGACGTCGTCCTCCTTCGAGCAGATCCTGCGTCGCATCAGGAAGTGGCCCGTTTCCAAGCCTTCGAAAGCAAGACCTGGAATCCCCCCGTCGTCATCGGTGATCGACTCTACCATAGGAATGCTGAGGAAGCCGTCTGCTACCAGTTGCCTCTAGCAGAGGCTCCGTGAGAACGCCCCCGTCTGGAAACCTCCATTTTCGCCTCGGAATGTGGAGAAAGTTGCCCACCTGTTTGATCGCCTAATTTCCTGTCGCGAAGTCGATCAGCATCGGCATTTTCTTCGGCTTCCAAGATCTGCCCGATTGACTCCGCATTAACATATCTTCAGGTTATTATACTGCCACGCGCCAAGATTTGTGAAAAAGAGGGGTGATGTTATTCAGCTACCTTGCCTTACCATTGGAGGCAAAGATGATTCGCTTAGAACTCACTGACCAATCGATACTATACCGACTTCAAAGACTTTGGTAACGTCCGAGAAATGAGGGGCTAACAGGATTTATGGCCGGAATGAGTTGAAGGCTTGAGGCTGCGCGGGGTAAAGACACCCCTGACATTAACCACAGCCCAAAGCCCTTGAAATATACCCTCGCTCTCAAAGTTTCCAACAGCATTTCCGATCAAGGTTGCTCTCTCGATGAACTCGTTTCCAAGGTCAGGGATCTCTTCGCCTCTGAAGGGTTACCCGGATTCGTAGTGCTTCTCCTCAGGCTCATTGACGAGTCCGT
>CALLLI010000328.1 GCA_938082635.1 uncultured Verrucomicrobiales bacterium
AGAATCCACGGCTACAAAGACCTCGACAAACTGGTCCAAGCACTGAACGTCGACTAACGCTACCCTTGTTTATCATGAATCGCCAGTATGCGAAAGGTGGATTTATCGCTTTCCTGCAACATTGCAGGGATGGGAGAAACGCAGAGAGGTGGCGAGCGAACTCGCCACCTCCCCACCTCCCCTGCAACGTAGGGACCACGCGGCGCTCAGGTTGCTTCCCAGCATTGCCCTATCCTCCGGCGGAACACAGGCCTCATGATCGACACCGCATAAGAAAGCAACAAAAAACTAACATCAACATAGTGGTTGACAAAACCACATTCCATGCCATCATCTAACAACCGTCCGCCATTTCTAACGACCTACTGGACATCCCCTCCGGGGTATCGCGCCTTGCGGAGCTGGCGGGCGAATGATCTTGCTGTGCAAGTTATCCACAGCCTAGAGGAAGGGGATGTCCAACGTGCCAACGAGTTGGCAGCCGCCTCTTTGCAGCTTGAGGCCCACTCATCGGAGAATCGCCGCTTGTTTGCAGAGCACTTCGAGGAGTCGGACCCAGAAGGGGCGCTTCTCCATAGTCATGAGCTCATCGCTCATCCTGATGCGACGACTAATGACCTCTACCGATAGGTCGCTCAGTGTTTGGATCGCGATTTCGCGGCTGATTCCGTTGACGTATTAAATCGATTGTTAGAGCTAGCTCCTCGTGACGCCTCCAATTGGGTTCTGGCTGGCGAGTATGAGAGGGCACGGGAAAACTATCAGAAGGCGCTGACTCATGTTGATCGGGCGTTGAATCTGCAGCCTGAGTCCCCGATGGCACAATGGCTTGGAGCGACCTTAGCTACGGAGTCTTCTGATAGTGAGCTGCAGTTGGCTGGTCGGCAGCGTTTGTGGAGCTTATCGAGCCGTTTGGACTTTGTTGGACTTCGTGCTTTGAGTCAGCTCGCTGTTGGAGATCTTTCCGATGGGCAAGAGATAAATGTATTGCTAGAAAGGTTGAGCACTCATCCGATGGCGAATGTTGCGCATCAGTTAGCTGGAGAGCATATGCGGCTCCGGCATGCTGAGTCGTCAGCTGCGGGCGAAGATATTGAGGCTGCCGTGGAGTTGCGCTACGGGGGAGAGAATCGTTCACTTTTCTTGGCGTGGTTGAATAGAGTCGGAGAATTTGGTCGCGTGATGAATCGACTGTCGTTTGAGCATGCTCAGCATGATCGTGGGCTCTTTTTAGTGCTTTGTGAGTCGATGTTGAAGAGTGGGGAAGGAAAGGCGCTGATGGACATCCTTGATTCGGAGGAAACGAAGTTGCCAATTCGCGACAGTACAAGAGAATTTCTGACAGTGGAGTTGGCTAGGAAACTCGGCCTAGATGATCGAGCAGAGCGTCTAGCAGGAATGCTAATCAAGCGGGCAGAGACGATCAATCCACCGGTCTCGGTGATCAGTCTGGCTCAGCGCTTTGAAACCAAGCAGCTTTGGGACGATGCGGAGCGAACTTATCTCTATCTATTAAAGAAATTTCCAGCCGAGAGAGGGCGTGCCTATGATCGTCTCACGCATTGCTATCGGCAGCAGGGAGATTCCGCAGCGCTGCTTGCGTTGTCGAAGGAGCTCAGGGACTTGGAACCTGAGAATCCGATCTATGCGCATAACTGGGCCTACTTGGCGTTGCTGCGCCGGCATGCCATTGATGAGGCAATGAGTGTGTTAGAAAGGTTTTCCCGAGAGCATCGTCTCGTTTCTTCGGTCTGCGTGAGAGCGATGCAGGCTGCGCGAGGTGGGGATGCTGGAACTGCGTTGGGACTTGTTCAGCCTCTTGTCTGGGAGTCACTTGCACCGCTGGTTCAGCGTTGGGTGCGTGCTGTTCTCATTCGCTCAGGCGAGAACGTGCCGGTGACGTCGCTCAAGTCGTTGAATCTAACTCTCTTTGAGGAAGAGAAAGTGTGGCTTGATGGACAGGATACCGTAGCGGTGACGGGAGAGGAAGAGAGCGTGGATTCTGTTGAGTAGGGAGGGCTGGTGTGGCTACTTGATCTCTTCTTCTGAGCCGTTGTAGATCCATTTGATGATCTTGCCGGTACGGATGAGGGCTTTGCCTTCCGTCTTGATTTCGCCAAAGATAGTGCTAGCGGAGTAGCCCACGACACCCGTGTAGTAGTCCTGCCCGTCGACCTCTTCGTATCCGTTCCATCTCCAGTATTGAATCTGGTCGAGCTTGATCTCTTTAACGGCTCCAGATTTGATACTATCGATCATTATCTGAACCGTGCCGTCTGCGTTGATAGAAGGTTCTTCGCCAAGGCCAGCTGCGGAGCTCGGTGGTGGAGTGGGGGTGCTCGTGGCTTTGTTAGATCCGCCTCCAGCAAGAAGACGCTGAGTCTCCGCTTTGCGAAGTTTGCGAACGCGACTTTCCTGACGTTGTTTCCAAGTGTCGTAGGTCTTGCGAATTTGATTCTTGAAATCGGTGTCGTCGACAGGGATCGATCCTGTCATGGTGGTATTGCTAGCGCTTCCGGAAACTGTTAGTTGAGATGCTTCCAGTGAAATCGGATAAGCTTGCTGCCCAACTCGGAGCGTGGATTTCCCGCCGACCTTGCCGTTGACCATGAGTTCTAGATCGACGGTTTTTTTTAGAGTGATGACTGTAGGAAATGCGTTCTTAGGCACGTTGCGCCAGTTCCCGACTCGGCTTTCGAGGGAGGGAAAGATGGGGAGAGGGTAATTGTCAGCCACCTGACGCTCAATGTCAGCACTGCTGAGGGGGGTGGGCTCGCCAACTGTGGGCGAGTTCTCATCTGTCGAGCTGATTGAGGAGTCGCTTGGCGAACGCTTCGGTTCAGGTGATGGAGAGGCATCGGGGGTGGCTGGTGCGTTGCTCTCAGTTGGTGTTCTGCCGAGGAGTCCCTGTTCTTCCAAGTAGGTTTGGATCTGTTCACGATAGATTAGCACGAGCGCCGTCGGCGCGATGAAGACGAGTAAGTAGAAGAGAGTGCGCATGTTGGCAGTGGTACTGCCGCGAATCTACATCGGCTGATTGAAATGCAAAGCAGTGGCTCTGAGTTTGAAGTCCCTCTAAGGGAGGAACCGGCTGTATTCCTTTATGGCTAAACGTGAAGTATAGATAGAATAGTCGTATTTCTGTGAATATTAAATCTGTCATAGAAATTGGAATTTCTACCATTTCGCCTTGCTCTGGTGCAAATACTGAATCGATGGTCGGCGTCCAGAGTCCGAAAGGGCTCATCGGTGACACTTTATGAAATATTTGAGAAGCTTTTGTTGGATCATGGCGAGCTTGTTTGCTTGCCAGAGCCTTAGCGCGGAGACTGAGTCAGAAACCTTGGGCTGCGCTTCGGTAGCGGAGATCGAGATTGAAGCGAGGACGGTGCGTACTACGGCGTATTCGCACGGAGAGGCGGATCATCTGAAGTATGGTAAGAAGAATGCCATCGGGACACCTCTGCGTTACGGAAAGATTCGTAGTGCGGCTGCAGATTGGTCACGTTTTCCGTTAGGGACGAAGTTCCGTCTCATGAGTGATCCGGATACCCTCTATGTCGTGGATGACTATGGTAGTGCGTTAGTCGGTAAAGAGACGATTGATCTCTACAAGCCTACGATGCGTGCCATGCGCAAATGGGGGGCTCGAAACGTCGAGATCGAAATTGTGAAATGGGGATGTCTTAAAGAGAGCCTGCGTATTCTAAAGCCGCGAGCTAAGAAGGCCAGCTACGTGCGGCGAATGGTTTGGGCTATTCAGAAGCAGATCAAGGTCTAGTTAGGCTGCCCGCAAGATGCATAGCGAGGCGACGCCGCCTACGCCAATGAAGGCGCCTAAGACAGCGCGGCGTGTGGGGATTTCTCGTTCTAACAAGAACATGAGGATCATCAGTGCTATCGGCGAAGTGGATACGATGGCTTGAACGAAGGCGCTATTCTGCACAACTCCGAGGGACCATTGAAAGCAGCTCACGCCGATGACAGGGCCGCAAGCCGCCGCTCCTATCAGCCAAGGCGCGATGGTTCTTGCGGGCTTCCTAACAATAGGTTGGCCTTTCTTTCTGAGAAAGATCGTCCACACGAAAGTGGCGACTAGGAGAACCATCCAACCGGCTCCGCAGCGTTGGAAGGCTTGGGCAAAGGGCGTGACTTGTGTCGGTGCGGCATAACCTTCAGCCCAGCGGCTTAGGACAGCACCGAATCCCTGACCCATTCCCGCAAGTACGGCTAGAGCGAGGCCTAACGGATAGTCACGATTGAGATGTGGCATCACGGCACGTTTGCCGGTGACCGAGAGACCGACTCCCAAGAGCACAATAAGCATCGCGAGGAACTCAAAACCGCTGATTTGTGTGCCCATGAGAAACAATTCTCCAGCTGCCGCAAAGAGCGGAGCAAGGCAGAGATTGATCAGCATGGTGAGGCGTGCTCCAAGCCGAGCGAAGGCTAGAAAGAGGCCAATATCACCGATCCCGAATCCGACGACGCCACTGATCATGAACCAGGGCAGGGCAGCGTTGTTGAGCTGGAGGCCTCCTGTTAGGGAGATCGCGAGTGTCGCCAGGAGGACCATGGCGAGGCTGAGCCGTGTGAGATTTGCCCACATCGGATCCATCATCGTCGTGAGGCGCTGCCCGCAGATCGCGGACGCGGCGAAGAACCAGGTGGTTAGAATCGGTGGTAGCCAGATCACGTTCCTTCATCCATGCGATCAACTTGGGGTGCCGTCGACTCAATTAATTCAGGCGTCCGAATTCACAATGAACGTACGGCGTCGACCATGCCTTCCACCCGATCTGGGCAGAGAGTGTTTTCCCACTGCCCCTTCTCTTTGAGAGAAGAGCCGACGATGAATCCGCTGGCATCTCTGTAGTCACCCACATTCTCTGCCATGATTCCTGATCCGATATAAACTGGTATCTCCGGAGTGATCTCGCGAACGGCTTTTAGGTCATTCGGATCTGTGGCGGCTGCGGTGTGGCTGCCACTGACAATGAGCGCATCACAAAGATTGTAGGCGGCGGTCTGAGCGGTTTCTGCTAGGGAGACGTCGCTGGTGACGGCGTGGGCGCTGTGTTTCTTCTTGATGTCTGCCCAGATGGAAATGGCCTCGGCTTCTGATCCAAGGCGGGTGCGATAGCGCAGGAGGTCGCCGGCACAGGCATTGATCCAGCCTTCATCCGCAATGTGTCCATAGACAAAGCCTTCCTCGCGGACGAAATCTAAGTTGGCTGCAAGGGCAACCGCGATAGTGGCTTCGTTTGCACCAGCTATACCAAGCGCCATCATAAATTTCTATTCGTTGAGATCCAGTGGCTGGGACTTTTAGTCACCGCGGAATGCTTGGGTTCGATACTGTGGCGACTAAAAGTCACCACCACCAACCAGTCAACGCGACTACGTTAGTAT
>CALLLI010000329.1 GCA_938082635.1 uncultured Verrucomicrobiales bacterium
CCTTCAGCGTATTCCTGTCCCTTGCGTCTGATTCTCGTGTCATCGTGATTATCCTTTCATTGATCAGGTATGAAGTATCCCCTCAATTTCAAACATATACTTGAGCATTCGGCGGCACGGTGCAACCGGAAGACGTGGAGAAACTACGTGAAAACACTCAGATCAGACATCTGACGGCGAGAAATCAGCCGATCATATACTTGAGCGCCGAAAAGCCATTTCTATAAAGGCCTGATTATGTGCGACTTAGAAAGAATCCAGCCGGATTTTGCGCTAATAATCTAAATGTGTTTCTCATGAATAATGCAGGTTAGAGAGTGGGATGCCGTGCCGTTTCATCAGAGTGGCAACGAGCTTCGCCGTGCGATCAATGGTTTGCTGGGCGCTGTTCCCTTTATTCTCACACATTTCGATTCCTATGGATTCCCTGTTTCCTTGGCCCTCGTAGTCGGCATGCTGGCCTTGTTCGCCCTCTGGCATTCTTTGGTAGATGGACGATTGGTCGACGGTGTAATGCCAGGATAGGTAGCCAAGCGAGTAGTGTGTCGCTTTGAGAGAGCCGTTTCGTTGCGCCTGAGCGTGCCGTTCAGCATCGGCTCCGTGGGCAACGTTAGTAGTGGAGTGGACCGTGATGAAGTTAGGTTTCAGCAAGCGCGTGCGCTTCCTGGCATGTTTGCCAGTCTCGATCATCTTACTGTTGTTGATCTCAAAGAGCCTCCATGTCGCCGGGTAGCTAGTGGTTTGACCGCGCTGGGCTCCGCTTTTGAGCTGCAAAGCCACTAGAGTGAACAGTAGTAGCGTCGGGATTGCTTTGAATAACATCGTCGCTAAAGACTGTTCTGCCGTCAATCGGTAGGGCTAGACCTACCGATTGACGGCATCCCTGTCTTCACTGCAGGAACAATGTCGTTGAGCTCGTCGACCACGATGAATTCTTTCGCGCAGGACGTCTTCGCCAGCATGTCGATGAAGGGAGCCCAGAAGCGTTTGCCTGTCCTTTCATCTTTCCTGTCAAAGATGACAACGGGTTTGCCTTTCATCAATGGATCACCGTCATGCTTCATGAGGAGCAAGGCGAGTAATTCCTGGACCGTTCCGGCGCCGCCTGGATAGGCTACGAAGGAATTGGAATTCTCGATCATGATTTCCATGCGTGTGTAAATGTCAGGTCGAAGCCAGAAGCTGGAGAGTCCTTTGGGGAGGCCTTCAAGCTCGATGATGTGGGGCACATTGGAGCCTCCGGTCCAGCCGCCTGCGTCGACTGATCCACGAACGACGGCGCCCATCACGCCGGTCTTGCCTGCGCCTGAAACGCAGCCTAACTGATTCTCGGCTAACAGTTTGCCGAGACTGTAGCCATCATCAAGATAAGCGGGGTCTTCGATGCTTGCCGAACAGAACACGCAAACGTTCCCGGCGTGGTCATCAGGGAGCGGAGTGTCGTGGGACTTCACCTTGCTGCTGTCCTCTCCCTGGTCTTTTGCGTGGTGACGTCCGGCATCCGGAAGGCCGCGCTCTATGGCTTCGCTTAGTCTTTGAACGACGTTCTCAGCGGACTTCACCGGTACGATGAAATCACGGTAGTCTTGTTTGATCGTGCCGAGCTCTTGCAGGTGTTGGAGTAAACCAAAGAGAGGCTCCCAAGACCCGTCACCATTCATGATCGCCGTGGGCTTGCCTGAGAGATCACCATCGAGTGTTTGATAGCCAACGAATACGGAGACGGCCTTGAATAACTCCTGTAGCGTGGATCCTCGTGTGAATACGAACGCGTCAGCTCCTTTGATCTTACCCTGCACATTTCCCAGAGTGATGTGGTCATCGCCATTGGCGTTGTCGATGTCCCAGCCTCCGGCAAAGAGCAGGTAGAGCAGCCGGGCGCGCTCCTCTCGGGTAGGATCTCGACTACCATCGATTTTACCGGACAAACGGACTTTGGGCATGTCAGTGAGGGGTTTTGGGGATTGCGAAGCCCGACCGTCTTTGCAAAGACAGCGTCTGCAAGTGGGATTACATTGACTTCAGCTTATCGACGAGCTGATAGATGCCCACGGTCGCCATCATTCCCGACGAGATCCACAGGAAGAATATCCAGGCTTTGCCAGGCCGCAGCCGATCTTCCGTTTGGGTGTAGAGGAAATAGAGCGCCGCGATGCAGAGGAATGGCAGCATGAGTGCCTGGGCGATGGCACCGACAAAGACAAGCCCAAGTGGATTGCCGACCGAGATGTAGAAGACAAAGTAGAGTGCAGGTAGGGCGATGCATGCGATGGCCACGTGACGGGTTCGGCTAGTCTCATCTTTAGCTTTGATCCAACCGAACATGCGTAGGAAGTCCACTGAGAGACGACTGTTGGAAGCAGTGGAAATGAAGACCGTTGAATAGAGCACTGCGAATCCGCCAATTAGGAAGATCCACAAGCCAACATTTCCAAACGATGTCGTGTAAAGGTTAGAGAGACTGGAAATGAGATTATCCTTTTCGATGGCGATGTTCTGTCCGTGGAGAACGGCGGCTCCTAACAAGTAGAAAGCTACTGTAGCGCCTGTGTAGATGATCATGGAAGCCCAGGCGTCCCATTTCAGGACACGGATCCAACCCTCAGCTCGGTCTAACCAGGCTTCGGAGCCATCGTTAGGACCGACATTGGATGCATAGCCTTTCTCGAGACACCAGTAAGGATAATAGATCAGCTCCGCTGCGCCAACGCCAATGACGCCGAACGCTCCAAGGGCGACTGCGAGATCACTAGGAATATGGAAGCGCAACCCTTCGGAAATCTGGCTGGCGGTGATGCCAAAGTCTGTCCAATAGAGAGAGAAGACTGCGAAGATGGTGAAGATGGTGAAACTCGCCACCATGATAGTAGAGAATTTCTCGATAAAGCGATAGCGCCCAATGAAGAGTAGGGCAGCGCACGAACCTGTGACGAAGAATGCTAGGATGGTATCCTTGACGTTCAATCCACCCAGTTGGAGGACTTCAGCAATGCCACCTACAATGCCTGCCAATTGAAAGAAGGTGGCGATGAACATGATGAGCCAGCACCATACGAGCCAAGACACACGGAAACGTGGACCAGGCATCGTGTTCAAGGCTTGGAGAGTCGTCTTGCCCGTGGATATCGTGTAGCGCCCTAGCTCGACCTGGAGAAAGACTTTTACCATGCAGCCTAGAATGATGAACCACAGCAGCATGAATCCCACATCGGCACCAAGCTTTGTCGTGACGATGAGTTCACCCGAGCCGACGATGTTTGCTGAGATAATAAGCCCAGGGCCCAGTTGTTTAAGGATGCCTCGCCAATCGCTCGGAGGTTCTACGTGTCTCTGCATGTCGCGGAGAGTAAGGGGCTTGCGTTGAGTTTGGGAAGCCCTTTATCTAAGGGTTGCTCAGAGGGCTTGAGGTTGACTTCCCAGGCAGCCGGGCTAGCAAAGCCTGCCTATGATTCTCTCTGACCAAGCCATTCGTGAATGTATCTTGTCCGGCGATATCGTGATCGAGCCCTATGATGAATCGGCTCTGGGCACGAATAGCTACGATGTCCGCTTGGGTAAGGCGCTAGCAGTTTACAAAGACGAGATCCTCGACGCCAAGAAGCATAACATGATCACGCCGATGGAGATTCCAGAGGAAGGTTATGTGCTCTTGCCAGGAAAGACCTACCTTGGCGTGACCTACGAGTACACAGAGACCCACAAACACGTGCCGTTTCTCGAGGGCAAATCCAGCGTCGGGCGTCTAGGCATCGACATCCATGCCACCGCTGGTAAAGGCGATGTCGGTTTCTGTAATCACTGGACCTTGGAGATCTCTGTCAACCAGCCGGTAAGAGTCTACGAAGGGATGCCCATCGGCCAACTAATCTACTTTGATGTGCAAGGCGACGTGAAGACGCTTTACAGTGACAAAGGTTCCGCCAAGTACAACGTCCGCTCCAACAAGCCGATGGAGTCGATGATGTGGAAGAATAAGTTTTAGCCCCATGGGGTGTATTCGATCGGGCAGGGAATGACGGAGATTTCACTGCAGCTGAATAGAAGACTTCTGAGAATCGCTCTAACCTTACCCGAGAAGCCAAAGGCTACCTTTGAGTTCGGGTGAATTATTTGCCTCGTTAGAATACAGCGATCCTGGCGAAGAAAGCCATTTCAGCAGCGAGGTCAATCACGAATGTGCGGATGGAATCATTGCCATATGAAGCATCCCTGGCATGGACATCTGACCAAGTCTTCATATTGGACGACGTTTGCAATTGGTAGTCTACGCTTGCTCTGGTTGGCACTGAAACAATGAGAGATTCACCGTCATGGCTGGGAATAACGACAGGCCTCTTTGGTTCCGCCGGAAATGATTTGACCGTGGTCTGGGGTGTGACCTGGATATTATGTGATAAAGAAAGGACTATCGGGAGCTTGTTTTCACGGATGTTCCATCAGTCCTGAAATCGTGATTTATGAAGAAATACCAAATTGAGAGATATTTTGCCAGAATTCGCCCCACCGTTTTGTCGTCTGCCTCAGGGCACTTAAACATAAAACCGTATCAGCCCCTTTTTCTTTCCACTTCATCCCTGACCCACACATCCGCTCTCTTACTATCACTTTGCAGGCAGCT
>CALLLI010000330.1 GCA_938082635.1 uncultured Verrucomicrobiales bacterium
GCAAATGGATCACAGGGGTGCCTCCAAACTCCGATCGGATACTCAGTGGCTGATACGTTCCATTAACTCGCGGCCCATCACCTGACACCGAATGCCGCCCGCCATTCGGACTGTATTCCTGTGCCCATTTACGTTTCTAGGATAACCAAACCAGTAACCATCCATGAAACGTCTTGAGATCATCCAACAGCTCGGTCAACTCGGACCGAGAGAAGCAGCGGCAACATTTGACGAATTCCTTCGGGGCTCCGTGCGGCAATCGCTGATCAACATCATGGCTGATGAGGTCAGCAGCCTATGTGGTCCAGCCTACGACCGTGGCGCGAAAACAGAATGTCGCCGCGCAGGGAGTGCCCCATTCAGCCTCGAGGTTGAAGGAGAAAAGCTTGCGCGACCTCGTGTCCGTCGACGCCAAGCAGACGGCAATGAAAGCGAGGTCCTCCTGGACAGCTACGACGCGGCCAAGGGCATGCAGAAAGAAAGAATCCGTGACGCGATCATCCGAGCCTACACCAACGGCGTTGCCACCGGCGGCGTGCAAGAAACCATTGATTGGGGCAAAGGAGCCAGCGCATCAGAGGTCAGTCGCGTCTGGGCAGCGGAAGGTGTTCGATTGCTAACAGAACTGCGTTCTCGGCGATTCGAAGAACAAAGATGGGCGGCTCTCATGCTAGACGGCATCTGGTTGAGTAGCGAACTCACCGCCGTTGTCGCGTTAGGATTCACCGAAGAAGGAGACAAAGTCATCCTCGACATCGAAATCGGAGCCAGTGAGAACGAAGCCGTCTGCCGAAGGTTAGTCCAACGCATCATCGAGAAAGGGTTTGGCCCCGAAGAAGGGCATCGCCTTCTAGCCGTCCTGGATGGATCCAAAGCCCTTAAGAAAGCAGTATTAGAAGGCTGGGAAGACGCCATCATTCAAAGATGTCTTGTGCACGAAGAGCGCAACATCCGAGGGAAACTGTCACCTAAACATCACGGGAAACTAGCAGAACACTTCAAGGCACTCCGCATCGCCCAAGGTAAAGAACAAGCAGAGGAAGCTCTCAGAAAACTAAGCACTTTCCTCAAAGAAATCAGCGCGCAAGGCCTTGAAAGTTTGGAAGAAGCCGGAGAAGAAGAGCTGCTAGCCTTTCACAGGCTGAACGTTCCGAACACGCTTAACCTGACCTTCCTCAGCACGAACAACATCGAAAACGCCTTTCGAAACACACGCCGGAAGATTGGTCGAGTCAACCGCTGGCGGGAAGAAACAAACCAAGCCTCCAAATGGCTCTACCTACGCCATGCTGCAGGCAGAGAAGGGCTTCAGGCGGATCGACAGCTGCAAACATATGGGGCAACTAACAGCAGCGCTGAAACGCCCTCTTAATCAAACAACAACCGTGCAGCAGGAAAAGAAAGAAGGGCCCAAAGGGGCAGCATCTCAGCGCGACTAACAATCAGCCAACTTCAGCGAAGGAGTCATGTTCATGCGAGTGAGATGAATGCTGTGCAGTAGTACTCTCTCCCGTGGGAACGGGAGTGACGATGGGCAGCGAATATTTTTTCATAGGCGGATGCAAATTCGTCGCGCTTCCTTCCCAATAGACGCCCCTCATCCGCCGTGCCCATTCGAGCACGAGGACCGCCCGTGTCTTCAGCGGCACGGTCACTACAAGCGCAACACCCAGCCGGAGGGCTCTGGCAGGACACGCATCCAGCGCTTCCACTGCAAATTCACAGGCAAGACCGTCAGCGTCCTTCCTGACACCTTCCTTCCCTATCGCTCCATCAACGCGCCTGACGTCCAGGAGCACTTTGATCGCGCTCAAGATCACCAGTCTCCGGCGCAAAGCAAAGTCATCCGAGGCTGCCTCAATCGGGCTGTAAAGCGATGCGCTAGGGCAGACAGAGCCACCAGGCTCACCGACTTCTTCGGGCAACGACTCCCGCGGACCTCATCGCCTCAAGCCCTTTGGAAAGCCATGCGCCACGCCGCAGGCAATCTCAGCCACATTCTCTTAGAGCTAGCCACTCAGGGCAAAAGCCTCCTCGGAGACTACCGTTGCCTCAAACAAAACTGACAGAACACGAATTCTCGAAACAACGATCATACAGAACCCTTTCCTTTCTCAAATGGCTCCGTGGGAATACTCCTTCCCGCATGCCAGATAAGCACCCCATCACCTCACAGGAACAAAGCGCTCTCGTCCGCTACAGCGCCATCACGCACCTCACTCAGTGCCTCGAAGAAGGCCTCACCCTGGCAGACGCACTCAAGCGCGCCGCGACCAAACCTTGGCCCAGCGATCACGGGCGTTGTTATGCCACGCGCACCCTCGAAGACTGGTGGTACACCTATCAGAAAAACGGAATAACCGGCCTCACCCAAGACTCTCGCCAGGACTTTGGGCAACGTCACACCCTCACACCAGAGCAGCAAGAATGGCTCATCACTCAACGCGAAACCTACCCCGGCATCCCCATCAAAGTCGCCTACCAACGCTGGCTTAAGCAAGACCAAGGCCGTGATCTCCCATCCCTCACCACCATCTATCGCTTTCTCAAGAAAGTCGGACTCA
>CALLLI010000331.1 GCA_938082635.1 uncultured Verrucomicrobiales bacterium
TTTTCGCGTCCTCTACGTATTCATCGTCTTGATGTATGAAAGGCGGCGAGTTGTGCATTTCAATGTCACCGAGAATCCCACCGTGAGTTGGAGTGCCCAACAGATCGTCGAGGCATTTCCTTGGGACACCACGCCGAAGTACTTGCTTCGAGACAACGACTGCATCTACAGCTGCCAATTTCTGCACAAGTGCAAACGATGAACATTAAGGGGGCGGCCACGTTGCGCGGCCCACGCCGCCGCGCTGCAAGCGCTGCGCGCCAGCGAGGGACCGCTATCGTAACGTTACGGCAAAGGGAACTCATGCGGCAAGCGCTACTTCCTACGCGCTGAGGCGGGGAATTATAGTTGTCGCCGTACGGGGAGTTCTAACTGTCGTTGACCAACCAACAACAATTAGACTTACGACGATCCCGAGAATCAGAACGATAAACGGCATCACTAGTAGGAGGGAAATATTCATGATTGCGCCCCTCCAGTTGTCGTTGCGGACAAGATGGTCAACTTCACCCCTATCCAGAGACTGAGGATCGAAGGGACCCAAATGCCGACGAAGGCACCGTAGTCATGGCTGTAGAGGAACCACAGCGAGACGCTGGCAACGAAGCTGAGGAAGGCAGCAGTGAGGAAACAAATGTCAAAGCGGGTTAATAGTCGGATCATTGGAATCGGATTTCGTTTTCGAAAGTGAAGAACAACCTCTGATGAAGAGAACGCCTCCCGTCTAGTTTAAGATCAGACTGTTTAATAATTGTGTACCAAGGCGCGATAAATTGTCCAAGTATTGTCTAGCATGCGTAGCTATTTACATGAGGAATTTACTGAAAATGACGAAGACAGCGGAAGAAGAGCAATTTTTTGAAATCAGTGCGGTTTCCCGTCTTACGGGCGTGTCCACGCCAAATATCCGGGTTTGGGAGAAGCGCCATCGTGTCGTGGAACCGAAACGCTCGGATTCCAAGCGCCGGCTCTATACTACCGAGGACATCCAGCGACTGACCTTGCTGAAAGCACTGGTGGATTGCAGTCATGCCATCGGGACGATCGCTTCCCTCACGACCCCGCAGCTCGAGCAGCGATTGTCGGTTCAACAGGGTGTCGATAGCTCTAGACCGAAAGGGGCCGATCAATGCCGGTTGCTCGTAATCGGTGAAACACTCCGAGAGCAGTTTAAGGATGATAATTTCGTTTCTGGAACGGAGCTTGTCGCATCGTTTGGAACCCTTGAAGAGGCCGCGGAATGGGCCTCAACGACGGTGGATGTGGTTCTAATCGAGTGCGCGACGCTTTTCGAGGACACGATTCCACTCGTTCAGGACTTAATAGAGCGGACCAAGGCGATGCGTGCTGTCATCGTCTACCGATTCACCCAGCAATCGACGGTAGCGATGGTTGAGAAAGGCATCAGACGAATCACGCCATTGAGGGCTCCCGTAGATGCAAAGGAACTGCAAGTCGTGCTCCAAACGGACGTGGCACTGACGAGTCATAGCTCATCAGCACCCAAATCGTTGGATATCGTCGATGAGAAGATCCCGCCGAGACGCTTCACTGACAAGCAACTCGCTAGAGCTTCCGAGGTCTCGACCACTATAGAGTGTGAGTGTCCCCAGCATCTAGGCAGCCTCCTCACAAGCCTCACGGCCTTTGAGAAATACTCGTCCGAGTGCGAAAGTCGCAGCGCAGCGGACGAGGCTTTGCACCGCTTCCTACACCAGACCACGGCGCAGGCGCGCGCGATGATGGAACATGCTCTGCAAGAGGTGGTTGAGGCGGAAGAGATCACTCTGTAGGAGAGGCGAAAGCGCTCGTTAAGCTTTTGTTTAATTAATTGAGAGGAATATGCATCCTTTGATCGACTAGAAGGCGTATTATTGAACAAGAGCTAAACTAATGAGTCATCTACAACACACCTCAGCATTCACTCGCCCAGCCCCACATGGCCAAACCGCAGCCATCGACCCGGTCGCCCAAATCAGAGCTGGGCTTGGATGGTTGGCCCTCCTTGAGGTGCTTGTGGGAAGAGAGCGTGCTCGCGACGTCCTACTCCAGGAGCTTGCAGCTCAGTAAGTGTAAGCGGAGCAAAATTTTAATCTCTACCTAAATTACAATGATTACTCATCTCGAAGATCAAAAACTTCTCCAACTCATGAAAGGCGTTGCCGCTAAGGACACAGCGAGTTTCGATGAACTTTGTCTCGCCGTGCGCGGGCTCCTCACAGCCACGATTTACAAGGTCCTCAACAATCGCGAAGACTCCGAGGATGTCTGTCAGGAGGTGCTCGCGAAGATCTGGGAGCGAGGTAGTCTCTTCGACCAGTCGAAAGGACGTCCACTGACATGGCTACGGACCCTCTCTAGAAACCGCGCTATCGATAGGTTAAGGAGCAAGACGCGCCGGTCCAATCTCAACGAACGGTTCCGCGGAGAGGTGGATACACCTTCGAATAGACTGTCGCGTGACCTAACGGATGTAATAAGCACGAACGAGCATGCATCGATCGTTCGAAAGGCCGTGATCAACCTTACTCCGGCACAGCAACAGGTCTTAGAACTATCCTACTTTGCTGGCCTTACTCAGTCTGAAATTGCTGAGCGTCTGGGCCAGCCTCTCGGGACTGTGAAGGCACGGATCCGCCGTGGAGTGCAGTGCTTGAGGGAACGAGTCGCTCCTGAGATGCTCGCTTGTTAAATGGCTACGTTACACCGATAAGCGCGGACATGTTGTTTAAAAAGACAGAGAAAGTTAAATGTCATTTCGGATTTTAGATCGGCGTTCGATCAGTCAAACTTTTCGCGAAGAACTGGGCTGTAGCCGGGTGATTCTTCTAGTTCGCTGCCTTCATCAGATAGTCTGTAAACTCCCATGCTCCATTCGACGAAGCTACTACTACTTGCCTTCTTATCAAATAACTTTATAATTTCTGTATGGCGGTGATCTTTGGAGATACATTCAGTGGGCCGTTCCACGACGTTATCCTTTCCTTCGAGAGCCTGAATGAAGGAGCCGTTTTGATAGAGAAGCAAACCAGTGGTCTTGTGGCATTCATTGAACTTTCGGGCTTGAACTGGCAGACTCTCTAAATCGTTTTAGGGGCTCGGCCGCGAAGTCCGACTACGGTAGATCAGGGTCTTCATGATACTAATTTTATAATCATGCGGGCACTATCTTTGTCCAGGTAGGGCCAAACCTTTCAATCCAGCTGATCCAATCACCACTTATATTACATTTCTTATGGCAATCGTTGGACGCAGACCAAAGCTCTCCTTCATTGAGCGAACATACTTTCCTGGTATTTTTAGAGGCCTGATGATCACTCTTGGGCACGCAATCGGGTCGCTTCGTGGTAGGTCTAACGTTACGATGCAGTGCCCGGGGCAACGGTGGGACGAACCACTCCCAAACTACTGTCGCGGAGCGCCTGCATTTGTCAAAGATGAGCAGGAAAGGGAAAGGTGCGTTCCCTGCCAATTGTACGAATTTATCTATCCACCGCGAGAGATCCGCATGACACCTGCGTAGATTCCAGGTGGTGAACCTTGGAGGAAGGCAGAGAAATTTCTTCAGGCGTTTGCCATTGATATGTTACGCGGCATTTGAGAAGAAACCTGTCCTGAGGAGGCTATCTTTCTGAGGAAAGACTATGCGACCACGGATAGATCGCGAGAAGAAGTGATTCACGATAAACTGATACTCTATGAAATCGTGGGTGGTCGTACGAGACTGATCAACAAGTGGAATGAACTCAAGTAATGGTAGTGTTACCTAACAGAGGTGCTATGATTGGTGGGATTCAGTCTCCAAACAGCTTCAATATTTCTACATGACTGAATGCACTCTCATCTTTCCGCACCAGCTCTTTGATCCGCATCCGGCAATAGCCAAGGGGCGTCCAGTGGTGCTCGTCGAGGATGGTCTTACCTTCGGGGATCCGCATGTAGGCCTTAGCTTTCATCAGCAGAAGATCGTTCTGCACAGGGCCTCGATGAAGCAGTATGCCGCTGTGCTTGAGAAGCGTGGATACGAGGTGCTCTATCGAAACTTCGCCAAAGGCAAGACGATCGAATTCCACTTGAACGCGGTTCGCCGACAGGGTTTTCGCGTGTTCCACTACTGCCAGACCGTTGACTTCTTGTTAGAAAAGCGATTGAAACATTACGCTAAGTCCCCTACGAACTCCTTGCAAGCGTACGAAACACCGATGTTTCTCTCATCCGAGGATTGGTTAGCGGAGCAGTTCGAAGGAAAGAAACGTCCCTTCATGGCCAAATTCTACGAGCGTCAGCGCAAGCGGTTAGGAGTGCTAGTCCATGATGATGGTTCTCCGGTTGGTGAGAAATGGAGTTTTGATGAGGACAATCGCAGATCAATGCCCAAGAAAGGCCTAGCCGTTCCTGCCGAACCTGAGGCGACAGCCTCGGCTTACACCGACGAGGCTATCAGCTACACCCAACGTCACTTCAAGGACTACTATGGGACGGCCGAAGGCTTTGCTTATCCAGTTTCGCATGCAGCCGCCGAAAGGTGGTTTGAGAACTTTCTAGAGAAGCGATTCCATCTCTTTGGCGACTACGAGGACGCCATCAGCTATCGCGAGCGGGTCCTCTTTCACGGCATCCTAACTCCGATGCTCAACATCGGCCTGCTCACGCCTCAAAAGGTATTGAGTAGGACACTTGGTTACGCAAAGGCTAACAATACCCCCATGAATTGTTTGGAGGGTTTCGTCAGGCAGATCATCGGGTGGCGCGAGTTCATTCGAGGTGCCTATGAGCATCTCGGCGTCGAGTGCCGCAATGGCAATTTCTGGGGATTCGAAGACAAACCGATTCCACAAGCGTTCTATGATGGCACGACCGGTATTGTTCCAGTCGATGTGGTTATTCGGCGCGTGTTAGAACACGGGTGGTGTCACCACATCGAGCGACTCATGATCCTTGGGAATTTCATGTTGCTCTGTGGGTTTCATCCCAACCGGGTCTACGATTGGTTCATGGAACTCTTCGTGGATGCCTACGACTGGGTCATGGTGCCAAACGTCTACGGCATGAGCCAGTTTGCCGATGGCGGCTTGTTCACGACCAAGCCCTACATCTCTGGGTCTAACTATGTGCGTAAGATGAGTGATTTCTCAAAAGGGCCCTGGTGCGAAGTATGGGATGGCTTGTTCTGGATGTTCATCAAGAATCACGAGGAATTCTTCCGTAAGCAACACCGACTCGGAATGATGGCGCGTCAATTGGACAAGATGGGCGAAGAGAGGTTGGAGGCGCATCGCAAGAATGCGGAGTCATTCCTCCGTAGCTTAAGTTGACCGCTAAGCATCTGGTTTCCCGTTTCTTCGGCAACGCTCAGAGCACCATTTCACTTCGTGCCAACAGCGTGCCCACTTCTTGCGCCAAGCGAACGGCCGATCGCAGGCGAGACAGATCTTCGAGGGGAGCGTTGCCTTCTTATGAGCCACCAAACCGATACGAATCGTAACTCCCGGCGGGTGTATCGATTGTCCAGCATGCGACTTGCGCATTTCAGAAGGCAATAGATACTCAAATGAACAGTAATCTATGGAACTCAAGAACAAGCTCGAAATCCTCGCCGACGCCGCCAAGTATGATGCCTCATGTGCCAGTAGTGGTACAACCAAGCGGGATTCGGCGGGCAGTGCGACGGCTCTTGGTTCCTCAGGTGGCGCCGGGATCTGTCATAGCTACGCGCCAGATGGGCGCTGTATTTCCTTACTGAAGGTCTTGCTGACGAATGCCTGTATCTACGACTGTCACTACTGCATCAATCGGAGGTCGAGCGATGTGCAACGGGCGCGTTTCTCAGTAGCCGAAGTGGTTCAACTGACGCTGGACTTCTATAAGCGTAACTACATCGAAGGGCTCTTCCTCAGCTCTGGCATCGTTCGTAACCCAGACTATACGATGGAGCGCGTCGTGGAGGTCGCACGCCAACTGCGGGTCGACCATGACTTTCGAGGTTACATCCATCTGAAAACCATTCCTGAAGCCTCACAAGAGCTCATTGATCAGGCGGGTGAGTATGCGGATCGCATCAGTATCAACATTGAACTCGCATCGCAGCAAAGCCTAGATCGCTTGGCTCCGGAAAAGAACATGAGTCGCACGCAGAAGGCGATGGGTGGTATTCGCACTCGTATTGAGACGGATTCAGAGCGAAGGAAAGCGGATCGGCAGTCTGGCAAGCGAAGAACGAAGAAAGACCGGCACTTTGCCCCAGCCGGGCAGAGCACTCAGATGATCGTGGGTGCTGATGCTTCCCCGGATCGGCAATTGTTAGACAGAGCCGATGTGCTGTATGGTGCTTATCACTTGAAGCGCGTCTACTACTCAGCGTTCAGCCCGATTCCGAGTGCTTCGCCAATTCTTCCCCTGAAATCGCCACCTCTTGTTAGGGAGCATCGCCTCTACCAGTCCGACTGGCTGATGCGTTTCTATGGTTACAGTGTAGAAGAGATCGCTCCTGACAGTGCCCCGAATCTCGATCTCGACATCGATCCTAAACTGTCTTGGGCCTTGCGTTCACGAGAGACCTTTCCCGTGGATGTGAATCAGGCGCCACGCGAACTCTTGCTTAGAATTCCAGGCATTGGGGTGCGTTCCGTAACCCGCATTTTACAGATTCGACGGTGGTCGGCGCTAAGGCTAGAAGACCTGCAGAAGTTAGGCATCTCCTTGAAAAAGTGCCTACCCTTCGTCATCACTACGGATCACAATCCTGCTCGTTTGGGACTGGATAGCGATCGCTTGAGAAGTAGATTTGCGCCAGGACCGCAACAAACGGAGTTCACGTTTACCGTAGCGGATGCCAAGTCGAGTGCCATCACTGGTGAGGTCTAATGGAGACGATCCGGATTAAGCCTAACTTTGAGTCTTGGAGGATGCAGGCTCGCAAACTTCTAGTCCAATCAGTACCTCCGGAAGGCCTTCTTTGGGAAGACGGCAGCTCCGGGGCTGATAGTCTCTTTGGTGATCTTGAAAACAACGCTTTTGAAAAGCCATCGACCACTATCATGCCGCAGGTACGCATCCCCCGTGACTTCATGAATCTTGCGGAGTTGGTGGCATGTCACCGAGTATCAGAAAGATGGGGCGTGCTTTACAAGGTTGCCTGGAGACTTACTCACGGAAAGGAAAGACAACTGTTAGCGCTACGAATCGATTCCGATCTAAAGCGGCTTGAAGACTGGGCGTCTGCCGTGCGCCGTGATCGACATAAGATGAAAGCCTTCGTTAGGTTTCGAAAGATTGGCGATACTGAAACAGGCCGCGAGCAGTTCGTTGCTTGGTTTGAGCCTGAGCATTCCATCGTGGAACTCACAGCACCGTTCTTTGCCAAACGCTTTGCGAGCATGGATTGGTCGATTCTCACACCGTGGCAATGCGCCCATTGGGATGGCCAGTCACTTCAATTCTCGCCAGGCGTCTCAAGTCGTGAGGCACCGAAAGAGGATCAGTTAGAAGACTACTGGCGCAGCTACTACGCCCACATCTTCAATCCGGCCCGGCTCAAGCTGAATGCCATGCAATCAGAGATGCCAAAGAAATATTGGAAGAACCTGCCTGAAGCCCCGCTCATCGCCGAACTCACGCGCAAAGCTGCTCGTCGCACCGGAGACATGGTAGAAGCTCCTGTGAGCACCAAGGCGCATGTGTCAGAGCGTATTCCATCTGGTGTGCCAAGCCCTGATCCACCATCTCGTTCAGTTGAGCCAGCCGGTGTGCTTTCCCGTGCCGACACCATGAGTCTTGAAGAACTGTCCCAGCTAGGCCTGCAATGCAAGGCTTGCCCCCTTCATGACCGCGCCACCTAAGTTGTCTTCGGCGAAGGTCCAGAAGACGCAGAGATCATGATCGTGGGTGAGCAGCCAGGAGATGAAGAAGACCTCGCAGGGCGACCATTCGTTGGGCCTTCCGGCGAGCTATTAGACAAAGCTCTCACAGGCATCGGCATCGATCGACAAACCGTGTATGTGACCAACACAGTGAAGCACTTCAAGTGGAAGCGGGAAGGCAAACGCCGTCTTCATCAAACGCCCCATGCTGATGAAATCCACACCTGCCGACCCTGGGTCCTTGCGGAGATTCTTAAAGTAAAGCCGAAGACCTTGATTTGTCTGGGAGCCACCGCCGCCAAGGCGCTCATTCGCCCTAACTTTGCCCTCATGCGGGAGCGAGGGGTCGTTTCCGAATGCGAACTTGCAGACCAAATCATCGCGACCTTGCATCCATCGTATCTCCTACGAATGCCTCAGGGAGAGGAGCGTGAACTTGAACTCGCTCGCTGGGTCGCTGATCTAGCAATAGCTCTGAATGCACCATGACAGAATCCGAAGCATTGGGTGTAGCCATCCTGAGTTTACTAAACAAACGCCATCCTGTCCGGAAACTCAAATCGTCGCCATTTCATGCGGCATCCCGGTAGTAGTAGCGAAGCAACCCGCTAAGCCGATCACTGCAATTCACCTCACCTTCTCCATCCGAACCGAAATCTGGTTCAATGATTTTGTTATCTAACCCTTGGTGATTTCTCTCGTGATGGTAGTGCCTGCAGAACTGATCGACTGCTCGTCGCAGTGACCTCTCCCCTATCAAGATCATCCGATCGAGGCACTCCCCTTTGATCGTTCGAACAAACCTTTCCGCAAAAGAATTTACGTACGCCGTCAACTGCACCCTGTAGTGACGCTGGAAGAAGAACTTTCAAGATCACCCA
>CALLLI010000332.1 GCA_938082635.1 uncultured Verrucomicrobiales bacterium
CAAGTATCTGGAAGCTCACCGATACCGATGCCGACGGTATCGCGGACCAACGTGAGGAGTGGTTCCAAGGTAAGACCCTAACAGGCTGCGCCAACGACCTCCACGGTCCATACCTGGGCAGAGACGGCTGGATCTACTGGACCAAGGGAGCCTTTGCAGAACAAACCTACGCGCGTCCTGAGGGTCAGGCGCCTTTCGTCACCAGCGCCGCGCACATCTTTCGCCGTCACCCAGACCAGCCCTGGATCGAGCCTGTCATGACCGGAGGCATGGACAACCCCGTCGAGGTCGTCTTCAACGCCGAAGGCGAACGCTTCTTCACCACCACCTTTCTGCAGCATCCCGGTGGCGGGCGACGCGACGGCATCATCCACGCCATCTACGGCGGCGTCTACGGGAAGGATCATCACGTGATCGAGGCACACCCACAAACCGGCGAACTCATGCCCGTAATGACTCATTTAGGACCAGCAGCATCCTGCGCCCTAGCACTCTACGATTCCACCGTGTTTGGGAAAGACTTCCAGGGAAACCTATTCTCCTCAGAGTTCAATCTACGAAGTGTGACGAGACACGTTCTCGAACCTAAAGGTGCCAGCTACACCACCACGAGCACGCCCTTTCTCGTATCCGATCAGTTAGACTTTCATCCCACAGATGTCCACGAAGATGCTGATGGCAGCTTGCTAGTCACGGACACAGGAGGCTGGTACAAACTCTGTTGCCCCACTTCCCAGCTCATGAAACCCGATGTGCTCGGCGCTATCTATCGCGTTCGCCGCAGCGATCAGCCCGCTTTGGAAGACCCACGAGGATTGGACCTCTCATGGGCACCCACCGAGAACCTGATGCCCCGCCTCAGCGATGCGCGCCCAGCAGTCCGCAAACGCGCCATCGATCAGTTAGCCCGTCAGGATACAGTCGCCCCCTTGGCAAACCTGCTAGAAAACGAGAATGCTACAGTTACAGAGAAACAAGCCGCCCTCTGGACCTTGACGCGCATCGAAAGCGACGAGGCGCGAGCCACCATTCGCAAGGCGCTCAACAACAGCAACCATGGTTGGAGCCTGCGTCACATCGCCGCCCACGCCGCCGGTCTCTGGCGTGACAAGGCCGCGCTTGGAGCCCTCGCCGCCCTCCTAACGACAGAGGATTCACAGCCCAGCGTGAAACGGGCTGCAGCCGAAGCCCTAGGCCGTCTTGGCCATGAGGATGCCATTCCAGCGTTGCTAAGCGCGGTCGATCAAAAATCTGACCGATTACTCGAACACTCCCTAATCTATGCGCTGATCGAGATCGCTCAAGCAGCCCCGTTGCAAGAAGCGCTTCACCATGCGAGCCCGGACCGCAAGCGAGCAGCGCTCATTGCCCTTGATCAAATGCGGCCATCACCGATAACGCCTAACATGGTACTAGCCGTTACAAACAGTGGAAAGCCTCTGCTCGAAGAAACGGCGGCCTGGTTGTTAGGCAAGCATCCCGAGTGGTCACCTCAGATCGCCAGCTACCTCAAGACACGTCTGCATGAACGCAGCGCCCTGCACCTCATTCAGAAGCTAGCTCCACAGCCAAGCATCCAACAAGTGATAGCGGATCAGTTAGGCGGAGATCAGGCAGCGCACCTACTACTTGCACTCAGCGAATGCACCATCAGCGAGCCTACGCCTGAACTACTCGAGGCCTTCGCTGGGCAGCTGAAGACCTTGCATGGCCCCCTCACGCTAACGGTCCTGGCCCGCTTGGGTGCCAAACCCGCCGCGCTTCGTCACACCCCCCTTACTCAAGCCCTGAATGAGATCGCTAACAGACCCTCGTTTCCTCTAGAGCGCCGCCTCCAAGCACTCGCCCTAGCTGCACACGAAAAATTGACAGATCCAGTGGCAAAGCTTGCCATCGAGGGGCTTGGGCACCAGCAAACACTTCGCACACGGTCCTTCGCTGGCCGCGTGTTGTCCGAGGCCGCTCTAACCCCAGACCAGCAAGCGACTCTAGCAAGCGCACTTTCGTCGCTCGCCCCAATGGAAGTCGCCACCATGCTACCCCTCTTTGCCGAGGAGAGTGATCCAACCTTGGGACTAACCTTAGTCAAGTCCTTGCAGGCAAACCCTTCCATGGATTCCGTTCCCACAGCCACCATCAAGACCGCCTTTCAGAAGGCTCCTGAAGAGGTCCACGAACAACTCCGCCCCCTGCTCGACCGACTCACCGCAGGTCTTAGCCAGCAGGGTGCGCAAGTCGATGAACTCCTTGCCCGACTTCCATCGGCCGATGTCCGCCGAGGCCAAACCGTATTCAACAGCACCGAAGCAGCCTGCATCGCCTGTCACGAGATTGGCTATCGCGGCGGCGACTTCGGCCCCGACCTCACCTCCATCGGTCAAGCAAGATCACCACGCGATCTGTTAGAATCCATCATGTTCCCCAGCGCCAGTTTCGTGCGCAGCTATGAGTCGATCACCCTCAAAAACAAAGACGGCACCACCTACCTCGGCATCGTTCGTGATTCGTCGCCAGAATCCCTCACATTACGACTCGCGCCCACCGCGGAGATCGTTCTCAAGCACGAAGACATCGTCGAGCAGCAGCCCGCCACCGTGTCTCTCATGCCTCAGGGCATTCACACTCAACTGACAGAGCAACAACTCTCCGACCTCATAGCGTTCCTCAAAGGCACCCGCTGGCGCTAGCCAATTTCTCTCAGTAGCGGTGACTTTCAGTCGCCGCCGAATGTCAGTTTCTCACCATTGCCCCCTCATAGCTCTGCGCCTATACGCGAGCCATTCTTCTCAAACTCTTTAGACATCCTGCCCCTCGCTCCATCCGTTGTCCAAACCAAGGTTCCCCTCCAAAGGACCACCGGATACCGCACCGTCTCGCCCGACGCATGGTTAGAAACAGCCAACTCGCCCCGGGCAATGCCACGAACCAACGCAACCTCCTTTCCCACCAGCATCCTTCGTCTATTCGTGATGGGGTTCGCCCTCTTGATCGCGCCCGTCCATGCCGACGAAACCAAGCATCAGGGACTAGAATTCATCCAGCGTTACTGCATCGACTGCCACCAGGCTCCGAAGCCCAAGGGCAAACTCGATCTCCAGCCCTACGCCACTTCCGTCGAACAGCTAGTGAAGGACGCCCTCGACTGGGATGAGCATCTAGACCGCGTCCGCGAAGGCGACATGCCTCCAGATGACGACGATGTGCTTCAGCCGTCTGAAGAGGAACGCGCCGCCTTTGTCGAGTGGGTCGAAGACACCTTGAGAAAGGCCGCAAGCGCAGGCGGATTCACACCTGGCCCCGCCATGATTCGTCGCCTGAACCGCAGCGAGTATTCGGCATCCATCCGTCACCTCCTCGATGTCCATTTCGATGCAGGCGAAGCCCTGCCTGACGACGGCGCCGGCGGCGAGGGCTTTGATAACGCATCCGAAACCCTGTTCATTTCGCCCATTCACGCAGAGAAGTACCTTGAGGCCGCACGCACTGCCGTGGAATACGCCTTTGCGGACACCCGGTCCAATGAACAGTTTCTCATCGCTCAACCAGACGACGACACGACACCACAAGAAGCCACGCGAAAGATTCTGGAGCGCTTCCTTCCCCGCGCCTTTCGCCGACCTGTGAGCGAAGAAGAGCTGGACGACTACCTAGCACTCTTCGATGCCGGCTACCAAACCGACGCCTCGTTCGCACGCTCCATCCAACTCGTACTCTCCGCCACCCTCGTCTCCCCTAAGTTCTTATTTATCGCAGAGACGCCCAACAATCAGCCTGAACCCGCGCTCCTCACCGACCATGAATTGGCCACGCGGCTGGCCTACTTTCTCTGGGGTTCGCCACCAGACGACGCGCTTCTATCGCTAGCAAATGAACACAAGCTGAACAACAAAGAAACACTGGAAGCTCAGGTCGTTCGAATGCTAGAAGGAAAAAGAACCTCACTAAAAGTCCGCAATTCGACTCAGAACTTCGTCGAGCAATGGCTCGGAACACGCGTTCTTGGCAGGGAATTCAAACCTGACGCCTCGATCAAAGGCTACGACTCCGAACTCGAGGGCGGCATGAAGTATGAACCCGTCTTCTTCCTAACCGAAATCCTCAGGAAGAACCACTCGTTGATCGAATTGATCGATGCGGACTACACCTATGCAAATCGCCGCTTGGCCCGGCACTACGGCATCAAAGGCGACTTCCGCGAACAGCCCAAGCGCGTCTCAATCGAGAATGAACCTCACCGAGGCGGCCTCTTAGGGATGGCGGCTGTTCTCGCAGTCTCCTCACACCCACACCGCACCAGCCCGGTCCTACGCGGCAAGTGGATCCTAGAAAACTTGTTAGGAGAAACACCACCACCGCCTCCACCGAATATACCTGAACTAGAAGAAGAAACCGAGGACGCCTTCCCAAAGTCGCTCCGCGAGCGCTTGGAACTGCATCGCGCCAATCCCACCTGCGCCACCTGCCACGATCGACTCGATCCCATGGGCTTCAGTCTGGAAAACTACGACGTCCTCGGCCGCTGGCGAGAAGAGGAAAACGGCCACCCCATCGACGCCGCAGCCACGCTACCCGATGGCACGCAGTTCAATGGCCCTCATGAACTCAAAGCACTCTTGCTTGAGCGCAAGGACCAGATCTTCAGGCAGTTCACCAAGAAGATGTTAGGCTACGCGCTGTCTCGCGGGTTGACCTACGAAGACTACGGCACCGTGGATCGCTTGGTCGAGGATCTCAAAAAGCACAACTACGCGTCGCACCGGTTGATCCTGGGAATCGTAACCAGTGTTCCATTCCGCTACAAAGCGGGTACCGATCCCACCATCGGTGTTGAATAAGCATCGCCCCACCTTTCCAGCAGATTTCATGAGTAGACCACGTCACGCCCTCTCCCGCCGCACCCTCATCCGTGGAGCCGGAG
>CALLLI010000333.1 GCA_938082635.1 uncultured Verrucomicrobiales bacterium
TTGAGATCCAGTGGCTGGGACTTTTAGTCACCGCGGAATGCTTGGGTTCGATACTGTGGCGACTAAAAGTCACCACCACCAACCAGTCAACGCGACTACGTTAGTATTGGGCTGGAAATTAGTGACGGCGCTTGGTATAACGCCACCATAACGCCACCACGCAGCGCCCCCAAGACCGATACGTCCGCGATACTTGCTAGCCGTACCTTCTACGCCAGGAGGCAAATAACTTTCACTACCAGCACCCAAGGGCAAGTCAGAGAAGACCTGATCGCCGCGAATCCGATCATGATATCCCCAGGTCTAGTCTTGGTCCCAGAGCAACATCCACCACACATCCTTCTTCTTCGAGACCTCATGATAGATTAAGCAAGCGTTATGAAAGCCGCCTCAATGTGAGAGCATGCTATTTGCGGCAAAGCAGTTGATCACGTTCGTTGGCTTTTCTAGCGCTTCACCAAATTGATGAGGTCATCATAATCTTCATGCACGTTCGTCTTCTTCTCGTGTCGACCGATCACATCAACGCGATCCGAAAAAGTTTCTTGCGTGTAAGCACGCGCGCTGGGGCGATGATGGCCTTGCCAGGTCGCCTTGTGGAGATTGCTCTCGTCATTCAATTCGTGGCGGCGAAGGAACGATTTGTTCGACTGCTCAAAGGCGAGGTAGAAATCTTGAGCTTCTCCGCATCGTCTCCTTGGTCAGCACCATCGCAGAAGAGGTCACCCCACAAAGAGGTGACACTGAGCAACGCCGTCAAGGAATAAGCAAAGGGCCATTTCATACACATCCAAGTTATCCTTGGAATCTAGCAGAGATCTTGCCCGGAGAGAAGCATTCTAAATGCGGAAGAGCGCTCCCATCTTCTTTCCTAGGATGAGGCTCGCCCCAATGATGGTAATCGCGAGGAACGCCATGGCCCAGACACCTAGCGCCGAAGCAAGTTTTTCACCGTTTCCAAGAGCGTTGAAGAGCGCATACATCGCCGTGGTGATGGGATAGTAGGCCTGCTTTGTGGCGAGAATCAGTGAGTCCGAAACCTCTAACATCGCAAAAGCAAAGGCTAGCAAGCCTCCCGCGAGGATGTTAGCAGAAATCAGCGGCAAGGTGATCTTACGAAGGGCCTTGAAAGGGCTCGCGCCGAGATTCTGCGCCGCTTCTTCTAACGAAACGCTCGTTTGCTGGAATCCTGCCGCTGCCGATCGAACCACATACGGCAGTCGACGAACCGCATAGGCAATCACGAGCAACAGAATCGGATTATCCCCTAGCATCAGGAAATCGAAGAACTGCCCATCCCGCGTCATGGCAAGGTAGCCAAACGCCAACACGAGACCCGGAACAGCCAGCGGCATCATGGCCATGCCATCGAGCAGGTGGCGCCCGGGCAAGGTGGAGCGCACAACAACATACGCGATGGCCACACCGAGCACGATATCGAGCACGGTGGCGAGACTAGCATAGACCAGACTATTCTTGATCGAGAGAAGCGTCAGAGGATGCCCAAGGGCTTCTTCATAAGCGGCTAATGTGAAGGTGTCCGGCAGAATCGTGCCATACCAATCCTTGGAAAGAGACGTCAGCACCACGGCCAAGTGTGGCAGGACCGCAACCACCGTGACACAAGTGAAGACAAACGTGCAGCCGAGCGCGCGCATCGACCCGAGTGGACGCGGTTGACGCCCAATAGACGCCTTTCCAGCCAACGCCTGAGCTCGCCGGCCAAACACAAGTTTACTCAACGCGAACATCAGGATGGCCGCTGCCAGCAACACGACGGCAAGCGCGTAGGGCGTAGGATTTCCAGAAAGATCCTTGAGGCCATTGAAGATCTGCACCGACGTCACTCGGCTGAAGTCGAACATGAGCGGCACGCCAAGCTCGGTAAAGGCCCAGATAAAGACGATGGTCGCCCCAGCAAACAGACCCGGCATGGTCAACGGAAGCGTGATCTTGAAGAAACGACGCCACCGACCGCACCCAAGGTTCTCTGCCGCCTCCTCCATGGCAGGGTCGAGGTTGGCCAAAGCTGCCGAGACATTCAAATAGATGATCGGATAAAGGTGCAGCGCATTCATCACAACCACACCCAACAACTGGCTTTCGCCTAGCCAATCGATCGGCTGCGCCGGGTTCATCAACCCAAGATTGATCAATCCGGTATTGAATACCCCCATCTTGCCTAACAAATGCTTGATCCCAATCGCCCCCACAAAGGGAGGAAGCATCAAGGGCAAGAGAATGAGCGAGGAGAACCACGCCTTCCCTGGGAAAACGTACCGATCCGTCAGGACCGCAAGTGGTAGCGCTAGCAGAATCGCAAGCAGCGTGCTAAACACGCCCATCTTGAGAGAGTTGACCAGCCCCTCAACATAGAGAGGGTTCTGAAAGACATCGCCAAGGTAGGCCAGTGTGAACTGACCATCACTGGTGATGAAAGCCTCGCGTACGGTGATGGCGATCGGCCAGACAAAGAAGCAGGCAAAGAACACCCCCATCACGCCAAAGAGAGCGATGGCAAAGGAGCGACTCATCGAGGCTGTCTAACTACTTCTACGCTGTGATTCTGATTAGTAGACACGACAACATTCAGGCGATTCTTATGGTAGCTCGGCCATCTTGGCCGGGTCTTGGGCTAGAAGCCCAAGCTACATTACGGCACTACTTCGCCACGGGACGAATCACAATGTTACGGTAGTCCACATCCGTGTGATCGCCCTGTAAATAAAGCGGCCCAGGCAGCGTCTCGTCTGACCACAGAGCCCCACCTGTGCAGCCTTCCAGAGGCACGTTATCATGGATCTTAGTCCCGTTAAGAATGACGGTGACGTGACGGTCCACCAAGGTGATGTCATAGGTTTGCCATTCCCCCGTAGGCTTCTCTGCCATGACACTCGGTGCTACCCGGCTATAGATGCCGCCCATGTTATGAGAATCTAACGGTTTATCATGCGTATCAGCTACTTGGATCTCATAAATACCACGAAGATAGAGACCGCTATTCCCATTCTTGGGCACGCGGACATCGAGCGTCAGGTTAAAGTCTTCGAACGTTGCCTTCGTTTTCAGATTCCCATAGTGCTTGCGAGGTTTTCCTTCTTCCTGCGTGGCGCGATTCAAGAGAACGCCGTCCTTCACACTCCAGCCATCTGCACTGTGACTCGCATTCATGAGCGCCCACTTGGCAAGGTCACCCTCTGATTGAAAGAGCGCTTGAGCATCGGCGAACTTCACCTTGGAAAGGTCAGGCTTGGGAGGCAATGGAGCAATGCGCTTGCCCGTAAACCTTTCCTCTGTCACTCCGGAACCATCGCGCTTGGGACGTGAAATAGTTAGACTCAAGACATCACCTTCCACCTTCGCTTGCAAGGTGTCTGCGAACCGTTGAGTACGAACGACCACCTTCCCTTGAGGCCCCCTTCGCTTCACCTCATTCACTCGCGTCACGACCATCGTGTCTTCGCTAGGGAAATAAACACTATCCACCGGCACCACACTTCCCCCACCCCAAAGGATCCCCGCGTCGTAATACCCATCTTTCTTCTCCACTCCGAGCCAACCGGCACCACCATTAGGAATGGTCAGCGCCCAACGCCCTACGAAGGCATCTTGAGCTACGACAGTTGGAGCCAATACAAAGAGAACTGCTCCAGAAAGGATTGAGAAGGCGTGTTTCATAGCAACATAGTCTTGTCGCTACGCCCATTCCTCAAGCCCAAACCGGAGTGGCTCTCAAATCAAAGCGACTCCTTGCCAGAACCGTTCAACCTCAAACAAAGTCACTCGAAACATCAACGTAGGCAGCCAGGGTCTCGCGCAGCACCATGACATCGAGAGGTTTCTCAAGGAACACCGCGGCCCCTGCATCCAGCATAAAGCTTCCATGAAAATGTTCTCCACTCATGCCTATGATTGGCAACGTGGGATGCGATTGCTGCAGTTCCTGGACCAGTTCAAGCCCAAAACGAACAGACATGGAATAGTCCGTTAACACGAGATCCGGACATTGCCTCCAAAGCCGACTCCACCCGATCGCAGTGACAGGCCTGTAAACCAAGGAGCCGCAAGGCCTGTATCAAGAACAAGCCAACAACAGGCTCGTCATCTACCACTAGAACGTCCTTCCTGGCCATGTGCTATGAATCCCTCCAGTATCACGTCATATTTTTACCAGGCTAGGTGATAATGATGCCTAATCGAGCCGATTCATCCATTTAACTGCAATTAATGGTATATAATCGTCAAGCTCGACTTGCTAGGAATCCTCTTCCCTAGATGGCCGCCCACATTGGCACCATCTAGAATCGCGCTGTGTCGAGCAAGCGTGGGGCGCTTGAAAAGCGCCTATCCTTGAATCGCCCGGCAATGAAACTCTACCCCTTCTATACTGCCGCGCGTCATGATTTGTGATTCGGAAAGAACTGGAAGTTGAGGCTCATCAAGCTGGTGAGTTTCGCTTTGAGAGGACCGGACAGATCATCGAGGCATTTGTCGATTGCATCGCAAAAGGCTTTGAAGTCGGCATAGTATCGATTGGTCCGTGAGTTCTAGGCGAATCATCTTTGCCTCCAATGGTAAGGCAAGGTAGCTGAATAACATCACCCCTCTTTTTCGCAAATCTTGGCGCGTGGCAGTACATCCATCACACGCGATCAGGCTACTTCTTCTTATCAGCGCTCTCAATGCGGCTGATGGCTTCGCGAGCACGACGACTAACGTAGCGATGCTCGTCTCGCAAAGCTTTGCGCAGTTCAGGGAGAGCCCGCAGATCCTTCATGCGGCCAAGTCGATCACATGCGAGGAGACGTCCTCCAGCATTTGGAGACTTCAGAAGACGAAGACAGAGTTCGAGATTATC
The DNA here is from genome assembly GCA_938082635.1 of uncultured Verrucomicrobiales bacterium. GTDB lineage: Bacteria > Verrucomicrobiota > Verrucomicrobiia > Verrucomicrobiales > DEV007 > JAACDM01. Next base: position 4,859 of record CALLLI010000333.1, read on the forward strand.
TGGCCGAATCTCTCTAAGAGCTTCAAGGGCGGCCTCGCGATCTTCTTCAGATTCCAGCAGATCAACGAGCCGATTAGCAGCTGGCGCGGCTTCTTTACCGAGGCGACCGAACTCCGCGATGACGGGCCGCCGCACGTCTGGAGAAGAATCGTCCAGAGCCTTGAGAAAGATAGAAATCTTCTGCGCCGCTTTATCGGAAACACTGCCCAGCGCCTCCAAGGCACCTCGACGACGGTCGATCGTCCGGTGTTCGCACAGCGCTAAGATTTCCGGAATCGCGCCTTTAGCCTTGGCTCCAATGGCAGCAAGCGCGCGCAGACTCTGCAAGCAGGTGGCGTCATCCATCTCATCGTGGAGAAGGCCACGAAGATACGGGACCGCCGAATCCGCATCGCCTCCAATCTTACCAAACGTTTCAATAACCGCGTTGCGATACCCAACCGTAGGAGAGGGCCCTTGCACAGATGCCAACAGAACAGGCAAAGCATCTTTGGCCAAGCTCCCCATGTCCCCCAACGCCTCAACAGCACATCTTCTAACAACAGGCTCATTATCTTCCAAAGCGCCCGTCAAGTGAGCGAGTCGCACTTCATTAGACACTGGCACATCCGCTAATGTCGTGATCGCTGCGATACGCACCTGGGGAGATGAGTCTTTCAGGGCATCAGCTTGAGCTGCGATCCAGACTTTTCCCGGCAAGGACAACCGTCCCAGCATGGTGACAGCCCCGGCCCGCAGCGCCTCCGTTTCACTGGAAAGCCAGGCGCGCACAGGCTTTTCGACGACGTGATTGCGACGGCTGTAGCGAGGGAGCGCACGCAGCAAAGCGCAAGCGACCGCTGGCTTGGCCTGTGGCAACTGAGCCTCCAACTCTGGCAGAGCGATAGGAGCCAGCCCTTTCAGGGTCCGCACCACCCAGTGCGTCTCGTCCATCGGCTCAGTAAAGACCTTGTCCACAGCAGCAACGACCTGCGGAAGAACACTGGGCCCGATAAGAATGAGAGCATTGAGACAACGCTCCATCTCGTCTTCCTCCGGCGATCCAGTTTGCAGACGGGCAACAAGGGCAGACGCCGCAGGACTAGCAATCTCCCCCAAACGACCTAGCAAGCTGATCGCGCGCGCACGGTAATCCCGGTTCCTATCCGACAGAAGGAGCGCAAGTTTCGGAACGATCTCCTCACTGAGAGGCGGACTTGCCAGGACGGCCTGAAAAGCAGCATCTTGCTCCAGCTCATCACCCAAGAGAGCCTCTATCGCGAACGGTGTTAGGAATTCAGTGTCGATCTGAAGAGCCACCGCAGCTTCTAGCAAAGCGCCACGCACAGCAGGAACCTCTTCTTGGATCAAGGCCGCGCGGAGGCCATCGCTTTGCGAAACGGCCAGCTCTCCGAGGCGCCGGAGGATGGTCGCTGCTCCGACACGGTCCAATTCCAACTCAGAGGAAAGCTTCGCTGCAGAATCTTCAACGGCAACGGAACCGAAGGCAATACATGTCTCGATCGTCTCTGCACGCACCGTCTCCTCGTCGTCCGCGAGCAGCGGAAGGATCGCATCAAGTGTCCCATAGGCAGGCTCTCCCATGAGGCCAAGCGCATGGAGGGCACCCCAGCGCCGATGCTCGTCCTCATCCTCAAGAGCCGTGATCAACGCCGAAATAGCAGCTTCGCCGATCTCGCTCAAAGCGTAAGCAGAGCGGTGACTACGCTGCTCTGCATAGCGCGTGTCATTGCCTCCCATCTCCTCGACAAGTCGAGGGATGGCATAGCTCGCCTTCGGACCAATGTTCGCCAGCGTCATGGTGGCCCGAAACCAAACTTGATCATCATCATCACCCAACGCTTTGGTGAGCTGACGAACCACGAGCGCTGCGCCATCACCGAGTTGCTGCAACTCATAGGCCGCAAGCCGACGTTCCTCTTTGTCAGCATGCTTGAGACGCTGTCCTAACTCAATGACATCAGGCTCGCCATGAGCGCCGACGAGAGAACCACACAGAGCAAGTGCGGTGATGAGAAACGGATGTTTCAAGAAGAAATAAAAGTGATGTTAGGCGCCAAGGTGTCTCAATCGACCCGTACTGTCTCCGAAGAGACCCACAGGCACACCTGCAGAATCCAGCATCGTATTAAAGAGATTACACATCGGGGTATCTTGCGGGTAGACCACATGACGTCCTGGTTTGAACGCCCCATTGCCGTGTCCAGCAACAAGCAATGGCAGGTCATCGTGATTGTGCCGATTGCCATCACTGATAGCACTTCCGTATACGATCATGGAATGATCCAACAAGTTGCCGTCCCCTTCCTTCGTCGCCTTGAGGCGCTGGAGGACGTAGGCGAGCTGGGTAATGTGGTGCCGATTGATTTCAGCAAGCGCCGCCAGCTTCTCCGGGCGAGATTGGTGATGTGACAGTGCGTGATGACCTTCATGCACGCCAACTTCTCGATAAGCGCGATTACTGCCCGCATTAGCAAACATGAAGGAGCAAACACGAGTGACGTCGGTCTGGAAAGCCAACACCATCATGTCACCTAGCAGGCGAACATGCTCTTCGAATGCGTCGGGAACCCCTTCTGGTGCAGCAAATCCACGAATGAGATCTTCGTGCTCCGAGCCCGTCTCTTCTGCGCGTTCGATACGCTGCTCGATCTCTCGGATGGAGGTGAGATACTCGTCGAGTTTGGTCTTATCGTTGTGACTGACCTTGCCTTGCAAGTTGCTGGCATCCTCTAACACAAAGTCAAGAATACTCTTGCGGTGCCGTTGCCGATCCGACTGGCTTACCTTCACATCCTTGCCAATCTCATTGCCAAAGAGTCGTTCAAAGACTTCACGAGGATTGACCTGCTTGCCCATGGGCGTGGTTTCGTCTTTCCATGAAATGTTATTTGAGTAACCACAGCTGTAGCCACTATCACACTTGCCATAGGGGCGTCCAGTTTCCGTTCCAAGCTCGAGGGAGCCAAAGCGAGTTTGTGAAGCGAAGTATTCTCCAGCCACTTGGTCCACGGACTTGCCAGCGCGGATCTCGGCTCCCTCGCTCTTGAGCGGCTGTGCACCCGTTAGGAAGACACCACCCGAGCGCGCATGATCGCCAGCGCCATCGTCATTGGCGCGACCACTGTTGTGCGTTAGACCAGTGAGGACACTGAAGTCGTTCTTCAAGGAAGCCAACGGCTTGAGCGTGCGCGGAAGCTCGTAGTTCGCTCCCACCTTCGTCGGACGCCAGTGATCTAGATTGACTCCGTTTGGCACAAAGAAGAAGCCCAAGCGGGTCGGCATGGCGCCAGCCTTCGAGCCGGTGGCCATGACATCGAGCGAGGGCAGCGCAATGGCCGCTCCGAGTCCACGGAGGAAGTGACGGCGTGATAGATTCCAGGAAGATTTCATGAGCTAGGGAGACGTTGACGTTTCAGGAAAGGTTCACTCGTGACAATGGCATCTACTAATGAGGAGAAACGATGGTCGTTGGCCTTCAGTTGCTCCACAATAAGATCGATCGCGCATTTGTCATAATATTCTGTGCCGCGCCCGAGGGCGTAGGTCAGCAGCTTCTCACTGAGGGTCTCGACAAATCTCTCTTTCTGAACCAGCGCCCTTTTAAGGTCTTCAGGGCCGCCAATCTCGATACCACCAACGAGTTTGCCCGCTGGATCGATGGGAAAATCGCCGTCCGTGTCGCGCCAACGGCCAATCGCATCGTAATTCTCCAAAGCGAAGCCAATGGGGTCCATCTTGGCATGGCAACCCGCACAATCAGGGTGATTGCGGTGCATCTCTAGACGTTCTCTCAGAGAGGCGGATTCATGAGCCTCCTTGGACTCCTCCAGTTCTGCCACGTCCGGTGGTGGTGGTGGTGGTGGCGTGCCCAGGATCTGCTCGAGCACCCACTTCCCGCGAACCACGGGTGAGGTGCGCGTTTCCTCAGAAGTGATTGTGAGAATACTAGCCTGGGTAAGAATACCCCCACGACGCGAACTACGATCTAGAGCCACCCGCTGGAAACCATCCCCCTGAACGCCTTCGATGCCGTAGTGCCTCGCAAGACGCTCGTTCAGGAACGTGTAATCTGCATCTAGCAAACTCAGCACGCTAAGATCGTCATCCACAATGGACTGCACGAAGAGTTCCGTTTCTTGCTGCATGGACACACGCAGGCTTTCATCAAACTCCGGGAAGGTTTCTGGATTCGGCGCCACGGTCGCCAAGTTGCGCGTCTGCAACCACTGCCCGGTGAAGTTGCTCACCAGCGCGTTCGCTTTGGGATCGGCTAACATGCGCTTCACCTGAGCACGGAGCACAGGAAGCTCGCCTAACTGATTCTTGGCAGCCATCTGAGTCAGTTCCTCGTCTGGCATGCTCGACCAGAGAAAGTAAGACAGCCGCGCCGCCAACTCATGACCACCTAACACCCGCGCTTCGCTCTCGATCTGGCGATCATCGAGTTCCCATCGATATAAGAAATGCGGCGACGCGAGAACAGCCATCACTCCCACTTTCACACTTCCCTCAAAGGTACTTTCATCTTCATCAAAGATACTCATGGTCAGCGCCGTGAGACGATCCAACTCATTTGGAGTCACCGGACGCCGGAAAGCCTTACTAGCAAAGCCCTGAAAGATCTCGCGGGCCAAGGCTTTCTCCTCTCCAGCCTGTGGCTGGCTTGGAATGATTGCCATATGCGTCGCAGGCAAAGGGGGACGCGGCAAATCGCTCGGCCCTTCCACTTCCACATAATCGATGAACAAATTGCGATCCCCACGAAGCTCAGGATTTCGATTCTGGCTATCCACGTAGTTGTTTGTGTAGGCGACTGAGATCGTGGCCTTCCCTTGGTCTAACTGAACGGGCATGCGGAAGATTTCTGGCTGGCGCCCTTCCGCCGTCACATCGACTTCCGCTACCAGCTCTCGATTAATCGTCACGGCCATCTTGGCGTGCTCGGGACCAGCCTTATCTTGGAAGGCGCGTATCTGTAAGAGGTACTGGCCTTTCGCAGGCGCTTCATAGACCACCTCACCAGAACCCTCACGATAAAGCCCCAAGTAGCGCTCTCTTACGATACGAACGGCATCGCCGCCCTTCGGTGTGAGATCCGATTCCTCAAAGCGTTTCACCGGCGGCCATGGTGGCACCTCAGAAAGCATCGCCTCATCTACAATCGTTTCAGCCGCATCGAGGTATTTCTCCATCAGCAATGGCGAAAGTGACAGGACATCCCCGATATTATCGAAGCCATAACCAACTTCATCACGAGGAAACGCCTCGCTAGCTTTGAACGTCACGCCCGTGAGATCACGGATCGTATTCGCGTACTCATCTCGGTTCAGCCGACGCGCCGTGACCGCTCCTGCCGTGGTCGGCCCCGAGCAATCGAACGATTCCAAATGAGCCTCTAAATAGTCGCTGATGTCATGCCTAAGGGGCTCGCTGGGCTGCGGCTTATCCTCGGGAGGCATTTCCCGAGACATGATGAGCTCCAGAATGGTTTCCCACTCCCGCCGATCCTCGATCTTAGGTTTCCCGTTCTCCAAGAAGGCTTCGATGTTCATTCCCGCCTTCTGTTTCTCAGCACCGTGACAACCGATGCAATGCTTCTGCAGAAACGGCAGAAACTTGGCTTCGTGGCCCAATCGCAAATCTGCGACCTCCCCTGCATGGAGCACCGGCGCCAAGAGAAGGCTAATTAGAAGAATAGAGCGAAGAAACACGTCGGCAGAGGAAACCCGCCGCTCCCCTTCAGGTAGCACGGGCAATCACAATATTCCCCAGTGCCCTGCAGAGAGCCCCGCAACCACGGTGATGAAGACAATCCTCTTGTCCCGCCCGAAACTCCGGGCACCTTATCGACGCTAAAACCTCTAATCTATCATGAAACAATCTCTCTTACTTATCAGTTCCCTCGTGCTCACAAGCATGATTCCCGCACTCGCTGACCATCACGAAGGCTGGGAGTCTCTCTTTGATGGCAAGACCCTCGCCGGTTGGAAGTCCAACGATGAAGTGCCGGGCGCTTTCTCAGTGATCGACGGTGCCATTAAAGTCAAAGGTGGCCGCGCTCACCTCTTCTATGAGGGCAAAGTGAACGACGCCAAGTTCAAGGACTTTGAAATCAAGATGAAGGTCAAGACAACGGCCGGTGCCAATGGCGGCTTCTACTTCCACACCGAGTTCCAAGAGAAAGGGTGGCCTGAGAAAGGTTACGAATGCCAGATCAACACCTCTCACTCCGATGATCGCAAGACGGGCAGCCTCTACGGCATCCAAGACGTGCTCAAAAACGCGCCATCACACGATGATGAGTGGTTCGACTATAGCATCACCGTGAAAGGCAAGAACGTTAAGATCGCCATCAACGGCAAAGAGGTCGTCAACTACACGGAGCCAGAGAATGCTGAGCGCTCTGACAGTTTCAAAGGTCGACTCATCGGCGAAGGCACCTTCGGCATCCAAGGCCATGATCCCAAAAGCGTGACTTACCTGAAAGACATTCAGGTCAAGCTTCACAAGTAAGGCTGACCACCTAACAAATTCTTTACACAGAAGCGCCCGCCCATCTCACGATGGCGCGGGCATTTCGCGTGTCGGTCTTGTCAGTTAGGCGACCCTACTCGCCTTTAACGACTTCTTCCTCGTCATGTCCCCCACCACCCGCGCCCTGGGTGAGCTGTTTCATGATGTCTTCAAGGTCCCCTTTCCCAAGTTGGGCGGCGATCTTCGCGAGTTTCCCGAGTGGCACATGACCCACGAGATTTCCGATGACTAGCTTGTTGCCATCGGCAACGAGGAGCGCTGCACCGGCTAGTTTCTTCCCCGACGCATCACTCCGCGCATAGATAAAGACGTTGTCTTTGGGAACGGCCACGATGGAGATCCAATCTTTGGCCAACTCGGCTTTCAACTGTTCCACGCCTTCTTTAATAGCGGCTGCATTGTGGTCCTTGCCATCGATCACGACCACACGGATGAGCTTCACGTCTTGAGTGAGTTCCTTGACGTTCAACCCTAGCTCTGCAAGAGGATCATCGTCGCCCCCTGTGAATTCTGAGAGCGCCGTGTTGAGGAGAAACTTCGGAATGTTCACATTCACCTCAGGCGTGATTTCCGAGAAATCGAGCGCGCCATCAATGTCGAGGTAAGCAGGATCGTCCTTAAGATCCCCTTGCGCTAGCACTACGCTAGAGAGGGTCAGGCATGTGGCCACGAGAGCCAGCGTGGATTTGAGTAGCTGTGTTTTTATACGGTTTTAGTTAGGTTTGCTTTCGCTTGGTTTCGGTCTTGCTATGGATTCCCAAGCGGTGCGCAGGCCCTTACGCAGGCTTGGGAGAGAACTTTTGAGAATGATGACGCCACTTTGTTGACTGGCTTCTTTCGCACGGTGACCAAGGTAAGCCAGCGCGACGCCTGCTTGTTGTCGAATGGCACGCGCTTCCGAATCTTCGACGGTTACCGTCGACTGAGGCACAGGCCGCCACTGCACGACAGCGAATGAGAGCATTCCAAGCAGAACAATAGCAGCCATGCCCCAGCGCAGTTGCACAGCACGACGCGAAGCTCGCTCGGGGGCAATTCGCTCATGAACGCGTTCTAGCACACCCTCAGGACAACGCTCTGAGCGGAGTTGTTTGCGGAGATCTTTTAGACCTTGAGCCATGATTCGTGATGGGTGAGGCGTTGCTTCAGCTCGGCACGAACTCGCGACAGGTAAACTTTGACACTGTTGATCGGCATCTCCAGCGCTTCCGCCACTTCGCGGTAACGGAGTCCATTGATCTCATGAAGAATGAAGACGCTTCTGAGATTCTCAGAGAGCCCTTGCAAAGCCACATCGATCTCTTTGCGAAAACTGGCATGATCCGCCGCTGCCCGAGGATCGAGCGCGGATTCGTCCTCGCGAGTCTCCATAAATTCATCCTGCCAAGGAGCTTGCTCCCCTCGACGTCTTCGGATCTGCTCAATGCAGTGATTCCGCGTCGTGCGGAGCAACCAAGGTCGGACATCCGCCCGCTTGATCGTCGCCTATTGATTCCAGAGCTTGAGGAGGACTTCTTGCGTGGCATCTTCGGCATCGCTGGTATTTCCGAGGAGGGATCTCGCAAACCGATAGACATCATCGCTGTGCCGGCGGCAGTGGGATTTGAATTTTAGTTCGCGTAGCATCCGTTCACAGGACAAGACGAGCTGCCCACAAGAAACGTTACATAGATTCTTCCTTCGAGGGTAAGAAAGGCGATTTCGCTCACTTCTGGATTCCTTGCAGACGGACGGCCAGGCCCGTCGCATGGATCACGGTAACTGGAGAATGAAGCAGGCGCCCTGATCTTGGTTCGAGCCGATCGTGAGGTCGCCGCCCAAGGCTCTGGCTATGCGGCGACAAAGCGCTAGTCCTAATCCCACTCCGGGTTTGGAGTGAGCCGCTTCCTGTGCCGATTTGTGAAAGGCGCGGAAGAGGCGTTTCCGTTCGTTAGCATGCACGCCACGACCTTGGTCGCTGACTTCGAATCGAAGCCCTTGTTTCTCTCGGCGAGCTCGGAGAATGACAGGGCCCTGCCCACTCTCCGGCAGGCCATACTTGCAGGCGTTATCGATGAGATTGAAGAGAATTTGCTCCACGCCTGTGACATCCGTTTCCACTTCTCCCGCTGAGGGATCGATCTCGATCGTGAGGGCGGCGTCTTCTTGATCGACGCGTCGTTGAAGAACAGGACGCAGACGTTCGACAAGATCAGCCACTGGGAGTTTCTCGAATTTAGAACGCGCCGTACCACTCTCGATCTGAGAATAGGCGAGCACATTCTCCACGAGATGGTTCAGGCGCTCGGACTCGCCCTGCATCGTGCGAAGATATTCCTGCTTGGTAGCTTCGTCAGGCACCATACCATCGGCTAGCATTTCTGAGTAGAGTCGGAAAGTCGTGAGCGGTGTGCGCAATTCATGCGTTACCGAAGAGACAAAGGCCGCCCGCCTTTCGCTCAATGCCAGGACACCTCGCAACAGAAAGAAGAGCGCTGCCAGCGCAATCAACGCACCGACCCATGCTAAAACCAGTGTCTTGCGCATGGGCGTGGACCACTGTAGCTTAATGCTAGTTACTGCAGCAGAGGCAAGTTTCCACGGAAGTGAAACAAGCGCTAGAGGACTGTCCTCATCGTCTGCCAGCGGCAGAAGAGAGACACCCTTCACATCGGCTCGCAGCTCAGCCTCGAGTTCGGCACGAATGGCCTCATGATCAAGCCAGACGCCCTGAAACTTCGTGGAGAGACTTCCTTGCACTTTGCGAATGAGCACTAAGTTCCCTTCGATCCAAGACGCCCTAAAAGGAGTCAGGCTAGAGAGTTTTCCAAACTGCGGTTGCTTGAAAACGTTGGCGGTGGCAGAGCGCACGGCGGCTTGGTCGAGGGCTTTCTTAAGCACCTTGGCGCGTCCTCCCTTCTCACTCACATTGAGATTCTGATCGTACGCCTGCTGCTTCTTGGCTGTCTGGGGAAACTGATTGGCCTGAGCCCCTAGCCATGCATTCTCCGCCTCGCCAAAGCTCTGCGCCGACGCCAAACGCACGGCCGACTGCGCGAGAGCACGCCTCCTTTCCTCGGTAAGCATGCTAGTGAGCTCAGCCAATCGTGCCGATACAGCATCGAGTTCTATCGGGTCGATGCCCTTGCTTATGGCCAGGTCACGCTGCGACGCGACAGGCACTTGCGGGCAGACGAGCGGCCCCGTTTCTCGAAACTCGAAGTGCAACTTAACAAAGGATGATTTCTCAGTGAGCAGCGGAGACGATTGCAGGACGTTGTTAGAATTTAAATTCTCTAGCTGGGCATCAAAGACATCAGTCGGTGCGAAGAAAGCCTGATAGTGCAGTGGCGGACGTTGATTCTCCACGACTACCAAATTCGCACCAATCGTATCCATGCGAGAGAGCGCGAGGCGCATCCGCTCTCCATGATCTGCCGCCGCTTGGGCATCGACTCGCTCTTGCTCCGCCGCCAACGCACGCTGCGTCATCCAGCCGAACATTCCCAGGATGAGAATACCGCAACCTGCGAGGATTGACCAGATGATCCAGGGACGATTCATGCTTGCTTGATCAAACGGTAGCCTTTGCCGCGCACGGTTTGAAGCATCTCTTGAGCGGCATCACCGAGCTTCCTGCGTATGTTCGCGATGTGCATGTCGACTGTGCGCGTCTCGATATTCTTCGTTTCGATTCCCCAGACATGGCGAAGAAGTTCCTCACGAGGCACCGCACGCGCTGCATTGCTAAGCAGGTAACGGAGTACGCCGACTTCTCGCTCCGAGAGATCCTCTTTCTTTCCCTGGAATCTCACGATCCCGGCAGTGAAGTCGATCTCACGTCCTTGTACATCGAACGTCTCGGCGACAACCTTGCGTTCAGACGTGCGTCGAAGCACCGCATCCACCCGCGCGAGAAGTTCTCGAGCACTAAAAGGTTTCACCACATAGTCATCAGCTCCCATCTTGAGCCCACGCACCCTATCATTCTCTTCACCCTTTGCTGAAAGGATGATCACGGCCTGACCTTGGCGTTCTTTCTTCAGCGCCTCCAAGATCTCGAAACCGGAAAAATGTGGCAACACGAGGTCTAGCAAGATCAAATCATAGCGCGCGCTCAATGCTTGCGCTTTACCCGCCTCGCCATCCGCAGCGGAGAGCACGGTGTAACCGGTGAAGGTCAACGCGTCGACGACGCCACGGCGAACCGCGGCGTCGTCTTCTACTACAAGAATCGTAGGACTCTCCATATCCAAGCCATAGGATGCTCTAGTTCTTGCCGAAAAGGTAGCCCTTTTTGGTAGCCTGCTCGCGAACGGTCTGCGTCACGACCTTATCCAACGTCTGCGCCGTCTCGGTGGAGGACTCTTTCCGTTTCTCATCCACGTATGCCACACGAGCGTTGTTCAGCTTCTTGATCTCGGCTTGGATCTCCTGACGCTCGGCAATCTTACTGGCAACATACTTCTTACGCTCCTCGAGATCGAGCTCGCGCATGGCCTCTGGCAACTGAGCCTCGCTAACCTTAGACCAATCAAAGTCTTTCTCTAACGAACGATCAGCGAGATCCCAGGTCGCGTTCCAATAGTTAGCACTAGCTTTAGTCAGAGCACGTTGAACATCAGCACCGGCCGACGCCTTGGACTTCGCATTGGAATCTTGCGCGATTTGAGATATCTTCTTCTCTTCCCCGACGGCACCAAAGGGAATGTAAGTCTCATTCAGACACTTGTTCAGCCGAAGGATCTCTTTATCTTGTGGCGCGCTGACATGAACGACCACCGCGTCTTGATTGATGACCATGTAAGTTCCTTCAGCGAGTTGCGCTCCTTGGCCCCAACCACCTAACAAGCCCACATCATTCGACCCACAATGGATCGTATTCACCACCACGCCTCGACCGATGGCTTCTTTGCACGCTGTGTTAGGTGAGATCGACCCTTGAGTGAAGGGCTCGTTCCCCGCAATGAAGATCGCTTTGTAGACCTGGCCTGAGGCATCCCATTTCAAGTCTTGGATGGCGCGCTCAATGACCGCCCCGCAATACTCATCGCCGCCATTTGTCTTCAGCGCGAAGAGGGCGGCGCTGACTTGATCAAGATCACGCGTGAACGGCTGGACCTGGCGGATGAAATTTTGACCGGGTTTCAATCCTTGGTTTCCGTATTCATAGAGAGCCACTTCGACGAAAGGCACTTGGCCGTCTTTCTTGGACTCGATGAAGGTGTTCACCACTTTCCACAACTGCGTCTTGGTTTGCTCGATCAACCCATCCATACTATTGCTAGTATCCAAGAGCAGTGCCAGTTGCACCTTAGGTTGCGGCGCGGGTTTGCGATGGGCAAGAGCGCTGGGAATGAGGAAGCTTGAAGTGAGAAGGGCAATGGTGGTGAAGGTTCGTTTCATAAGTGCCGAACCGTGGCTCCGGTTTCGCAGCCCGCGTGTAAACGGAATGTAAAGTCTGCGAAAAGCAGGTGCCTTCGTTTGGAATGTCGCCCAAAGGCATTCCGACGAAAGCAGAACTCACCCCGAGAAACCTTGTATCTTCAAGAACGAAAGCGCGTTCCCCAAGAAGACACTCATTGGAGTCAAAAAGAAGTTATGAAATTACTCGATAGCCATACCTGAAATTCTCACTGTAATATTTATATTTAAAAGCACAAACAATGAATTACCCCCACTCAATCCGCCGCACAATGATCCAGGCTAGCTGTGTTCTTCTCTTGGGCACGTTTGCGGTCGAAGCCAGGAGCCCCTTCCGCCCATTTGGCCGATCGAAATCCAAAGAATCCCAGTCCTCGCCTCCCGTGCCGAAGGCTGTCCAAGATACCGATTTCGCTGGGGATGGGGAAATCAATGAGCGAGAAGTGGCACTCGGGCGTTCGCTGTTCTTCGACAAGGTGATGAGCGGCAACATGAACATTTCTTGCGCTACCTGCCACCATCCGATGGCAGGTTCTGGTGATGGCCTTTCGCTTCCTGTAGGTGAGGCAGGAGTAGGCCTTGGGGCGACTCGGGCCACCGGAGATCTCGAGCACACGATCCTCGAACGCGTGCCCCGCAATGCGCCACCGCTCTTCAATCTTGGCGCAAAGGAGTTCGAGAGCATGTTTCATGATGGCCGTGTCCAGAAGGACGACCGCTATCCCTCAGGTTTCGAGTCGCCTGCTGGGAAGGACCTTCCCGAGGGACTTGATAGCGCGCTTGCCGTGCAGGCTCTATTTCCTCCGACTTCCGGTGCTGAGATGGCCGGACAGCCGGGCGACAACGAAGTGGGTGCCGCCGCCGCCGCTGGCAATCTCGCGGGTCCCGGAGGCGTGTGGGAATTGCTCGCCGAGCGTCTCGCTGGAATCAATGCCTATGCTGAAGCCTTTGCTGAAGTCTATGACAATGTGAGTGTGCCCGACGACATCACGATGGTCCACGCTGCCAACGCCATCGCAGCCTTCGAGGCCGCTGCGTTTCGGGCCGACGACAGCCCCTTTGACCGCTACCTGCGGGGTAGCGGCGAGGCAATGAGCCTGTCAGCCCGCCACGGCATGAATCTCTTCTATGGCAAAGCTGGCTGCGCAGACTGCCACAGCGGCAAGTTTCAGACGAATCACGGCTTTCGCGCGATCGGCATGCCCCAGATCGGCCCAGGAAAGGGCGATGGCCCCTCCAAATATGAAGATTTCGGCCGAGCCCGGGTAACCGAGTCAGATCGTGATCTGTATCGCTTCCGGGTGGCTACTTTGAGAAACGTCGCCCTGACCGCTCCTTATGGCCACGATGGTGCCTTCGATACTTTGGAGAGCATTGTTCGCCATCACTTGGATCCCGTGGCATCTCTCGAGGCCTACGATAGCAATGAAATAACCCTTCCCGATCATGATGAGTTGAATGCGCATGACATGATCATCATGAAAGATGCGGAGGCCGTTGCCCGAATTACCGAGGCCAATGAGCTCCAACCAGTTTCCCTAAACAAGGTGGAAATGCGCCGACTAATCGACTTCCTTCACAGCCTCACAGATCGTTCGCATCTCGACAAGCGACGCCTCATCCCGAAGCGCGTGCTGAGTGGGATCTCGGTCTTCGATTGATTCCGTCTGGCATTTTTACAAGACCACTTGCACAGCCGCCCTTGAAGACGGGCGGCTGTTTGCGTTCAAGCCCACTGGTTAGAAGCTTTCCCCACACCCTCTAGATCCAGCCGGGTAAAGGCACTGCAGAGAGCTTTAAAGCACTCCGACAGGCTTTCTCTTGCCAGCATCCCACTCGCAGTCAATGCTCTGCCCCTAGGGATGGCCTCGAATAAGCCCCATATAGATCTCTAGCCTATCACAGATTTCAAAGTGCTCTCCCCTAACTAAACTAGCATGATTGGTAAACTATTTGGGTTCTTCTCGAATGACATCGGGATCGACCTCGGCACGGCGAATACCTTGGTCTATTTGAAGGATCACGGCATCGTGCTACGCGAGCCGTCCGTGGTGGCGGTGAAAGCCGGCACAAGCGAAGTTCTCGCCGTGGGTGACGACGCCAAGCGAATGCTCGGCCGCACGCCTGGTAATATCGTGGCCATTCGCCCCTTGAAAGACGGGGTCATTGCCGACTTCGAAGTGACTGAGGCCATGCTTCGCCACTTTATCCGCAAGGTCCACAATCGCCGGACGATGGCTCGACCTCGAGTCGTCATCGCGGTGCCCTCAGGCATCACCGAAGTGGAGAAACGAGCCGTGAAAGAATCCGCCGAGCAAGCTGGAGCCCGTGAGGTCTATTTGATCGAAGAACCCATGGCCGCCGCGATCGGCGTCGGACTTCCGGTCCAGGACGCCGCCGGTAACATGATCGTCGATATCGGCGGTGGCACGACAGAAGTGGCGCTCATTTCCCTCTCTGGGATCGTCTACAGCCGCAGTGTCCGCGTGGCCGGCGATGAACTCGATCAGGCCATCGTTCACTACATGAAGCGGGCTTACAACCTCATGATCGGAGAACGCACCGCCGAGGAGATCAAGATCCGCCTCGGTTCGGCTTACCCCATTGGCAAAGAAACCACCATGGATGTGAAAGGGCGCGACCTTGTGGCAGGCCTGCCCAAGACGATCATCATCAGTTCCCAAGAGGTCCGGGAGGCCATGCTTGAGCCCTTGAATACGATCGTAGACTCTGTCCGTGTGACTCTCGAACATTGCCCTCCGGAACTTTCTGCAGACCTCGTGGATCGCGGTCTCGTGTTAGCGGGAGGCGGGGCTTTGCTCCGTGGTCTCGACAAATTGCTCTCCGAAGAAACCGGCCTTCCCGTTCACGTTGCTGAGGATCCCCTCAGTGCCGTCGCAGAAGGTGCAGGGAAAGTGTTGAGCGAACTCGAATTCTTGAAGAAGGTGACGAGTGGCGGTTCCTCATCAGAAAAGCGTTGACCCTGAAAGCATCCTTTCCAGAGACGCCGTAACCAGATGAAGCAATTTAACATCATTGCTCTTCTGGTCTTTCTTGGGGCTCTCGTCTGGATCTTCTTCCTCGCGCCCGAGAGCACCGCAGGACTGCGTTCTACTTTCCTCGGTTGGTTCAGCCCGGTAGTCAAAGCCGCCGGAGCCGTTCAGGGCGAGGCTGATCGCGAAGATCCTCGCTCGCGCGGGGAACTCCTCACCGAAGTCCGCATGTTGGAGGAAGACGTCTTCAGCCTACGCTTCCGTCAGCGGGGCTACTCCGATCTCGAGAAAGAGAACACTCGACTCCGTGCCGATCTCGAGTTCAAAGAGAATAAGCGCTACAACCTGACAATCCCAGCTCAGGTCATCAAACGCAATCGCACCAGTTGGTGGAGCACCGTGACCATCAATCGCGGTACCCGGCACCAAGTGACTAAAGACCTCCCCGTGATCAATCGGAACCATGCCGTCGTGGGGAAGATCATCCCAAACGGCTTAACCGAGACCACTGCGGAGGTGCTCCTCCTCACTGACGAACAATGCCAGGTGGCAGCGCGTGTCGGGCTAAACGTCTCCATGCAGGGCATCGTCCAAGGCCATCGCGGGCTCGGCAATCTCACCCCTGAAATACGTCTTAACTTCCTGGACTCTGACATTCCTCTGCCGGCGGGGGCCATGCTCTGGACGGATGAAGGCGAAGGCCAAGTTTTCCCCTCAAACTTGCGCATTGGCCGTGTCGTGAGGCAGATCAAAGGTGACTACTACGATAGCGCTGTGATCGAACCTCATGTAAATTTCGCCAAACTCGATTCCGTCTTCGTCATCCGCACAACCAATGATGAAGAAGAGGCCGATCCTGTGGGCCCAACCTTGGAGGAAACGGCGTCCAGCACGCCTTAGACAAGCGCCATGTATGCGGCCCTCTGCTTCGTGATGCTGTTCGTAGCCCTCTGTGTGCAGGAGTTCATCCCGCGCCTAGGGGAGAGCGCCTCCTATGGAATCGTACTCTTGTTTCCCGTCTGGTTTCTCTGCACAGCGGTAACGCTGCCCTACCCCTTCATGCTCGGGGTATCTTTCTTTGCTGGCCTTCTCTGGGATCTACGCCACACCATCGACCCAGGCCTAGGTCCGACGGGCGACGCCATCACCGGAGCAACTCCCTTTGGCATGAGCATCCTCCTCTTCGGCCTTCTCGGCCACCTCATGCACGGCGTACGCCCCCTCTACAAGAAACGCCAAATGGGATTCCCCATCCTACTCACAGGCGCAGGCATCTTACTCTTCCGCTTTCTAGAATACCTCTTCCTCAACTTTCGACGCGGCAACTTTCAGTTTCCGCAGCCCGTGTTTCGTGAGATGTGTTCCACAGCGGTGATATCCATGATACTTGCCCCGCTAATCTATTTCGCCTTGTGGTGGTTAAGCCGGGCAATCCATGGGCACCCGCGCTACGCTCACGGCGACTAGCCACTCCACCCCACATGGTCCTTCAATACAGACTCCGGCTCTACTTAGTCGCGCTCATCCTCATGGGCGCGTTCAGCGGATTGCTGTTCCGACTCTGGGATGTTCAAATCACGAACCAGTCGCTCTATGCTGGGCAACTCTCACCCACCAGCACCGTGACCGTCCGAGTCCCTGGCGTGCGCGGCGAGATCAAAGATCGCAACGGCGCAACTCTCGTCTCCAATCGCCTCGAGTACCAGCTCGTCCTCAATCTGCGTGTCATCGTCAAAGACTACGACCCTGCCGCTTACGGTCGGAAACAGCGCCCCACGGTCGTCAGAAATGTTCGCCGAGACGGGCTCACCACGACTTCGAAGGTCACTGACATTGCCACCATCGTTGAAGACACCGTCATCGGTCCGCTCAAGGAAATGGGCCTTGAGATTGATCTCGGTCCCGTACGCGGCCAGATCGCCAACCACTACGACATGACCTGGCCCGCAGGCCTCGTCCCTTACACCCTCCCACTCGCACTCACTTACAAGCAGTTTGCCATGCTCAGTGAGCGCAGCTTGGAAATCCCCGGGTTGCAACCGCAAGCCGCGCCAGTCCGCGAATACAATTACGGCTCTCTCGCTTGCCACACCTTAGGTTACGTCAGGAAAGCAGACCGAACAAAAGACCTCGATGATCTCAAGGCGCTCGCCAAATCCGAGAGCCCCGAGAGCACCGAAGCCAAACGCTGGCTGCGCAATGACCACATCTACGCACCAGATCCCTTCGGATTCTCCGCCATCGAGAGATCTATGGATCAGCACCTTAAGGGACGCGCCGGCGAACGCGAGCACCTCATTGACCAGAAAGGTGTCTATGTCAGGGACACGCGAAACGTGCTTCCACAGAAAGGCTACGACGTCCGCCTCACCTTAGACCTACGCGCACAATACATCGCCGAGCAGGCCCTGCGCAAAGCCAATGATGGTCGGGGCATCGGTCGGGGCGCCGCCGTCGTCATCGATCCCAACACCGGTGGCATCCTCGCCTTGGCTTCGGTTCCAACATTTGATCCTAACAAGTTCATTCCCGCGATAACATCAGAAAACTTCCAACGCTACAACAAGGATAACAGCCATCCGCTTCTTAGCAGAGCCACCAGCGCCTATGCTCCAGGCTCCACGTTCAAGATAATCACCGCCTTTGCCGGATCTCTTGCAAGGTCCAAAGGAATGAAAATGCTGAATCAGTACGGCTGCAGTGGCGCAGTCACCTACGGTAAAAACACACGCATCAAATGCATGGCGATCTATGGCCATGGCACGCTCGGTTTGCAACGGGCCATCATGAAGTCCTGCAACTGCTTCTTCTACCGGTATGGCAATGACGCAGGCATCGAACAAATCAAGAAAGTCACCGACATGATGGGACTCGGCAATTCTCTAGGTTTGCCCATATCGGAGCGCTCCGGACTCATCGGCGATCCCACATGGCTCCAAACAAATCGCCCTGGCGAGCGCTGGGGAGCAGCCAATACAGCCCACGTCTCCATCGGCCAAGGCTATGTCTCGGCAACACCCCTACAAATGGCCAACGTCGCTGCCATCGCCGCCAATGGAGGCAAGTGCTACCAAGTCAGAATCGTCGATGGTATCGAAGAAGCAGACGGCACCCGCGTCGAGGACTTCGCTCCCAACGTCCTCTTTGACCTAACAGAGCACGGCGTCACGCCTGAAACCATCGCGACCGTTCGCAAAGGCATGCGCGATGTGGTCAACGCCACAGGAGGCACGGCTCGCCGTGCGCGCCTCAATGACGTGCTAGTCGCTGGCAAGACCGGAACCGCCCAATACAAGAAGAAAGGCAAGATCCTCAACAGTGCTTGGTTCATTGCCTTCGCCCCTTTTGACAAACCACAATACGCTCTCGCCGTCTTCGTCGAAGATGGCAAATCCGGTGGTCGAGTGGCTGCTCCGATTGCCAAGCGTATCTTACAAGAACTCTTTCGGGGATCTTCATCCGCGCGTTTTTCAAAACTCGTAGATGCTCAGGGTCACTTCGATACTCACTCAGAGATCGCCTATGAAGGTGATCTCTGGACCGTGCCTGAAGGCGAACGGGACACAGCAGACATCGTAGTGTCGGTCAATGATCCCGCACTCCTGGGGCCTTTAGACACGACAAATTCAGAACATAAACCACAATCGTCAGAAGTCAGAGAACGTGCTAGCATTGTTTCCCCCAGGGAATCGCGTGAACGCTAGCCAGCAGACTTGATGACTTAAATATCACAATGTTAGATACATTTAAAAAGCTCTTCGGTTTCTCAGCCTCGTCAGGTGGCAGCCGGATTGTTGTCAATTGCGAGCCGCTAGAAACGCGGGTTGCTGTGTTAGAAGATAAGACGCTCGAAGAATACACCATCGAACGAACTGGCCATGCCAACATCGTCGGCAGCATCTTCAAAGGCCGCGTCAAAAACATCGAAGGCGGCCTCAAAGCCATGTTCGTCGACATCGGCTTCGAGAAGAACGCCTTTCTTCACTTCTGGGATGCGATACCCGCCGCCCTCGATGGCGGCCTCGAAGAGATCAGGCGTACCACCACCAAAAAGAAACGCATCACCTCCAAGGACATTCCCGACATCTACCCTGTCGGCTCCGAAGTCCTCGTCCAAGTGACCAAAGGCCCCATCGGCAACAAAGGCCCACGCGTGACGACGAACATCAGTCTCCCTGGACGCTTCATGGTGCTCATGCCACGCAACGATCAGTTCGGCATCTCACGCAAGATTGATGACCCACAAGAACGCCAGCGTCTCCGCAAGATCTGTGAACGCCTCAGCGTCCCTGAGAACATGGGCATCATTATGCGCACCGTCTGCCAAAGCAAACGCGCCCGATTCTTCGTCCGCGACCTTCGCCTCTTGCTAGAACAATGGGATGAGATCGATGAACGACAGAAGAAAGGTAACGCGCCCATCTGTGTCTTCCAAGAGCCCGGCCTCGTCGAGCGCACCGTGCGTGACTTCCTGACCGATGAAATCGCAGAAGTCCTCTGCGACGACGAAGAAGTCACCGAGGAAATGCGCGGACTCGTCTCCTCCATTTCACGTCGAGCCAAGAAGCGGATCAATTTCTACCAAGGAAAGCAACCCATCTTCGATAAACTCGGCATCAATCGTCAGATCGAGAACGCCTTCCACCGCCAAGTCTGGATGCCATGTGGCGGCTACCTCGTCATCGATGAAACGGAAGCGCTCATCGCCGTCGACGTGAACACCGGACGGAACAAAGGTCACAAGGGGAACATGGACAAGTTGATCCTCGAAACCAACCTCGAAGCCGCCGACGAAGTCTCTCGCCAACTCAAGCTCCGCAACATCGGCGGACTCGTCGTCGTCGACTTCATCGACATGAAAGGCCGCAAAGATCAGATGGCCGTCTACCGCCGCATGCGTGAACGCGTCCGCAAAGACAAAGCCAAGACCCAGATCTTACACATCTCCCAGCTCGGCCTCATGGAAATGACGCGCCAGCGCCTCAACGAAAGCCTCACCGGCTCCGTGATGGAACCCTGTTCTTATTGCGAAGGCAAAGGCTCTGTCAAATCCACCATGACCATGAGTGTGGAACTGCAGCGCCGCTTAAACCTCGTGTTCCAACGTCAAGGTGGCGAGCATGGTCGCGACCTCATTGTCGTCGTTCACCCCGACGTCATGCACCGCCTCCGCACGGAAGACGAAGCCATCCTGGAAGAACTCCAGCGCCGCAATGTCGGCCGCCTCACCTTCCGCTCTGACCCAGCCTATCACCGCGAGCAAGTCATGATCATCGACGCCACCACCAACGAGGAAATCAAAGTCGGCATCCCCCGCGATCCCAACGAGCGGAACTAACAACACACCTCTTTCAAAAGCCACGGCCCCTTGGAGACCAATCAGGTCTCCAAGGGGCCGTTCGCGTTTCGAGGCCCCTCCGGACGACGAAAGGCTCTTCAGTGAATAGCCCCAATAGATTCCTATTTCTGTCTAAGCTCACACGGTGAAAGAGGCCTCTACCCCGTAGTGTCCAGATATTCGACTGCCGCATGAGTTGCCAACCTTCAATCGAGTGAAGGCATCAAGGTCAGGCCCGCATCAGCACTGACTGATACTGACAATGAGATTAGCATTGTTGTTGGTTGCTAGGAATTTGCTTTTTGCGTGGGGCGCTTGAGGGCGCCGTTGAAGGGATCGGAGATGGGGAGAAAGTGGGTTGATCCATGCGCCGACATCTCGCAGTCACGACTTCGGCGATGGCGTTACAATCGACAGGGTGCACTCCAGAGAGGTGAGGCGTCAAGATGAGGGATTGCAAAGCGATCCCTTACTTCACGCTTCGGTTTCTGCGTAATCCGATCTGTGTTGATGCCGTTCCTTGACTGTGACAGAAATGACCTCAATGAAGTTCATTGCCAACACCGTTTTTATGCTCGCTCCACAGCGTCATGGATCCAACAAGACCCAAAGCTTGCTCGCAGCGAATCACTCCGCGCTGTTCGGTCCATTCCCGCCGGTGCTCGGTCACTGGTTCCAGCCGCTCGAGGGTCCGCTGGGGGACGACCTCGTGGAAGCGATGGTTGTCAATGCGAACCTGAGCCCCCGGCCTTCGATCTCTGCCGATGGCAAGGCCATGAGCGCCGAAGATGTCCGAGCGACAATGGCAAGGGAGAATCTTCCGGCCACCATTCTCGGCATCACGACTGCCATCTACCACACGGGGGCTTCGCTGGTCGACCGTGGCGACACGAGGATCCTGTGCAAGTCACCCGACAACCTCCTCTTCATTGACGAGATCGTGGGCAGCGTGGAGGACGCGATCTTCCTGCATGTGGTTCGCGACCCTCGAGGGGTCTGGAACAGTGGGTGGGGTACCGCTCGCGGGCCGCAGTCGCCGCATGCGGCGGCCGTGGCCTGGCGGGACTACCACGGCAAGGTGCTTGCGTTAAAGAGTGACATATCGCTTCACACCGTGCGGTTCGAAGATCTTCTCACCCAGCCCGAAGTGGAGTTGCAGCAGGCCTGCAGCTTTCTTGGCATCCCCTTCGAACCGGCGATGCTCAACGCCCATGAAACGGCAGAGTCCCGGTGGGCGGCGAAGTCGAGCAGGCAACTCTGGGGCAATCTGGACAAGCCGATCAAGTCGCGCCGAGCTGAAGCATGGAGGCAAGAACTGCCCGAGGACGAGGTTGCGATTGTCGAAGCAGTCTGCTCGGACCTGATGGCTGAGTTTGGGTAATCCACCACACTGCCTCCTCGAACACTATTGAAATCAGACATCGAGAGTGAACCGAGCATCGCGTCGCAGGCTGCTGACGCCGATCCCCGTCAGCATCAGCTAGAGAACTTGCGCGAACTCTACAAAAAGCACAATGTGCAGCCGAAACCCGCGGGCGAAGTAGCTACGTGAGCCGAGCGATAACCATTAGCCCCAGAGGTGATGTGCGCCGACTGGTACCGACCAGGTCGTTGGCTGCCGGTTTGAGATCAGAGACATCTGACGAGTCGGCTCTCACCATCGCGAACCAGAGCGGTTACGTGTTATGAATTTTGTCGATCAGGGTGTCTTCATTGCTGTTGGCATGGCCTTGTCCCTGTTCGGAGGGGGTGGCGCCATCATCCTCATTCCGTACCTGAAGGCTGGCCTGGGGATGCCGCTAGATCAGGCGGCTCTGCTAAGCGTGGTCACCATAGGTATCAACACGGGTGTTCAATCGGTGCTGGACCGACGCGACATAGAGTGGAAGGCCGTAATTTCTTTCTCGTTGATCGCGTTCCCTGCGGTCGCGTTGTCCGGCCGCTACTTGGCGCCTGTGGTGCCGGACCAGATCCGGATGATCTGCTTCGGCGTTTTCACACTGAGCGTTGCCGCGCTGATGTTCTTTCCGTTCAAGCCCCATCAGGGAGAGACGCGAAACCGCAAGGGCTTCGGCGCGTCGGCGACCGCAACCGGCGTACTTTGTGGCTTGATCGGTGTGGGTGGCGGAATCTTCATCGCGCCGGCGCTCAGTCTCTTCTACCGAATTCCGATCAAGGAAGCGGTCAAGAGCAGCCTCGCCATCGTGGCCGTGCAGTCGTTTACCGCGTTGGTCACCTATCTCGGTCGTGGCGTGCGGGTGGACTTCTCCTTCTCATTGCAGATGCTCGTGATGGTAGGGATAGGTGTGGTGGTGGGACGCCGACTCAAAGGTCTCATTCCGGACAAGCAACTCAAGCGACTCTTCGCGTTCTTCCTCATCGGTATCGGCTCCTGGGTGATCGTTCGGCCGTAACACGAGGGCCAAGTCCTACGAGGCACCACAGTCGGGTGGTTGCTAAGAATTTGCTTTTTGCGTGGGGCGCTTGAGGGCGCCGTTGAAGGGATCGGAGATGGGGAGAAAGGGGGTTGCTAGCCTGAATGGCACCAGTTTAAACTGGCTTCATCGAGGATTTTTCTGGGAGGATTTTCATCTCGGAAATGCTCAAAATAGGTGTGCCTGGGTTTTTGCAACCATCCATAGCTTTTCGGCCTTCGCTTCTTCTTGCGTGGTTCATTACGTCCTGGCCGCTCTATCACC